>NZ_JBSFJZ010000016.1:0-195410 GCF_053598315.1 Streptomyces sp. NPDC001153
CCGTGGGTGAGCTCGTCGCGCGTTCCGAGGCCGACCTCCTCGACATCCGCAACTTCGGTGCGAAGTCGATCGACGAGGTCAAGGCGAAGCTGGCCGGCATGGGCCTGGCCCTGAAGGACAGCCCGCCCGGATTCGACCCCACGGCCGCTGCCGACGCCTTCGGCGCCGACGACGACGCGGACGCGGGTTTCGTGGAGACCGAGCAGTACTGATCGGTCGCAGCCGGTGAGCATCCGCTCATCGGGTTCCTGACCCCGGTACCTGATACGGCCGGGGCAGACACACAGGAGAAGAACAATGCCGAAGCCCACCAAGGGTGCCCGTCTGGGCGGCAGCGCCGCGCACGAGAAGCTGCTCCTCGCGAACCTGGCGAAGAGCCTCTTCGAGCACGGCCGTATCACCACCACCGAGGCGAAGGCCCGCCGCCTGCGCCCGTACGCCGAGCGTCTGATCACCAAGGCGAAGAAGGGCGACCTTCACAACCGCCGTCAGGTGCTCCAGGTCATCACGGACAAGAGCGTCGTCCACACGCTCTTCACCGAGATCGGCCCGCGTTACGAGAACCGTCCGGGTGGCTACACCCGCATCACCAAGATCGGTAACCGCCGTGGCGACAACGCGCCCATGGCCGTCATCGAGCTGGTCGAGGCGCTGACGGTGCAGCAGAAGGCCGTGGGTGAGGCCGAGGCCGCCACCAAGCGTGCGGTCAAGGAGGCCGACGAGGCCAAGGCTGCGGAGACCACCGAGGCGCCGGCCGAGGAGGCCGCTGCCGAGGAGTCGGAGGCCTGAGTCTCTGCCTGACGTGAAGCGGGTCCGTCCTTCGGGGCGGGCCCGCTTTCGCGTCCTTGAGAGGATTTCCACGTGAGCGAAGAAGTACAGCCCGGGTTCGTCCGTATCCGCCTCGACCTGTCCTACGACGGCACCGGCTTCCACGGCTGGGCCAAGCAGGCCGGCGGCAGGCGGACCGTGCAGGGTGAGATCGAGGACGCCCTGCGCACGGTGACACGGTCGAGGGAGACGTACGACCTGACCGTGGCCGGCCGGACCGACGCGGGCGTGCACGCGCGCGGGCAGGTGGCACACGTCGATCTGCCCGAGGGCGTCTGGCGGGAGCACCACGAGAAGCTGCTCAAGCGGCTCGCCGGGCGGCTGCCGAAGGACGTGCGGGTCTGGGCGCTCAGGGAGGCTCCCAGCGGCTTCAACGCCCGTTTCTCGGCCGTCTGGCGGCGCTATGCCTACCGGGTGACGGACAACCCCGGGGGAGTGGACCCCCTGCTGCGCAACCACGTCCTGTGGCACGACTGGCCCCTCGACGTGGACGCCATGAACGAGGCCGCGCGGGCGCTGCTCGGCGAGCACGACTTCGCCGCGTACTGCAAGAAGAGGGAAGGGGCCACGACCATTCGGACCCTTCAGGAGCTCAGCCTCGTGCGCGGGTCCGACGGGATCGTCACGGCCACCGTGCGCGCCGACGCGTTCTGTCACAACATGGTGCGCTCGCTGATCGGCGCGCTGCTGTTCGTCGGGGACGGGCACCGCGGGCCGGAGTGGCCCGGAAAGGTGCTGGCCGCGGGGGTGCGGGACTCCGCCGTACACGTCGTACGGCCGCACGGGCTGACCCTGGAGGAGGTCGGCTACCCCGCCGACGAGCTGCTGGCCGCGCGCAACAAGGAGGCGCGGAACAAGCGGTCGCTTCCGTCGGCGGGGTGCTGCTGAGCTACCGGTTCGCCGCCGCGGACGCCTGGGCCTGGCCGCGGCGGTAGATCTGGTTGAAGATGAACTGCTGCAGGTCGTTGCCGACGGAGAAGACCTGGGTGTCCTTGTTGGTGACGTTCTTGCCGTTGAGGAAGCCGCCGGTGGTGAAGTAGGCGTAGCGGCCGACGGCATTCGTGGTCGTCAGGCAGATCGCGGCGTTGCAGAAGTCCTTGACGCCCTTGCCGGGCAGGGAGCGCACCACGGCCTTCTTGGTGGCCTGTTTCCTGACCTTCGTGGCCTGCGCCTGGTCGTCGAAGACGGCGACGCCGACGGTGATCGCGACGCCTCCGCTGGTGTAGGTCGCGCGGATCAGGCGGGTGCAGCCGCCCGCGGTGAGGATCTTCGGCAGGTTGCCGCCGGCGGCCGAGGCGCAGTTCGTGGTGTCGGCCGTGGCGCCCTTCTTGTACACCGTGGTGCCCATGGTCAGCTGGGTGCCCGGGAAGAGCGTGTCGGCGCTGAGCGGGGCGGTGTCCTTCTTGGCGCTGGATATGAAGTCCTTGGGGTCCAGCGGCGGCGGGGCGCTGGTGGGCGCGAAGGACGGCGTGGCCGAGCCGCTGGGCACGGAACCGCTCACGGGCAGGTTCGTGGGCGTGCCGTGGGCGTCGTTGCCGCTGTTCGCGGAGACGACGGCCATGGCGACGGCCGTGCCGACGGCGACCGTGGCGACCGCGCCGGCGCCGACGAAGAGCAGCTTGCGGCGCTTGTTGCGGCTCTCCGATGCCTCGGCGAGCGCTGCCCAGTCCGGGGTTCCGTCGTCACCGCCGCTGTTCCAGGACTGCTGCTGGGAATGCGGTTTCCAGGGATCCCACTGAGACTGGGGTCCCCCCTGCCCGTAACTCATGGGGCGCATCTTAGACGGGGGGCGCGGCTCGGCACGCTGATCGCTCGTTTTGACCCTCGCCGACGACCCCGGTATTCTGCTTGTTCGTTGTGTATTGGCTTGCTCATTCTCACGGGACGGGCCCTTACACCGGTCCACCGGGCCGATGACCAGCGACCCCATGTACGCGGTATGCGTCGCCGCCGTGCGGTCCAGGCTGTCGTGATCGTTTCGGTGACCTGTTCAGGACCATTCACTCGAAGCGAAGGCTACGAACCGTGCGTACGTACAGCCCCAAGCCCGGCGATGTGACGCGCCAGTGGCACGTCATCGACGCTCAGGACGTTGTCCTGGGCCGTCTCGCCACCACTGCAGCGACCCTTCTCCGGGGCAAGCACAAGCCGATCTACGCGCCCCACGTCGACGCTGGTGACTTCGTCATCATCATCAACGCGGACAAGGTGCACCTCTCCGGCAACAAGCGGACCCAGAAGATGGCGTACCGCCACTCCGGCTACCCGGGTGGTCTGCGCTCCGTCCGTTACGACGAGCTGCTCGCCAAGAACCCCGAGAAGGCCATCGAGAAGGCCGTCAAGGGCATGCTCCCCAAGAACACCCTGGGCCGTCAGATGCTCACGAAGCTGAAGGTCTACTCGGGCGACCAGCACCCGCACGCTGCCCAGCAGCCGGTGCCGTTCGAGATCACCCAGGTCGCGCAGTAAGTCCGGCCACCCCCTAAGACTGAAGAGAATCTGAGGAGAATCGTGGCCGAGACCACTGCCGAGCAGCCGATCGAAGAGATCGACATCGAGAGCTACACCACCGAGTCCGAGGTCCCCGTCGAGGGCGAGTACACCTCGGAGTCCCTGGCCTCCCGCTTCGGCGAGCCCCAGCCGGCCGCCGGCCTGGGCCGCCGCAAGAACGCCATCGCCCGCGTCCGGATCGTTCCGGGCACCGGCAAGTGGAAGATCAACGGTCGCACCCTCGAGGACTACTTCCCGAACAAGGTGCACCAGCAGGAAGTCAACGAGCCCTTCAAGGTGCTCGAGCTCGACGGCCGCTACGACGTCATCGCCCGCATCGCCGGTGGCGGTGTCTCCGGCCAGGCCGGTGCCCTCCGTCTCGGTGTCGCCCGTGCCCTGAACGAGGCCGACGTCGACAACAACCGCGGCCCGCTGAAGAAGGCCGGCTTCCTGCGCCGCGACGACCGCGCGGTCGAGCGGAAGAAGGCCGGTCTGAAGAAGGCCCGCAAGGCTCCGCAGTACAGCAAGCGCTAAGCGTCGCCTGCTCGTACTCCGAACGCCCCGGCGGCACGCCACATGTGCCGTCGGGGCGTTCGTTTATCCCAGTCGAGGGCGTATAACGACACAAGACGCTCAGGTGCTCAAAGGCTTGTGCGATCGGATGGAGGACAAGTGGGACGACTCTTCGGCACGGACGGCGTGCGCGGCGTCGCCAACGCGGACCTGACGGCCGAGATGGCGCTCGGCCTGTCCGTTGCGGCGGCCCACGTGCTCGCCGAGGCGGGCAGTTTCGAGGGCCACAGGCCGACGGCGGTGGTCGGTCGGGACCCGCGGGCGTCCGGGGAGTTCCTGGAGGCGGCCGTGGTCGCCGGCCTCGCGAGCGCCGGCGTGGACGTGCTGTGCGTCGGTGTGCTGCCGACGCCCGCGGTGGCGTATCTGACCGGCGCGCTCGGCGCCGACCTGGGCGTGATGCTCTCCGCCAGCCACAACGCGATGCCGGACAACGGCATCAAGTTCTTCGCCCGCGGCGGCCACAAACTCGCCGACGAGCTGGAGGACCGGATCGAGGCGGTGTACGACTCCCACCGGCACGGCGAGCCGTGGGAGCGGCCGACGGGTGCGGGCGTGGGCCGCGTGCGGTCGTACGCCGAGGGCTTCGAGCAGTACGTCGGCCACCTGCTGTCCGTCCTCCCGAACCGGCTCGACGGACTGAAGATCGTCCTGGACGAAGCGCACGGCGCGGCCTCGGGGGTCTCGCCGGAGGCGTTCGCGCGGGCCGGCGCCGAGGTCGTCACGATCGGCGCCGCGCCGGACGGTCTGAACATCAACGACGGCTGCGGCTCGACCCACTTGGGCCTGCTCAAGGCCGCGGTGGTCGAGCACGGCGCCGACTTCGGCATCGCGCACGACGGCGACGCCGACCGGTGCCTGGCCGTGGACCACACCGGCGAGGAGGTCGACGGCGACCAGATCCTCGCCGTGCTGGCGCTCGCCATGCGGGAGCACTCCGCGCTGCGGGCCGACACCGTCGTCGCCACCGTGATGTCCAACCTGGGCTTCAAGCTGGCGATGGAGAAGGCCGGGATCCGCCTGGTGCAGACCGCCGTCGGCGACCGGTATGTGCTGGAGGAGATGAAGGAGCACGGGTTCGCCCTCGGCGGCGAGCAGTCCGGGCACGTCATCGTCCTCGACCACGCGACCACCGGTGACGGCACGCTGACCGGGCTGCTGCTGGCGGCGCGGGTCGCCGAGACCGGCCGCAGCCTGCGCGAACTGGCGTCGGTGATGGAGCGGCTGCCGCAGGTGCTCATCAACGTGCCGGACGTGGACAGGTCCCGGGTCAGGACCTCGGCCGAACTCGCGGCCGCCGTCAGCGAGGCGGAGCGGGAGCTGGGGGAGACGGGACGGGTGCTGCTCCGGCCGTCCGGCACCGAGCCGTTGGTGCGGGTGATGGTCGAGGCGGCGGACATCGACCAGGCGCGGTCGGTGGCCGGCCGGCTGGCCGACGCGGTGAAGTCGGCTCTGGGTTAGTCCAGCGGGATGCGGCCGGGGCGGGAGTGCTTCCTGCCCCGGACGTCCCACACGTGTGCGTCCTTTCGCGCGACGCGAGTCACTCTATGAACCTAATAAAGGATGCGTGATCGATCGCTGTCGGTATCCCTTCCGTCGAGGCCGTCCCGTGTGACGCGCCCCCCTCGACGGAAGTGAGAAAACCCAGCATGAAGATCGTGAGCAGTACCTTGAAGCGAGCGGTCGGTCCGGCCCTGGTGGCGGGACTGGTCGTCACCTCGGCCGCCACCCCGGCCGCCGCCCAGACACCGGGCTCCACGGCGTTCCGGCTCTTCGGCATGGCTTTGCTCCAGGCCCGCTCCGGCGTGGCGAACCACGTCACGGCCAGAGTCGACCCCATCACCCACCATCTGATCTTCACCGACACCACGGGCATCGCGGTCGGTCCAGGGTGCACCCGAGTGCCCAACGACCCCAACAGCGCCGACTGCGGCGTTGTCACCAGCATCGCGGTCCAACTGGGCGACGGGAACGACACCTTCGACGGTTCCATGGCTCCGGTCAACTCCACCGTCGACGCCGGTACGGGCGTCGACATGGTGACCACCAACGGCGGCAACGACACGATCGGTGTGCAGGACAACGCCGGCGGTGACGTCGTGAACTGCGGCGGTGGCACCGACACGGTGTTCCGCGACCCCGGCGACACCGTCGTCAACTGCGAAAGAGTGTTCTAGAGGCCCCTGTCTAGAGCTTGCGCAGTCTCAGCCGCTGGACCTTGTGGTCCGGTCCCTTGCGGACCACAAGGGTGGCCCGGCCGCGGGTGGGGGCGATGTTCTCGACCAGGTTGGGCTTGTTGATCGTCCGCCACAGGGTGCGGGCGTAGTCCAGGGCCTCGTCCTCGGAGACCTGGGTGTACTTGCGGAAGTAGGAGTCCGGGTCCTGGAAGGCGGTCTGGCGCAGCTTCCTGAAGCGGCTGAGGTACCAGCGCTCGATGTCCTCGGCACTGGCGTCGACGTACACGCTGAAGTCGAAGTAGTCGGCGAGACCGACCCGGGTGCGGCCGTCCTGGCCGGGCAGGGCGGGCTGCAACACGTTCAGGCCCTCGACGATCAGGATGTCGGGGCGGCGGACCGTGAGCTTCTGGTCCGGGACGATGTCGTAGATGAGGTGGGAGTAGACGGGGGCCGTGACCTCGGCCTTGCCCGCCTTGATGTCGGCGACGAAACGGGTCAGGGCCCGGCGGTCGTAGGACTCGGGGAAACCTTTCCGCGACATCAGGCCGCGCGCCTGGAGCTCCTTGGTGGGCAGCAGGAAGCCGTCCGTGGTCACCAGCTCCACCCTTGGGTGCTCGGGCCAGCGGGAGAGCAGCGCCTGCAGCAGGCGGGCGACGGTGGACTTCCCTACGGCCACCGAGCCGGCGACGCCTATGACGAACGGGGTGCCGGACTGGGAGCCCTGCTCGCCGAGGAAGGTGTTCAGCGCGCTTCTGAGGCCGTCCGTGGCGCCGACGTAGAGGTTGAGGAGCCGGGACAGCGGGAGGTAGATGTCCCGCACCTCGTCCAGGTCGATCACGTCGCCCAGACCGCGCAGCTTCTCCACCTCCTCGGCGGTGAGCGGCAGCGGCGTCTTGTCGCGCAGCGCGCTCCACTCGGCGCGGGTGAGGTCGACGTAGGGAGTCGCCTCCGGCCTGTGCCGGTGGGCGCTCCGGGGCATCGAGGAGACCGGTGAGATCACAGTCCATTGTTAACGGAGTTTGAACACGACGGCGGGTGGGCTCCGTCACGCCTCCAGTGAGGGGGAAGCGGTGGCCCAGGTCTCCCGGTGACGTCCCTGACGGCCGGGCGACGTGTTTCCGAGGCGTGCCCGTGGAACGTCGCGGCGCCGTCCCCGCACCGGACCGTTCGACCACGAAACGGCCCTCGTACGGCGGTGGGAATTTCCGATTTCGGGCAGGCGGAGGCCAGTTCGGGCCGTTCGCGGGTCGTAGGCTGCGACTCATGTGCGGAATCGTTGGATACGTAGGATCACAGTCGGCGCTCGAGGTCGTGATGGCCGGGCTGAAGCGGCTGGAGTACCGGGGTTACGACTCGGCGGGTGTCGCCGTGCTGGCCGACGGCGGGCTGGCCGCGGCGAAGAAGGCCGGGAAACTGGTCAACCTGGAGAAGGCGCTGGCCGAACGGCCGCTGCCGACGGGCCCGACGGCCATCGGCCACACCCGCTGGGCCACGCACGGCGGCCCCACGGACGCCAACGCCCACCCGCATCTCGACAACGCGGGCCGGGTCGCCGTCGTCCACAACGGCATCATCGAGAACTTCGCCGTCCTGCGGGCCGAACTCGCCGAGCGCGGCCACGAACTGACCTCCGAGACGGACACCGAGGTCGTCGCCCACCTGCTGGCCGAGGAGTTCTCCGCCGGCGCGGACCTCGCGGAGGCCATGCGGCTGGTGTGCCGGCGGCTGGAGGGCGCGTTCACGCTGGTCGCGGTGCACGCCGACGAGCCGGACGTGGTCGTCGGCGCGCGGCGGAACTCGCCGCTGGTGGTGGGCGTTGGAGAGGGTGAGGCGTTCCTGGCCTCGGACGTCGCCGCGTTCATCGCCCACACGCGCTCGGCGATCGAGCTGGGCCAGGACCAGGTGGTGGAGCTGCGCCGCGACCGCGTGACGGTGACGGGCTTCGACGGCCGCCCGGCCGAGGTCCGCAGCTACCACGTGGACTGGGACGCCTCCGCCGCGGAAAAGGGGGGTTATGACTACTTCATGCTCAAGGAGATCGCCGAGCAGCCCAAGGCGGTCGCCGACACGCTGCTGGGCCGCATCGACCCGTCGGGTTCGCTGACGCTGGACGAGGTCCGCATCTCGCCCTTCGAGCTGCGGGAGATCGACAAGGTCGTCATCGTCGCGTGCGGTACGGCCTTCCACGCCGGCCTGATCGCCAAGTACGCCATCGAGCACTGGACGCGCATCCCGTGCGAGGTGGAGCTGGCCAGCGAGTTCCGCTACCGGGACCCGATCCTGGACGGCCGCTCCCTGGTCATCGCCATCTCCCAGTCCGGCGAGACCATGGACACCCTGATGGCACTGCGCCACGCTCGCGAGCAGGGCTCCAAGGTGCTGGCGATCTGCAACACCAACGGCTCGACGATCCCGCGCGAGTCGGACGCGGTGCTCTACACGCACGCCGGACCGGAGGTCGCCGTGGCCTCCACCAAGGCGTTCCTGACCCAGCTGGTGGCCTGCTACCTGGTGGCGCTGTACCTGGGCCAGGTGCGCGGCACCAAGTGGGGCGACGAGATCCAGGCCGTGATCAAGGACCTGTCCCGCATCTCGGTGGAGGTCGAGCAGGTCCTGGAGACGATGGAGCCGGTGCGTGAGCTGGCCCGGAGCCTGGCGTCGAAGAACACGGTGCTGTTCCTGGGCCGGCACGTGGGCTACCCGGTCGCCCTCGAAGGCGCCCTGAAGCTCAAGGAACTCGCCTACATGCACGCGGAGGGCTTCGCCGCGGGCGAGCTGAAGCACGGCCCGATCGCGCTGATCGAGGAGGACGTGCCGGTCGTGGTCGTCGTCCCGTCGCCGCGCGGCCGCTCGGTCCTGCACGACAAGATCGTCTCCAACATCCAGGAGATCCGGGCCCGTGGGGCGCGCACGATCGTGATCGCGGAGGAGGGCGACGAGGCGGTGGTCCCGTACGCCGACCACCTGATCCGCGTCCCGGCCACCCCGACCCTGCTGCAGCCGCTGGTGGCGACGGTGCCGCTCCAGGTCTTCGCGTGCGAGTTGGCCACCGCCCGGGGGAACGAGGTGGATCAGCCGCGCAACCTGGCCAAGTCGGTCACGGTCGAGTAGGGGCGGGTGCGGCCACTCGTCTGCCGGGTGCCCGTTTCGGGCGCGGGCTCAGTGCACCGAGAAGCCGCCGTCCACGAAGATCGACTGGCCGGTGACATAGGCGGAGGCGCGGCTCGCGAGGAAGACGGCCGCGCCCTCGAAGTCCTCGGCCAGTCCGTTGCGGCCGGTCATCGTGCGGGCGGCCAGGGCGGCCACCTTCTCCGGGTCGGACGACAGCCGCCGGTTGAGCGGCGTCATCACGAACCCCGGCACCAGGGTGTTGACGGTGACGCCGTACGGCGACCAGGCCTCGGCCTGCGAGCGGGCCAGCGACTCCAGCGCGCCCTTGGAGACGCCGTACGCCCCGCTCTGCACGAAGGCGCGGTGGGCCTGCTGGGAGGTGAGGTGGATGATCCGGCCGAAGCCGCGCTCCGCCATGCCGGGCCCGAACCGCTGCCCCAGCAGGAAGGGCGCCTGAAGGTTCACGGCCATGGTGGTGTCCCACACGTCCTCGCCCAGTTCGCCCATCGGCGGCCGCAGGTTGATCCCGGCGGAGTTGACGAGGATGTCCGGCTCGCCGAAGACACCGGCGGCCTCCTCGGCGGCCGCGCGCGCACCGTCGCGGGTGCCCAGGTCGGCCGCGACCCAGCCGGCCCGGCCGCCCTCGGCCGTCAACTCGCCGACGGTCTCCTCCAGTTGCTCCTTGGTGCGGGCCACGACCACCACGCTCGCGCCGGCCCGCGCCAGCGCCCCGGCGATGGCCCGGCCGATGCCGGAGCTGCCGCCGGTCACCACGGCGACACGGCCGTCCAGCGAGAAGAGTTCGGAGAGATAGGCCTGGGATGTCATGGACGGAGCGTAGACGGCACGGGCCCTGACCGGCAGTCGGGTTTCGGCAGGTGGGCGGGTGCGGCCGGGTCCGCGACCGTAGGCTGCCCGGCATGAGCATCATCGGAGTGGGGATCGACGTCGCCGAGATCGACCGGTTTCGCGCGTCCCTGGAGCGGACGCCCGGGCTGGCCGACCGGCTGTTCGTGGCGCGGGAACTGCTGCTGCCCAGCGGGGAACGGCGCGGGGTCGCCTCGCTCGCGGCCCGGTTCGCCGCCAAGGAGGCGCTGGCGAAGGCGCTGGGGGCACCGCCCGGGCTGCACTGGACCGATGTCGAGGTGTACGTCGAGGACAGCGGGCAGCCCCGGCTGCGGGTGACGGGCACCGTGGCCGCGCGGGCCGCGGAGCTGGGTGTGCGGTCCTGGCATGTGTCGCTCAGTCATGACGCGGGCGTCGCCTCGGCCGTGGTGGTGGCCGAGGGCTGAGCCCCCCGGGTGTGGGCGGTGGAGGTTCCGGGGCAGACTCGGTGCCATGCGTAGTGCGTACAGCGTGGAGACGGTGAGGGCGGCCGAACGGGCCCTGATGGCGCGGCTGCCGGTGGGTGCGCTGATGCAGCGGGCCGCCGCGGGGCTGGCCGCCGCCTGCGCCGAGTTGCTCGGACGGGTGTACGGCAGCCGGGTGGTGCTGCTCGTCGGCAGCGGCGACAACGGCGGGGACGCGCTGTACGCCGGGGCGCGGCTGGCCCGGCGCGGGGCCGGGGTCACGGCCGTACTCCTGACGCCCGAGCGGGCGCACGCGGGCGGGCTCGCCGCGCTGCGGCGGGCGGGGGGCGCGGTCGCCGCGGCCGATTCCGCCGGCGGGCTGATCGAGCGGGCCGACCTCGTCGTGGACGGGATCGTCGGGATCGGCGGCAAGGGCGGGCTGCGGCCCGAGGCCGAGGCCCTGGCCCTGGCCGCCGGGCGGTCCCGGGCCGCCGTGGTGGCCGTGGACCTGCCCAGCGGGGTCGAGGCGGACACCGGGGAGGTGCGGGGGGCGGCGATCCGGGCCGATCTGACGGTGACCTTCGGAACGTACAAGCCGGGCCTGCTGATCGATCCGGCGCGGGAGTACGCCGGGGTGGTGCGACTCGTCGACATCGGTCTCGACCTGCCCGCCGGGCCCGAGCTCCACGCCCTGCAACACGCCGATGTGGCACGGCTGTTGCCGGTGCCCGCCGCGGAGAGCGACAAGTACCGGCGCGGGGTCGTCGGCATCGCCGCCGGGTCCGCGCGCTATCCCGGCGCCGCCGTGCTCGCCGTCTCCGGGGCGCTGCGGGGCGGGGCGGGGGCCGTGCGGTACGTCGGGCCCGCGGGGGAGGCGGTCATCGCCCGCTTCCCGGAGACGCTGGTGTCCGACCAGGGGCCGGCGAAGGCGGGGCGGGTACAGGCGTGGGTGGTCGGGCCGGGCGCCGGGGAGGACGCGGCGAGCGTCGCCGAGGTGCTCCGGGCGGACGTGCCGGTGCTGCTCGACGCGGACGGGCTGCGGTTGGCCGACCGGGACGCGGTGCGCGGGCGTACGGCACCGACCCTGATGACGCCCCATGCCGGGGAGGCGGCCGCGCTGCTCGGGGTACGGCGCGAGGAGGTCGAGGGGGGCCGGCTGGCCGCGGTACGGGAGCTGGCGGCGGCGTACCGGGCGACGGTGCTGTTGAAGGGCTCCACGACCCTGGTCGCCGACGCCGGGGGCGGGGCCGTGCGGGTGAACGCCACGGGGACCTCCTGGCTGGCCACGGCGGGCAGCGGTGACGTGTTGTCGGGCCTCGCCGGGTCGCTGCTGGCGGCGGGCCTGTCCGCGCTGGACGCGGGGAGCGCGGCGGCGTATCTGCACGGCCTGGCGGGGAGGTTCGCGGCGAACGGGGCGCCGGCGGGGGCGCATGACGTGGCCGAACAGATTCCGGAGGCCTGGAGGGACGTGCGCGCGCTGTAGCCGACAGGGGGGACCGGTGCTGCGGCGCGGCACGACTGCCCGCAGGGGCGGCGGCGCCTCGAAGCCGCCGCCCCCACCCGCGCAGCCGCACCCTGACGACCACCGGCGTACCCAGGTCCACCCCCCGGGGTGACCCTCCCGCGCGGCACCGCTGATCCGGCGGAGCCCCACGCTTGGCTGATCGCATGATCAGCAGACGAATCGCGTCCAGAGGTGTCGCGGTGCTGCTCGCCACCGCGACGGCTCTCCCGGCGGCCGGCACCGCCATGGCCTCCTCGGCGGCCGGCGCCCCCGCGGCCGGCGCTCCCGTGCCCCCCGCCCCTGCCCCCGCCCCCGAGCTGGTCCCCGGTGTCGCCCCCGGGCCGGGCCGGCCCTGGCAGATCGACACGCCCGACCAGGCGCTGCCGCCGAAGGTGTACACGCCCAGCGCCCAGGAGGACGCCGTGGAACCCGAGCCCGCGGCGCCGGGGACGTACGACCTCATCGAGTACGTGCCGCTCGCCGACGCCGTCGGCAAGGCGACGTGCAGCAAGCAGGCCGGGCCCTATCAGCGGCAGGTGGAGAAGTGGCTGAAGCTGAAGGTCGACGGGAAGCAGTCCGCCGCCGACTGCAAGGCCGTCCGCGCCTTCCAGCTCAAGTACAAGATCAAGCCCGCCATCGGCTTCGCCGGGCCCGTCACCTGGTCGACCATGATGCTCGTCTCGGCGAGGAAGAACCCGAACGCCGCCAGGAAGTGCCCCGTCCGGTCGTACAAGGTCGCCTGTGTCGATCTGGACCGTCAGCTCACCTGGGTCCAGAAGGGCTCCGAGGTGGAGTTCGGGCCCGTGCCCATGCGCAGCGGGCGCACGGGGCATCTCACGCGCAAGGGCTGGCACACCATCTACTGGCGGCACAAGAACCACTGGTCGACCCTGTACGACCAGCCCATGCCGTACGCCCAGTTCTTCGACGGCGGCGAGGCCTTCCACGCCGTCTACGGCAGCATCTACACCACCGTCGGCTCCTACGGCTGCGTCAACCTGACACTCGGCGACGCCGCCAGACTGTGGGACGTTCTGAAGAAGGGCGACCACGTCTACGTATGGGGGAAGCGGCCGGGTACCTGAGTTCCCGAGACTGCGACCGGGGCCCTGACGGCCCTCTGAGAGACTGGGGGCGCGATGAGTGAGACTGCGACTGTGCCGACCGCCCCCCTGCGCGCCCGCGCCGAGATCGATCTGGGCGCCCTGCGGGCCAATGTGCGCGCCCTGCGTGCCCGGACGCCGGGCGCGGCCCTGATGGCCGTGGTCAAGTCCGACGGCTACGGCCACGGGGCGGCGGCCTGCGCCCGCGAGGCCCTGGCGGCGGGCGCGACCTGGCTCGGCACGGCCACGCCCGAGGAGGCCCTCGCGCTGCGCGCGGCCGGACTGCAGGATCCCCTCCTGTGCTGGCTGTGGGTGCCGGGCGGCCCCTGGCGGCAGTCGATCGAGGCCGGCATCGACGTGTCGGTGAGCGGTATGTGGGCGCTGCGCGAGGTCGTCGCGGCGGCCAGGGAGGCCGGGCGGCACGCGCGCGTGCAGCTCAAGGCCGACACCGGGCTCGGCCGCAACGGCTGCCAGCCCGGGGCGGACTGGGCCGAGCTGGTCGCCGAGTCCCTGCGCGCCGAGGCCGAGGGGCTGGTGAAGGTCACCGGGCTGTGGTCGCACTTCGCCTGCGCCGACGAGCCCGGCCATCCCTCCATCGCCGCCCAGCTCGGCCGCTTCCGGGAGATGCTGGCGTACGCCGAGCAGCAGGGGGTGCGCCCCGAGGTGCGGCACATCGCCAACTCGCCCGCCACCCTCACCCTGCCCGAGACCCACTTCGACCTGGTCCGCGCGGGTATCGCCCTGTACGGCATCTCACCCAGCCCGGAGCTGGGCACCCCGGCCGACTTCGGGCTGCGCCCGGTGATGACGCTCAGCGCCTCGCTGGCCCTGGTCAAGCACGTACCCGGCGGGCACGGCATCAGCTACGGCCACCACTACGTCACGCCCGGCGAGACCACGCTCGGCCTGGTGCCGGTGGGCTACGCGGACGGCATCCCCCGGCACGCCTCCGGCACCGGTCCGGTGCTGGTCGACGGCAAGTGGCGCACGGTCGCCGGCCGGGTGGCCATGGACCAGTTCGTGGTGGACCTGGGCGGCGACGAGCCCGCGGTGGGCAGCGAGGCCGTGCTGTTCGGGCCCGGTGACCGCGGTGAGCCCACCGCCGAGGACTGGGCGCAGGCCTGCGGCACGATTGCATACGAAATCGTCACGCGCATCGGAACCCGGGTTCCGCGCGTCTATGTGAACGGGTCCGTGTGACGGCGTCCGAGCGGCGGCGCCCATGTGACGCGTCCGTGTGACGCGTTCATGTGACCGTGTCCATGCGAACGGGGAAGGACCCGGGTAACCCGTTGGGGGCGCGCGACCGGGATCACGTGTAACTCCGGTCATACCTGTTACCGCCGGAGCACAGGCACCATCGTCGCACCAACCCAGCGAACTGCAGTACGGCGAAGAGGAGCGGTACGTGAGCGAGAGCAGTGCCGAGGCCGTGGCGGACGTCGTCGCCTCGGCGGCCGCCTCCGCCGCGGGGGCGGTCGGCAGCTGGCGCAAAGCGACCGGCATCGCCGGTGCCGCGATAGGGGTGATCGCCGCGGGTGCGGCGGCCGGCGTCGCCATAGAGCGGATGACGGTGGGGCGCGGGATGCGCAGGAAGGCCCGGCTCGCGCTGGACTCCGCGGGCCCCTACGGCACCCTGCGCGGCACCCCCGGCAAGGCGATCGCCGACGACGGCACCGAGCTGTACTACGAGGTCGACGAGGTCGAGCCCGACCCGGGCCCGAACGTCTCCCCGCGCCGGCGCCGGCTGTTCGGCCGTAAGGCCCCCGCCCCGGTCACCGTCGTCTTCTGCCACGGCTACTGCCTCAGCCAGGACTCCTGGCACTTCCAGCGCGCGGCCCTGCGCGGGGTCGTGCGCACCGTGCACTGGGACCAGCGCAGCCACGGCCGCTCCGGGCGGGGCGTGGCCCAGACCCGGGACCGGGTGCCGGTCACCATCGACCAGCTCGGCCGCGATCTGAAGGCCGTCCTCGACGCCGCCGCACCGGAGGGCCCGGTCGTGCTGGTCGGCCACTCGATGGGCGGCATGACGATCATGGCGCTCGCCGCCCACTTCCCCGAGCTGATCGCGGAGCGGGTCGTCGCCACCGCCCTCGTCGGTACCTCGTCCGGGCGGCTCGGCGAGGTCAACTTCGGGCTGCCGCTCGCCGGCGTCAACGCCGTGCGCCGGATCCTGCCCGGAGTGCTGAAGGCGCTCGGGCAGCAGGCGGAGCTGGTGGAGAAGGGGCGCCGGGCCACCGCCGACCTGTTCGCCGGGATCATCAAGCGCTACTCGTTCGCGGGGCGGGACGTCGATCCGGCCGTCGAACGGTTCGCGGAGCGGATGATCGAGTCCACGCCGATCGACGTGGTCGCCGAGTTCTACCCGGCCTTCACCGACCACGACAAGACCGAGGCCCTCGCCTGTTTCCGGGACATGCCCGTGCTGGTCCTGGCCGGTGTCCAGGACCTGGTCACGCCCAGCGAGCACAGCGAGGCCATAGCCGACCTGCTGCCCGAGGCCGAGCTGGTCCTCGTCCCGGACGCCGGGCACCTGGTGATGCTGGAACACCCGGAAGTGGTCACCGACCGCCTCGCCGACCTGCTCACCCGGGCGGGTGCGGTACCCGCAGGAGCTACGGTTATGGGCTATGGAAGCACCAGCAGCACCGCAGAACCCCGCTGAGACCCGGCTCACGATCACCGCGCCCGAGCAGATGCGGGAACTGGGCCGCAGGCTGGCCAAGCTGCTGCGCGCGGGTGACCTGGTGATGCTCAGCGGTGAGCTCGGCGCGGGCAAGACCACGCTGACCCGCGGGCTCGGCGAGGGGCTCGGCGTGCGTGGCGCGGTCACCTCCCCGACCTTCGTGATCGCCCGGGTTCACCCCTCCCTCGGCGACGGCCCGCCCCTGGTCCACGTGGACGCCTACCGGCTCGGCGGCGGCCTGGACGAGATGGAGGACCTCGACCTCGACGTCTCGCTGCCCGACTCGGTGATCGTCGTGGAGTGGGGCGAGGGCAAGGTCGAGGAGCTGACCGAGGACCGGCTCCAGGTCGTCATCCACCGCTCCGTCGGCGACACCACGGACGAGGTACGGCACGTCACCGTCACGGGGCTGGGGGAGCGCTGGGCGGACGCGGGCCTGGAGACGCTCGCAGCCTGAGCGCCAGGATTCCGACAGGCCGTCGGCAACATGTTGCGCGGAACGTCCCGGGCGTGGTCACATGGTGTCCAGCCCGTAGTTAGGCGTACCTAACTACGCCCGCCCCCGCACGTCAGGAGGCGTCCCATGACCGAGTCCGGTTCCACCGCCGTGTCCATGCGCGACCTCTTGGCGTCATGCGAGGCGGCGAAGGCGGTCTCCCGTCCACCCCGGGCCCCTGAGGAGCGCCCGCGTCCCAAAGAGGCGCCGCACACGCCCGAGGACACCTCGCGGGACCCACGAGCGGCGGCTTAACGCACGACCACCACCCGCACCCCGATCGTCGCGAACATCCACATCGCATCCCCGTCGGCCCGGCTCTCCCGAATCCCCCCGGTCCGCACCTTCGGACCGGCAGCCGTCCGCGGAGCGACCGCCGCGCTGAACCCGATCGCGATCCCGTCCACGCTGGTGAACCGGACCACATGCTCGACGGGAACCCCGTCCGTGCCGGTGGTCGCGCTCGACCGGGACGTGACCCAGTACATGCCCGGCGGAGGGTCGACCGTGCCGGGGTCGACCTTGAAGCTGCGCTCCAGCCGGTTCCCGGTGTCGACCAGCCAGACCCGGTCGTCGTCCACCGAGTACACGACCCGTTCACCCGTACCGGACCCGCCCGGCACCGCGGTCGGGCTGTGCCGGTGTGCCGTGGCGGTCACCGCGGCCGCGTTCGGGCCGGGCCTGCCGCTCAGGCTCGCCGGTACGTTCGCCCGGGCCTGGAAGGCGAGGAAGCCGACGGCTCCGAGGGCCGCCGCGGTGAGGCCGGCCACGATCGCCGAGCTGGTCCCTGCCACGTGCGCTCACCTCTGCCTCGTGCGCCCTGCCTCGTGCGCTGTGTACTCGTGCGCTGTGTCTCATGCGATATGTCGTACTTCGTACAGACCGTAGCAGTCAGTGACCGTCCGCCCCGGACGGCCATGCACGCGGCGCGGGCGCCGTAGGCTGTTCGCGTGCTCTTGCTCGCTCTGGATACCGCAACACCCGCCGTCACCGTCGCGCTGCACGACGGCACGGACGTCATCGCCTCGTCGAGTCAGGTGGACGCGCGCCGGCACGGAGAGCTGCTGCTGCCGGCCGTGGACCGTGTGCTCGCCGAGGCCGGGCTCGGACTGGACGCCGTCACCGGCATCGTCGTCGGCATCGGCCCCGGCCCCTACACCGGCCTGCGCGTCGGCCTCATGACCGCCGACACCTTCGGTCTGGCGCTCGGCGTCCCCGTCCACGGCGTGTGCACGCTGGACGGCCTCGCCTACGCCGCCGACATCGAGAAGGGCCCCTTCGTCGTGGCGACCGACGCCCGGCGCAAGGAGGTCTACTGGGCGACGTACGCCGACTCCCGCACCCGGCTGACCGACCCGGCTGTCGACCGGCCGGCCGACATCGCCGGGCAGGTCGCGGGTCTGCCCTCGGTGGGCGCGGGCGCGCTGCTCTACCCGGACACGTTCCCGAGCGCCCACGAGCCCGAGCACGTCTCCGCCGCCGCCCTCGCCTCGCTCGCCGCGGAGAAGCTGGCCGCCGGCGAGGAACTGCCCGCACCCCGGCCGCTGTACCTGCGCCGCCCGGACGCGCAGGTGCCCAAGAACTACAAGGTGGTCACCCCGAAGTGACCGTACGACTGCGCGAGATGCGCTGGTGGGACATCGACCCGGTCCTGGAGCTGGAGAAGGACCTGTTCCCCGAGGACGCCTGGTCCCGGGGCATGTTCTGGTCCGAGCTGGCACACGCGCGGGGTCCCGAGGCGACCCGGCGGTACGTCGTGGCGGAGGAGGCCGGCCGGATCGTCGGATACGCCGGGCTCGCCGCCTCCGGCACTGCACCCGACAGCGGCTCCGCCGCGGTCGGCGACATCCAGACCATCGCCGTGGCCCGCGGCCTGCAGGGCACCGGCCTCGGCGGGCAGCTGCTGACCGAGCTGCTGAGGGCGGCCACCGCCTTCGAGTGCGCCGAGGTCATGCTCGAATGCCGGGTCGACAACGTCCGCGCCCAGAAGCTCTACGAGCGCTACGGCTTCGAACCCATCGGCTTCAGACGCGGCTACTACCAGCCGGGCAATGTGGACGCCCTGGTCATGCGTCTGACCGACCCTTCTTCAGTACAAGGAACCGAGATCAATGGCTGACGAACCTCTCGTCCTCGGCATCGAGACCTCGTGCGACGAGACCGGCGTCGGCATCGTCCGCGGCACCACCCTGCTGGCGGACGCCGTCGCCTCCAGCGTGGACGAACACGCCCGCTTCGGCGGTGTCGTACCGGAGGTGGCGTCCCGGGCCCACCTGGAGGCGATGGTCCCGACCATCGACCGCGCGCTGCAGCAGGCGGGGGTGAGCGCCAGGGACCTCGACGGCATCGCCGTGACCGCCGGCCCCGGTCTCGCGGGCGCCCTGCTCGTCGGCGTCTCGGCGGCCAAGGCGTACGCCTACGCCCTCGGCAAGCCCCTGTACGGCGTCAACCACCTCGCCTCCCACATCTGCGTCGACCAGCTGGAGCACGGCCCGCTGCCCGAGCCGACGATGGCCCTGCTGGTCTCCGGCGGCCACTCGTCCCTGCTGCTGTCGGAGGACATCACCTCCGACGTCCGGCCGATGGGCTCGACCATCGACGACGCGGCCGGCGAGGCCTTCGACAAGATCGCCCGGGTGCTGAACCTGGGCTTCCCGGGCGGCCCGGTCATCGACCGGTACGCGCGCGAGGGCGACCCGGAGGCGATCGCCTTCCCACGCGGCCTGACCGGCCCCCGCGACCCGGCCTACGACTTCTCCTTCTCCGGCCTGAAGACGGCCGTGGCACGCTGGATCGAGGCCAGGCGCGCGGCCGGCGAGGAGGTCCCGGTCCGCGATGTGGCCGCCTCCTTCCAGGAGGCCGTCGTGGACGTCCTGACCCGCAAGGCCGTCCGCGCCTGCAAGGACGAGGGCGTCGACCACCTGATGATCGGCGGCGGCGTCGCGGCCAACTCCCGGCTGCGCGCGCTCGCCCAGGAGCGCTGCGAGGCGGCCGGCATCCGCCTCCGCGTCCCGCGCCCCAAGCTGTGCACGGACAACGGCGCGATGGTGGCCGCGCTCGGCGCCGAGATGGTCGCCCGCAACCGGTCCGCCTCCGGCTGGGACCTGTCGGCCGACTCCTCCCTGCCGGTCACGGACCCGCACGTCCCCGGCGACCACGACCATGTGCACGAGGTCAGCAAGGAGAACCTGTACTCGTGACCGTGGCGCTGATGTGGGAGGCCCGGGCCGTCGAGGGCCGGGGCGAGGAACTGCTGGCCTGGGTGCGGGAACAGCCGCTGGACCCGGAGCCGTTGCGCCGCGAGACCTTGCGCGCGCCGCAGGACCGCGTCCTGGTCATCACCTGGTGGGACGCGCCGTACGACGCCGGGATCCCCGAACTGCCGGAGCCTGCGGAGGAGGTGGTGACGCGTCCGGTGCACCGCTGGCGGTTCGAGTCGGTGGCCGACGGCTGAGTTGCCAAGATCCCCCCGGCCTGCGCTATGATCATCACACAGCGAACGGCAGGAAACCGGAAACGGAAAACCGGCCAGATCGCAGTGCGTTGGTGGTCCAAGGAAAGACGCCCCGCTTCCTGCGGGGAGATGCAGGTGCAAGGCCTGCCCGGCGCTCCATGAAAACCCCGCCCCCGGTGATCCGCGGGCGGGGTTTCGCGTTACCGGCGCCCGGCCTCCTCGGGCTGGACCGCCGCCGCCTCGGGGCCGCCGAAAGCGTGGGCCGCGGCCCGCCGTTCCTTCACCTGCGCGTATCCCATCAGCCCGAACAGCACCGCGAGCAGCACCGCCGAGGAACCGGCCGTCCCCAGGTCCAGGCCGCCCTTGGCGACCGGCTTGGTCAGGAAGTCGCCGGCCGTGGCGCCCAGCGGGCGGGTCAGCACGAAGGCGATCCAGAAGAGCAGGACGTTCGGCACCGCCGGGACCTTCATCAGGGCGAAGAGGACCAGGAGGAGGCCGGTCACCAGGGACGCGCCGCCCAGATAGCCCAGGCCCGAGCTGTCGGACAGGAAGTCGCCCATCGAGGTGCCGAGGGTGTTGGAGACGAGGATCGCCGACCAGAACAGGGCCTCGCCCCGGAAGGTGACGATCTCGGTGATCTGGAAGGTCATCCCGCTCAGCTTCCAGCCGAGGAAGATCAGCAGCAGGATCGAGATCAGGATCGCGGCGCCCTCCGGGTAGCCGAGGCCGAGCCCCTGCGGGCCCCAGCCGAGGCGTGTCGCGCCGTTCGCGAGGTACTTCTCGCTGGCGTCCCGGTTCATGAAGTCGGACATGGTGGTGCCGGCCATGGAGGTCGACAGGATCACGGTCCAGTAGAAGAACGGGTTGTAGTGCGCGGAGCGCAGCTGGACCACCAGCGTCACCACGAAGACCAGGAACAGGGCGATGGTGGTGAGGAAATAGCCGAGTTTGAGGGTCTGCGCGAACAGGTCGCCCGCGGTCTCGCCCAGGGTCGTCGCCGCGATCTTCATGATCCAGAACGCGAGGGTGACCTCGGGCAGCTTCTTCATGACGGATTTCGTGGTCGTCACGGACGTCAAGGTTGCTCCTGTGGGGGGTGTCAGGTGATCAACGACCCTGTCAGGGGCAACCTGAAAGCATCCTGAACGCCCGTGTCAGGGGTCTTGCGAAAGCACGTTCGCTGTGCTTCGCCGTGACTCAATACGTTCCACCCGCCCCCTGAGGTTCAATCGGTTCCCTGGGACACCACCACATCGCACCGCAGTCGCCGCCCGGGCCCGACCGCCCGGACCGGCCCCGTCAGCCGCAGCCGCACCCGGTGCCGTACGTCCGTGCTCGACGCGGCCAGCCGCAGCTCCAGCGCGCCCGGCTCCACCACCCGTGCCCCCGTGCGGTCCGTGAACGAGGACAGGTCGGCGTGGAAGCGGAAGGTCAGCCGGCGGGACACGCCCGGCGGCAGTTCCACCCGCTGGTACCCGATCAGCCGTACGTCGGGCCGGGTCACGCTCGCCACCGGGTCGTGCAGATACAGCTGGACGACCTCGGCGCCCGCGCGGTCTCCGGTGTTGCGGACGGTGACGGAGAGGTCGTACGAGCCGTCGGTCGGGATCTCGGCCCCGGGGGCGCGGACGTCCTCCCAGGTGAATGTCGTGTACGAGCGGCCGTGGCCGAACGGGTACAGCGGGGTCGGGTCCAGGCTGCTGACCTCTCCGGCCAGGCCCAGCGGGGGCTGGAGGTAGGTCCAGGGCTGGCCGCCGGGCACGCGCGGCACGCTCACCGGGAGCCGCCCTGAGGGGTTCACCCGGCCGGACAGCACCCCGGCCACCGCGGGTCCCCCCTCCTCGCCCGGGAAGAAGGCCTGGACGACCGCGCCGAGCCGGCCGTGCCAGCGGCCCAGGGCGTACGGCCGCCCGGTGAGCAGGACCAGCACCACCGGGACTCCCGTCGCCACCAGCCGGTCCAGCAACTCCCCCTGCACTCCCGGGAGTTGGAGGTCGGTCACGTCACAGCCCTCGCCCGAGGTGCCCCGGCCGAACAGGCCCGCCCGGTCGCCGAGCACCGCCACGCACACGTCCGCCTCCGCCGCCCGCGCCACCGCCTCCGCGAAGCCGCTCGTGTCCGGGTCCGAGACGCCGCAGCCCTCGGAGAACGTGACCTTGGCGTCCGGGAGTTCGGTGCGCAGGGCGTCCAGGACCGTGGGGATCCCGATGCCGAGCGGGACGCCGGGGTGGTGGGTGAGGACGTGGGCGGGGAAGGAGTAGCAGCCGAGCATGGCGAGCGGGTCCGCCGCGCGCGGGCCGACCACCGCGATCCGGGTGCCGGGGGCCAGCGGCAGCAGCCCGCCGGGGTTGTCCAGCAGCACCACCGACTCCTCGGCCAGCCGCCGGGCCACGGCCCGGTTCTCCGCCGAGTCCAGGTCCACCGTGCCCCGCGGCTCCGGCCGCCAGTCCGGGTCCAGCAGGCCCAGCTCGCACTTCTGCAGCAGCACGCGGCGGGCCGCCCGGTCCACCAGCGACTCCGGGACTCGTCCCTCGCGTACGGCGGTGACGAGCGGGGTGCCGTAGCACTTCACGGTCGGCAGCTCGACGTCGATGCCCGCGGCCAGCGCCCGGTGCGCCGCCTCCGCCTCGTCCGCCGCGACCCGGTGCAGGCTCTGAAGGAACCCGATGCCGAAGTAGTCGGCGACCACCGTGCCGGTGAAGCCCCACTCCTCGCGCAGCAGCTCGGTCAGCAGGCGAGGGTCGGCGGAGGCGGGCACGCCGTCGGTCTCGGTGTAGGCCGCCATCACCGAACGGGCCCCGCCCTCGCGCAGCGCCATCTCGAAGGGGGGAAGGGTGAGGTCCGCGAACTCCCGTACGCCCGCCCGGACCGGCGCCAGATTGCGGGCGCCCGCCGAGGACGCGTACCCGGCGAAGTGCTTGAGCGTGGCGACGACCCCGGCCGACTCCAGGCCGCGTACATACGCCGTGCCGATCGTGCCGACCAGGTACGGGTCCTCGCCGATCGTCTCCTCCACCCGCCCCCAGCGCGGGTCGCGGACCACGTCCAGGACGGGGGCGAGGCCCTGGTGGACGCCGGACGCGCGCAGGTCGTGGCCGATGCGCCGGCCCATCTCCTCCACCAGCGCCGGGTCGAAGGCCGCGCCCCAGGCGAGCGGCACCGGGTAGGCCGTCGCGCGCCAGGCGGTGAACCCGGCCAGGCACTCCTCGTGGGCGACGGCCGGGATGCCGAAGCGGCCGGCGGCGGCGATCCGGCGCTGGGCGCGGGCCAGGGCCCGGGCGCCGAGGGCCGGGTCCACGGGGGCGGTGCCGAAGGAGCGGGTCAGCTGGCCGAGGCCGTGGGTGATCAGCTCGTCCCAGTCGACGTCGGCGGTCATCTCGCGCTGCAGGGGGGCCACGCCGTCGCCGTCCGTGGCGGCGCCCACCCACACGCCGTACAGCTGGGCGGCCTTCTCCTGAAGGGTCATCCGGGCGAGCAGGTCGGTCACGCGCGCGTCGGCGGGCAGGGCGGGGTCGCGCCAAGGAGCGGTGGTCATGGAACTCCCGTCA
This sequence comes from Streptomyces sp. NPDC001153, assembly GCF_053598315.1. Lineage (NCBI taxonomy): Bacteria > Bacillati > Actinomycetota > Actinomycetes > Kitasatosporales > Streptomycetaceae > Streptomyces > Streptomyces sp. NPDC001153. The sequence continues at coordinate 23,257 of NZ_JBSFJZ010000016.1, forward strand.
CTCTGACTGTCGCTCACGAATGGTATCGAATGTTTCGCTAGAGATATCGAATGTTCCGGGAACCTATGGCGCGCACAGACCTTCGTCAAGGGGTAACGGCGGGGATACGATCGCGGGCATGAAGCCTTCGAAGCCCGCAGAAACGCAGACGGCGACCCTCGCCGAAATCGCCCGTGCGGCCGGGGTGTCGGCTCCGACTGTTTCGAAGGTGCTCAACGGCCGTGCCGATGTCGCCCCCGCGACCCGCACCCGGGTCGAGGAGCTCCTGCGCGCCCACGGCTACCGGCGCCGCCGCGCCGAGGCGTCCCGCTCCCCGCTGATCGACCTGGTCTTCCACGAGCTGGAGAGCGCCTGGGCGCTGGAGGTCATCCGGGGCGTGGAGAACGTGGCCCGGGACGCCGGACTGAGCGTCGTGCTGTCCGAGTCGGCCGGCCGGCTCACCCCGGGCCGTACCTGGGCCGACCAGGTGGCCGCGCGCCGCCCGCACGGCGTGGTGCTGGTGCTGTCCGGGCTCGACGAGTCCCAGCGGGCCCTGCTGACCAGCCGCTCCATCCCGTTCGTGGTGATGGACCCGGCGGGCGACCCCGGCCCGGACGTGCCGTCCATCGGCGCCACCAACTGGCAGGGCGGACTCGCCGCCACCCGCCATCTGGTCGAGCTCGGCCACACCCGGATCGGCGCGATCAGCGGCCCGTCGAGGATGATGTGCAGCCGGGCCCGCGTCGACGGCTACCGCGCCGCCCTGGAGACGGCCGGCCTGCCCGTCGACCCCTCGCTGATCGTGGCCGGCGACTTCCACCACGACGCCGGCTACCGCCTGGGTCTGCGGCTGCTGCGCCGCCCCGACCGGCCGACGGCCGTGTTCGCGGGCAACGACCTGCAGGCGCTCGGGCTGTACGAGGCCGCTCGTGAGCTGGGCCTGCGCATCCCGGAGGACCTCAGTGTGGTCGGCTTCGACGATCTGCCGGTGGCCCGCTGGGTCGGCCCGCCGCTGACGACCGTACGGCAGCCGCTGACCGAGATGGCCGAGGCCGCCGCCCGGCTGGTGCTGGAGCTGGGGCGCGAGCGGCAGGACCGGGCGGCGACCCGGGTGGAGCTCGCGACCAGCCTTGTCGTCCGCAGCAGCACGGCCTCGCCCGCGGCCGTGTGACGGATGAGGTGGGCGCCCCCCCACACTGCCCCGAAGCAAATCGGTTGGCTGACCGAAACTTTCGGATGGCTTTCCCCGGCTTACGGGGCGGCGTTGGGATGAGAATTTCCCAAGAAAGCGGGTTCTCGCAGCTTCCGCTAACAGTCCCCTAATAATTCGGACTTACGTTCCTGACCGTGACGCGACAAGAGGAGCAAGGCGACGCGGGCAGACGAGTGGGCCGGCGGTCGGGAGCGCTGAAGGCCGTCGGCCTCACTCTGGCGGGATTCCTGGTGCTGGGCACGGCCGTGGCCGGCTATGCGTACTGGCATCTCAACCACAACATCAAGGGCGTCGACATCAACAGCGCGCTCGGCGACGACCGCCCGGCGAGGGCGGTGATCGCCCCGGCGGCCACCGCCTCCCCGCTGCCGACCGGCTCCCTGAACATCCTGGTCCTCGGCTCGGACTCGCGCAGCGGCAAGGCCAACAAGGAGCTCGGCGGCGGCGACAGCTCCGGAGCCCGCTCGGACACGGCGATGGTCGTGCACATCGACGCGGGCCGTACGAAGGCCACCGTCGTCAGCATCCCCCGCGACACCCTCGTCACCCGCCCGTCCTGCCCGCTCGCCTCCGGCGGCTCGACGGCGCAGGCGTACGGCGCGATGTTCAACACCGCCTACGAGGTGGGCGGGCCGGTGTGCGCGGTGAAGACCGTGGAGTCGATCACGAACGTCCGCATGGACCACTACATCGAGATCGACTTCTCCGGTTTCGCCAAGCTGGTCGACGCGCTCGGCGGGGTCGACGTCACCACCACGCAGGACATCGACGACGACTACAGCCATCTGCACCTGCGGGCCGGCGGCCACCATCTGAACGGCACCCAGGCCCTCGCGCTCGCCCGCACCCGGCACGGCATAGGCGACGGCAGCGACCTCGGCCGCATAGGACTGCAACAGATGCTGGTCAAGGACCTGCTGGAGCAGATGGCCGGCACCGACCTGCTCACGGACCCGGCCAAGCTGTACCGGGTCGCCGACGCGGTCACCGCGAGCCTCACCACCGACACCGGCCTGGACTCCCTGAGCGAGCTGATGCGGCTCGGCCAGAGCCTGAAGGGCCTCACGGCCGACCATGTGAGGACGGTGATGATGCCGGTCGTCACCGCCCCCTCCGACCCCAACCGGGTGATCGCGAAGGAGCCCGCGGCGACCGAGCTGTGGGCGTCCCTGCGCTGAGCCGGTACGGCCCCGACGAGGACCGGACAGGTTCGTCGGAAAAATCCGCCGGAAAAATCTTCGGCGAGCGTGTCGATCCGGGTGCCTCCCGTTCGACGCACGGGTGAGCGGCGGGGAAGAGACCCCGCCGCCCGACCGAAGGAGTCACCATGCCCCGCTACCTGTCGCTCGTGCGCATCGACGAGTCCTCCGCGCCCGCCGAGGGCCCCAGCCCCGAGCTGATGCAGCGGATGGGCGAGCTGATCGAGGAGGTCACCAAGGCCGGCGTCATGCTCGACACCGCCGGGCTCACCCCGTCCGCCGAGGGCACCCGGGTGCGCTGGGAGGGCGGCAGGATCTCCGTCACCGACGGGCCGTTCACCGAGACCAAGGAGGCCGTCGGCGGCTACGCCCTCATGCAGTGCAAGGACAAGGCCGAGGCCCTGGAGTGGACCAAGCGGTTCCTGCAGGTCCACGAGGACTTCTGGACCGTGACCTGTGAGGTGCGGGAGATCGCCGAGGGCTGAGTGCCTGGCGCCGTGCCGTACGGCGGTGTTGCATGGTGGGCTGTGGAACCACAGCCCACCGCGGCGCCCACCGCCGCGCACACGATCGAGACCGTCTTCCGCCTGGAGTCGCCCCGGGTCATCGCCGGCGTCGCCCGGATCGTGCGGGACGTCGGCATCGCCGAGGAACTGGCGCAGGACGCGCTGGTCGCCGCCCTGGAGCAATGGCCCCGCGACGGCGTGCCCGGCAACCCCGGCGCCTGGCTCATGGCGACCGCCCGGCACCGCGCCGTCGACCTGATCCGGCGCCGCGAGACCTACGCCCGCAAGCTGCAGGAGATCGGCCGGGACCTGGAGACGGCCCCGCCGTCGTACGACGAGCCCGCCGACCCGGACGACATCGACGACGATCTGCTCCGGCTCGTCTTCACCGCCTGCCACCCGGTGCTGTCGCCCGAGGCCCGCACCGCGCTCACCCTGCGCCTGCTCGGCGGCCTGAGCACGGCCGAGATCGCCCGGGCCTACCTCGTCCCGGAGCCGACGATCGCCCAGCGCATCGTCCGCGCCAAACGCACCCTGGCGAAGCAGAACGTCGCCTTCGAGGTGCCCTACGGCCCCGACCGCGAGGCCCGCCTCGGCTCCGTCCTGGACGTCATCTACCTGATCTTCAACGAGGGCTACGCGGCCACCGCGGGCGACGATCTGCTGCGCCCCGGCCTGTGCGAGGACGCGCTGCGCCTGGCCCGCGTCCTGTCCGCGCTGATGCCCAAGGAGCCGGAGGTGCACGGTCTGACCGCGCTGCTGGAGTTCCAGGCGTCCCGCACGGCCGCCCGCACCGGTCCGGGCGGCGAGCCGGTGCTGCTGAAGGACCAGAACCGCCGCCGCTGGAACCGCATGCTCATCGCCCGCGGCATCCGCGCGCTGGACCGGGCCGGCGCCACAGCGACCGGTGCCCCGGGCCCGTACGCCCTCCAGGCGGCCATCGCCGCGTGCCACGCGCACGCCCACCGCTACGAGGAGACCGACTGGCGTGCCATCGCCACCCTGTACGGCCTGCTGGCCACCCGCGCCCCGTCACCGGTGGTCGAGCTGAACCGCGCGGTCGCCGTGTCGATGGCCGACGGCCCGGCCGAGGGCCTGAAGCTCGTGGACGCCCTGACCGCCGAACCCGCCCTGCGCGACTACCACCTGCTGCCCAGCGTCCGCGGCGATCTCCTCGCCCGCCTCGGCCGTACGGCGGAGGCCCGCGCGGAGTTCGAGCGCGCGGCCGGCCTGGCCCGCAACGAACGCGAGCGGCAGCTGTTGCTGACGAGAATCCGTTCCCTCGCCGATCACTGAGGGGTCACAGCGGCGCGGGCGCCCCGATCAGCATGGCCGGCGCCCCCGCGACCCGGGTGAGGAACACGGTCGCCGCGTTCGGCCCCTGCGGCTTGACCTTCCTGCGCAGTTCCTCCGGCTCGACGGCCGACCCGCGCTTCTTCACGGTCAGCGTGCCGACCTCGCGCTCCCGCAGCAGGGCCTTCAACTTCTTGACGTTGAACGGGAGATGGTCGGTGATCTCGTAGGCGGAGGCGTACGGGGTGGGGTGCGGTTCGTCGGCGGTGACGTAGGCGATGGTGGGGTCGATCAGGCCGCCGTCCAGGTGCTGCGCCACCTCGGCGACCAGATGGGCGCGGATGACGGCGCCGTCGGGCTCGTACAGATAGCGCCCCACCGGCCGGACCTCCGGGTCGGGCAGCCCCTCGCCGAGGAGGGTGCGCGGCCCGGGCAGCAGGGTGGCGCGCACCGCGCCCGGCTCGGTGCCGAACCACACCACGGCCTCCTTCACGTCTCCGCCGTCCGAGATCCACTCGGCCTCGGCGTCGTCGGGCACCGCCTCGTGCGGGATGCCCGGCGCCACCTTCAGGGCCGCGCGGGGTGCCGTGCGGGCGGCCTCGACCGCCCAGGACAGGGGCGGCGAGTACGCCTCCGGATCGAAGATCCTTCCCCGCCCGCCCCGCCGGGCGGGGTCCACGAACACGGCGTCGTACCCGCCCGTGTCCACCCGAGTGACATCCGCCTCGCGCACCTCGACCAGCTCGCCCAGCCCCAGCGCCTCGGCGTTCGCCCGCGCCACGGCGGCGGTCACCGGATCGCGGTCCACGGCCAGCACCCGGATCCCCGCCCGGGCGAACGCGATCGCGTCCCCGCCGATCCCGCAGCACAGGTCGGCCACGGAGGTCACGCCGAGGCCCCTGAGCCGCTGCGCGCGGTACGTCGCCACACTCGTCCGCGTCGACTGCTCGACCCCGTTCGGCGTGAAGAACATCCGCCCCGCGTCCGCCGCCCCGAACTTCGCCGCCGCCCGCTGCCGCAGCCGGGCCTGGCCGAGCGCGGCCGACACCAGCTCGGCGGGGTGGTCGCGGCGCAGCCGGGTGGCGACGGCGAGTTCGTCGGCCGGGGCGGTGTCGCGGACCTCGTCGAGGAGGGCACGGCCTTCGGGGGTGAGGAGGAGAGCGAGGTCGTTCACCGGGTCATTGTGGGCCAGCCGGTGGATCGTGCGCCTTCCGGCGGCGGTGTCGGCCCGGGCTCCGGGCTCTGGCCTGGGAGGATCCGGCACTATGCGAGTAGTCGTACAAAAAGATAAAAATCGGGTCAGGTGTGGGCGTCTCACTCTCGGCTGCGGAGCCGCCGCCCTGGCCTGTTCCGCCCTTTTGTCCAGCTGCGCCGGCTCCTCCGACGCGACTCGCCCCGCGCCCGCCCAGGGCGGCCCCGTGCAGGTCCTGAGTCCCCAGGACCGCCAGGCCGCCGAACATGCCCGCCAGGCCGCCGAACACGCCCGCCTGGTCGCCGCCGCCCGGCGCTGGGGCCTGGCCCGGGTCCCCCTGGCACCGCCCCCGCCGCCCAGGAACAAACCGGAGATCGCCGCCCGGGCCGGTTTCGAGGTGGACCACCAGGAGGACTGGGACCTGCCCCCGGTCTTCACCACGATCCCCACCAAGCAGAAGATCGTCTTCCTCACCATCGACGACGGCTCGGAGAAGGACCCGAGGTTCCTGCGGATGATGCAGGACCTGAAGATCCCCTACACCGCCTTCCTCAGCAACTACCTGGTCAAGGACGACTACGGCTACTTCCGCACGATGCAGTCCTACGGCCACACCCTCGACAACCACACCCTGCACCACCCCTACCTGCCGGGCCTGTCCTACGAGGACCAGAAGCACGAGATCTGCGGCATGCAGGACATCATGAAGAAGCAGTTCGGCCGGCGCCCGACGGTCTTCCGGCCCCCTTACGGCAACTACAACCAGGACACCCTGCGCGCCGCCAAGGCCTGCGGCATCAGGTACGCGCCGATCTGGAACGAGGAGGTCTACGTCGACCACTGGGAGTACCGCGAGGACGACCAGAAGATGCGCCGCGGCGACATCGTCCTCACCCACTTCCGCGGCCGCTCCGACTGGAACGGCACGATGGTCGACGACATGCGCCGCTTCCTGAACAAGGTCACGCGCGAGGGCTACGCCGTGGCCCGCCTGGAGGACTACCTGTGAGGCCGGGGGCGGTGCGCGGGAGAGCCGGCCGCGGGCGGCGCCCGGTCCGGTACGCCGGCGCCCTCCTCGCCTCGGCCCTCCTCCTCACCGGCTGCGCCCAGTCCGTCGACCCCATCGAACGCCTCGGCAAGAAGGCCGCCGAGGGAGTGCACCCGCACGGGCCCGCCCCCGACCGGACCTACCGCCGCTGGGGCCTGACCGAGCCCCTCGCCCGCCCTCCGCAGCCCGCCGCCCGCGCCCTCCCCCTCGGCCCGCGAACCGGGGACCGTGCCGCCCTGCCCCGCGTCCTGGACCACGTCCCCACCCGCGACCGGGTCGTCTTCCTCACCTACGACGACGGCGCCGAGAAGGACCCCCGCTTCGTCGCCATGGTCCGCGAACTCCGGCTGCCGGTCAGCATGTTCCTCACCGACAGCGCCGTCGGCCCCGGCTACGGCCACTTCGCCCGCCTGCACGGGCTGGGCGCCGGCATCGAGAACCACACCCTCGACCACCGCGCGCTGGCCGGACTGCCGTACGCCGGGCAGCGCGCCGAGATCTGCGGCCAGCAGGACAGGCTCGGATCCCGCCTCGGCCTGCGCCCCCGGCTCTTCCGCCCGCCGTACGGCGCGTACGACACCACCACCCTGCGCGCGGCGGCAGACTGCGGCATCTCCACGGTCGTCCTCTGGCGCGCCGCGATGACCCCGACCGAGCTCGCCTACACCCACGGCGAACACCACCTGCGCCCCGGCGACGTCATCCTGGTCGGCCCGGACGAGACGCCGGGCCCCAGCCAGCGGGAACGCACGGCGAGGGTGCTGCGGAGGGTGCAGCAGCGGGGGCTGACGGTGGGGAGGCTGGAGGACTATCTGTAGAGCCCTTTTCGGCGCCGGTCGGCGAAAAACAGCCGTCCGGCGTGTGAGGACGAGGCCGTTCAGGCCGAAGCGGGGATCTGGGGGCGGCAGCCCCCGGGACGGCGGGGCGACACCGGCCCACCAGGAACCCGGCGCGGACGAGATTCCGCCGACGCGCCGCACGGCATTGGCACTCCGCTTGACCGAGTGCTAATCGCGGTCATAGTCTCGGCTCTGGCACTCCCCCCTGGAGAGTGCCAACAAAGCGACGGGCAGGTCCGGCACCCGCGACGACGGATCGACCTGGTCGCCACCTCAGACAGTTAACCCCGTGAGATCTCCGAAGGGGGAGGTCGGATCGTGACGACCGCCAGCTCCAAGGTTGCCATCAAGCCGCTCGAGGACCGCATCGTGGTCCAGCCGCTGGACGCCGAGCAGACCACGGCCTCTGGCCTGGTCATCCCGGACACCGCGAAGGAGAAGCCCCAGGAGGGCGCCGTCCTCGCCGTGGGCCCGGGCCGGTTCGAGAACGGCGAGCGCCTTCCGCTCGACGTCAAGGTCGGCGACGTCGTCCTCTACAGCAAGTACGGCGGCACCGAGGTGAAGTACAACGGCGAGGAGTACCTCGTCCTCTCGGCTCGCGACGTGCTCGCGATCATCGAGAAGTAATTCACCCCGAGCATTCTTTTGCTCCTGAGCTGCGCCCCTGGCCCCCGCGACCGATAAAGAAGCCGGGCGTCCGGGGCGCAGTTGTCTTGTCACCCATAGATTTCCGAGAGGGCTCCCGCTGTCATGGCGAAGATCCTGAAGTTCGACGAGGACGCCCGTCGCGCCCTCGAGCGCGGCGTCAACAAGCTGGCCGACACGGTGAAGGTGACGATCGGCCCCAAGGGCCGCAACGTCGTCATCGACAAGAAGTTCGGCGCCCCCACCATCACCAACGACGGTGTCACGATCGCCCGCGAGGTCGAGATCGAGGACCCGTACGAGAACCTCGGCGCCCAGCTGGTGAAGGAGGTGGCGACCAAGACCAACGACATCGCGGGTGACGGCACCACCACCGCCACCGTGCTCGCCCAGGCGCTGGTGCGCGAGGGCCTGAAGAACGTCGCCGCCGGCGCCTCCCCGGCCGCCCTGAAGAAGGGCATCGACGCGGCCGTCAAGGCCGTCTCCGACGAGCTGCTCGCCTCGGCCCGCCCGATCGACGAGAAGTCCGACATCGCCGCCGTCGCCGCGCTGTCCGCCCAGGACCAGCAGGTCGGTGAGCTCATCGCCGAGGCGATGGACAAGGTCGGCAAGGACGGTGTCATCACCGTCGAGGAGTCCAACACCTTCGGTCTGGAGCTGGACTTCACCGAGGGCATGGCCTTCGACAAGGGCTACCTGTCGCCGTACTTCGTGACGGACCAGGAGCGCATGGAGGCCGTCCTCGACGACCCGTACATCCTCATCAACCAGGGCAAGATCAGCTCCATCCAGGACATGCTGCCGCTGCTGGAGAAGGTCATCCAGGCCGGCGCCTCCAAGCCGCTGCTGATCATCGCCGAGGACGTCGAGGGCGAGGCCCTGTCGACCCTGGTCGTCAACAAGATCCGCGGCACCTTCAACGCCGTCGCGGTGAAGGCCCCCGGCTTCGGCGACCGCCGCAAGGCGATGCTGCAGGACATGGCGATCCTCACCGGCGCCACGGTCATCTCCGAGGAGGTCGGCCTCAAGCTCGACCAGGCCGGCCTCGAGGTGCTCGGCTCCGCCCGCCGCGTCACCGTCACCAAGGACGACACCACCATCGTCGACGGCGCCGGCAAGTCCGAGGACGTGCACGGCCGCGTCGCGCAGATCAAGGCCGAGATCGAGAACACCGACTCCGACTGGGACCGCGAGAAGCTCCAGGAGCGCCTCGCGAAGCTGGCCGGCGGCGTGTGCGTGATCAAGGTCGGCGCCGCCACCGAGGTGGAGCTGAAGGAGAAGAAGCACCGTCTGGAGGACGCCATCTCCGCGACCCGCGCCGCGGTCGAGGAGGGCATCGTCTCCGGTGGTGGCTCCGCCCTGGTCCACGCCTCCAAGGTCCTCGAGGGCAACCTCGACAAGACCGGCGACGAGGCCACCGGTGTCGCGGTCGTCCGCAACGCCGTCGTCGAGCCGCTGCGCTGGATCGGCGAGAACGCCGGCCAGGAGGGCTACGTCATCGTCTCCAAGGTCAAGGACCTGGAGAAGGGGCAGGGCTACAACGCCGCCACCGGCGAGTACGGCGACCTGGTCAAGGCCGGCGTCATCGACCCGGTGAAGGTCACCCGCTCCGCCCTGGAGAACGCCGCCTCCATCGCCTCCCTGCTGCTCACGACCGAGACCCTGGTCGTCGAGAAGAAGGAAGAGGAAGAGCCGGCCGCCGCGGGCCACGGCCACGGCCACGCCCACTGAGCCCGACACGCTCGCACGAAGGCCCGGTTCCCTGCGGGGGAGCCGGGCCTTCGCCCTTTTCCCCGCCCGCGGCGGCTGTGCTTCCGGTTCGTGACGGAGGACGGAATCGTGGCGCATGCCCGCGGCCGGAGACACCGCGAGCATCGCCGCGGCGCTGAAGCACCACCTCCAGGTGGTCTAAGGTTCACGCTCGCGCGTCTTCTAGTGCTCCAACTCGTCCAGCGCACCCAGCTGTTGCATCAGACCCAGCTGGTCGTGCTGCCACCACATCTCGGCGATCTTGCCGTCGTCCGTGAGGCGGAACAGCGTCAACCCGGACATGGTGACCTGCCTGCCGGTGGGCGGGATGCCGAGGAAGTCGCCGTTGTGCGTGGCGTTCCAGGTCCACCGTGCGCAGGCCCGGTCGCCCTGGGCGAGCACGTCCTCGAGCGTGAACGTGAAGTCGAAGCCCCCGCGCCACATCCGGAATTCGCTGCGGGCGTTGTCCAGCCCGATGGTGTCCTGGGGGTTCACCGGATCGTGGCTGTGGATGTCCTCCTCCAGCACGTCGTTGAGCGGCGGCAGTTCACCGGAGGTCTGCAGCGCCGCGAAGAACCGCCGCACCGTGTCCTCGGCCAGCCGTTCGTCCCGCACGACGTCCAGATCGATGAACGTCGGCATCTCGTCGCACAGCGCGACCATCCCCTGGAAGGTCCGGCCGGTCTCCGGGAGGTTCGAGTTCCGCATCGCCTCCTCGTACGACGGGAACTCCACCACTTCGACGATGTGCGACGCGTCCGACCGGTCCTTGCCGACCAGCGCGTGCGTCGCCGTCCGCTTCCCCTTGGTCTGCGCGACCCAGTCGTCCATGAGCCGGTTCATCTCGTCCAGCCGGCTCGTCCGGCACTCGATGAGCTGTACGAAGGTCATGACGCCGCCTCCCGGCCCCCCTGGCCCGGTCTGTGTCACGCTCATTTTCGCACCGTGACGGCAGCGCCACCCGTCCGCTACTGCGGCCCGTACCTGCGCCCCGTCTTCGACGTGATCCCGCCCAGCAGTCCCCGCGGGGTGACCTTCACCAGGCCCATCAGCGCCTTGTAGCGGGGGTCGGGGATCGACAGGGACTTGCCGCGGGCGAGGTCGGACAGGGCCGCCCCGACCAGTTTGTCGGCGTCCAGCCACATCCAGCCGGGGATGTTGTCCGTGCCCATCCCGGCCCGCTGGTGGAACTCGGTGCGCACGAAGCCGGGGCACAGGGCCATCAGGCGGACGCCACTGCCGGCCAGGTCCTTCGCCGCGCCCTGCGTGAACTGCACGACCCAGGCCTTGGAGGCGCCGTAGGTGCCCCGGGGGACGAAGGCGGCCACGGAGGCGACGTTGACGACACCGCCCCGGCCCCGCTCGCGCATCGCCTCGGTCGCCGCCGAGGTCAGCCGGAGCACCGCCTCGCAGTGCACCTTGAGCATCCTGAGCTCGTCGGCCAGCGCCACGTCCAGATAGCGGCCCTTGTTGCCGAAGCCGGCGTTGTTGACCAGCAGGTCGACCGGGTTCTTCCGGTCGCCGAGGCGGTCGGCCACCGCCTCGATGCCCTTGTCCTCGGCCAGGTCGGCGCTCAGCACCTCCACCTCGATGCCGTGCCGGTCGTGCAGTTCGGTCGCCTGTTCGCGCAGCCTCTTGGTGTCCCGGGCCACCAGGACGAGGTCGTGCCCGTCAGCCGCCAGCCGCCGCGCGAACGCGGCACCGATCCCCGCGGTCGATCCCGTAATCAGAGCCGTTGTCATGACCCAAGGTTAGTGACCCGGAGCGAGCGCGTCCGCTGCCCTCGGACACGGCAGTTGGCCCACACGGGTTCCGAGCCGCGGCGCGTGGGGCGTGGTGCGCGGGACCTGCGCGGGGGCGGACCCGCGCGGCGTACGCTCCGCCCCGCACCGGCCTCCCGGGCCTCCCGGTGGGCCTGTTCGGCCCGGCCGGATCGCCGTGCTCGTGGGTGACGGCCGCTCAGCCCGCCTGTTCCGCCGTGTACTTGCGGGCCTTCGCCAGCGCCTCCGGATGCAGCGCCTCACCCGCCGCGAGCAGCCGCGGCAGCAGCTCCCGCTCGGTGGTGACCGCGCGGAACTGCAGCGCCGCCGTCACCCCGTGGTCCGGGCGGTGCACGATCTCGATCGGATCGCCCGCCCGTATCTCACCCGGTTCGATCACCCGGAGGTAGGCACCCGTTGCGCCCTTCTGTGTGAACCTCTTGACCCAGCCGCCTTCGCCCAGATGGCCCTGGAACGTACGGCACGGGATCCGGCCCGAGGTCACCTCCAGGACCACCCCGGAACCGATCCGCCAGCGCTCGCCGATCAGCGCGCCGGAGACGTCCAGGCCGTCCGTCGTCAGGTTCTCCCCGAAGCAACCGTTGGCCAACGGTCGGCCGAGTTCGCGCTCCCAGTCGTCGAGGTCCTCGCGCGCGAAGGCGTACACCGCCTGGTCGTGCCCGCCGTGATGCCGCAGGTCGCACACCGCGTCCCCGGCCAGGCCGCTCCCACCGACGCCCTTGGGGCCCGGCGCCGCCACCCGCACCGGCCCCTCGGCCGGCTTCTTGTCGATGCCTGTCACACCCTCCGCCTGGTCCGTGTACGGCACCGGCTGCGGGCGGCCCAGATTGACCGAGAGAAGCTTCATGACCGCACGGTACGGGACCGCACCTCAAAGCGTCGAGCGAATATCGCGCATCATCCCCAAGCTGCGCTTATACTCTAAGGGTGATCGAGGCCCGTCATCTCCGCGTCCTGCGCGCCGTCGCCGCCACCGGTTCCTTCTCGGCTGCGGGGCGCGAACTGGGCTGCACCCAGCCCGCCGTCAGCCAGCAGATGAAGGCCCTGGAGACCTCGGTCGGCACCCCGCTGCTGGTCCGCAGCGGCCGCGAGATGCGGCTGACCCAGGCCGGGGAGGCCCTGGTCAGGCACGCCTCCGGCATCCTCGCCGGGCTCACCGCGGCCGAGGAGGAGGTCGCCGCCATCGCGGGCCTGCGCGCCGGCCGGGTCCGGCTGGTCTCCTTCCCCAGCGGCAGCTCCACCCTGGTCCCCACCGCGCTGGCCGCCCTGCGCGCAGCCCACCCCGGCACCCGCGTCTCCCTGGAGGACGCCGAGCCCCCGAAGTCCGTCGAGCTGCTGCGCGAGGGCGACTGCGACCTGGCCCTGGCCTTCCGCTACGAGGGCGCGGCGGTCGCGGAGGACTGGGACGACCTCGTCGTACGGCCCCTGCTGATGGACCGGCTGGTGGCGCTGGTGCCCGAGCGGCACCGGCTCGCGCGCGCGGAGAGCGTCGCCATCGGTGAGCTGGCCCAGGAGCCCTGGATCGCGGGCTGCCCGCGCTGCCGCGGCCAGCTGGTCGAGGTGTGCGAGGGGGCCGGTTTCACCCCGCGCATCGACTTCGCCACGGACGACTATCCGGCGGTGGCCGGACTGGTCGGCGCGGGTCTGGGCGTCGCCGTGCTGCCCCAGCTGGCGGTGGAGTCGGTACGGCCCAGGGGCGTGCGCACGGTCCGGCTGGAACCGGCGGTACGGCGTGAGATCGTCGCCCTCACCCTGCCCGACCTGGCACACGTGCCGGCCGTGGCGGCGACGCTGGAACAGCTGGCCCGGGCGACGGGGCGCGGCTAGCGGACCGAGTCCCGCCCGACGGCCGGCGGACCGAACCCGGCCGGGTGGCGCCGGCAGAGTCGAGGGCACGCACGTGGCGAGGCGGCGTGCCCTGGGGGGGGATGAGTGCATCCGGTGGTCTGTGGATGCAAAAACGTTCCTTCAGTGGTTCGGGGCGGTGTCCGCGCCGGCGGCCGAAGCCGTCACCAGGCGGTTGCGCGCGCGCCCCATCAACTCCTCACGCTCGTCCTCGGTCAGGCCGCCCCACACGCCGTACGGTTCGCGTACCGCCAGCGCGTGCGCCGCGCACTCCGCGCGGACAGGGCACCTCATGCAGACCTCCTTGGCCGAGTTCTCGCGAGCGCTCCGAGCCGCCCCGCGCTCGCCCTCGGGGTGGAAGAAGAGCGAGCTGTCCACGCCCCTGCAGGCGGCCAGCAGCTGCCAGTCCCACAGGTCCGCGTTCGGTCCGGGAAGGCGGGAGAAATCTGCCATTACGTGACCCCTTGTAGCCGTTCTGAGCGGATACGGTGCCAACGACCGTACATCTCCGGTCTAAGGAGATGAAAATATGACTCATTGCGAATCTAGCCTCAGACACTGCGAAACGGGAAGAAAAGGGGCCAAACGGGGCATAGTTGTGATGAAAAGTTGAGGGTCTGTTGTTCGTGTCTGCACCGTGTCGAGGCCCTCACGTAGAGTGCCGAAGACGGCATGTAGCCCCGTAACTCTTTCGAGTGACCGTCGTTGAGAGTGCGGAGGCGGTTGAAAACACAAGAGCTCGGGCAGGCGTCCGAGACGGTCGACCGCACAGGTGACGATTCCGTACCAGCCTGGAGGCTCAAGGTGACGCGCATCAGCTGCGGAGGGCGGTCATGACATCCGTCCTCGTCTGCGACGACTCCCCGCTTGCCCGAGAAGCGCTCCGCCGCGCGGTCGCGACCGTGCCCGGTGTCGAGCGTGTGACGACGGCGGCCAACGGCGAGGAAGTCCTCCGCCGCTGGGGCGCCGACCGCTCCGACCTCATCCTGATGGATGTGCGCATGCCCGGCCTGGGCGGCGTGGAAACCGTGCGGCGCCTGCTGTCCGCCGACCCCGGCGCGCGCATCATCATGCTCACCGTGGCCGAGGACCTGGACGGCGTGGCCCTCGCGGTCGCCGCCGGCGCCCGGGGCTACCTGCACAAGGACGCCTCGCGCGCCGAGCTGCGGGCCACGGTGACGCAGGCCCTCGCCGACCCGACCTGGCGACTGGCCCCGCGTCGGCTCCGCTCGGCCGAGATGGGCGCCGCGCCCACGCTCACCGCGCGCGAGATCCAGGTCCTGGAGGGCATGAGCCACGGCCGCTCCAACGCGGAGATCGGCCGCGAGCTGTTCCTCTCCGAGGACACCGTCAAGACGCACGCGCGGCGTCTGTTCAAGAAGCTCGGCGCCTCGGACCGGGCCCACGCCGTGGCGCTCGGCTTCCGCTGGGGACTGGTCCGGTAGACAGTGCCCAGCCCTGCGGGGCGGGCGGGGCCGCTCCGGCGCCGGGTGCCACTCCCGGAGCCGGACGCATATCCGCCTCCCCTGGCAGCAGCGCAACGTCCCACCGGCCCCTCGGGGAGTCCCCGGGCCGACTGCCGACCCGAAGGCGACGCACGTACGGCACCGCGCCGGGCTCAGGCGCCGAAGCGCCGTGCCTCGGCCCCGCGCGCAGCCGGACGAGCATGCCCTTCGGCGGCGCCGTCGGCCCCGAGTCCGTACCGGCACGCCCTGGCGGCACGCGCGCGTGCGCGGGACTGCACTGCGGCTCCGTCGCACGTACAGGCGCGTCCTGCCCCGCGCCGCCGTGGCCGGCGCGGGCGCGCGCTCGTCTGCGGCGTCGACGACCGCCCTGCGGGGCGCCGCGCCAAGCGCTGTGTGGGGAACGGTCGCCAATGCGGGGTGTGGCTGCCGTGGGCGGGTGAGTCTGCGCAGCGGTGCATGGCGCGGCGTGGCGGCCGTGGAAGGGCGTCCTGCCCAGCATTGCCGCGCGCGGCGTGGCCGTCATGGGCGGGCGTGTCCTGCCCGGCCCTGGCATGGGCGGACGATCACCATGCACGACGCGCCGCCCATGCGTGGTGGGGACGATCACCATGCACGACGCGGCGTCCGTGCGTGGTGTGGGCCACCGGGCCCCTCGGGTCCGGTGTCGTATCGGCGCGTCCGGTCCTGGTCCCGGTCCGCTCGAGGAGGTGGGGCCGGTGAGAAGCTCTGACGGGGGTTTCGGCTGCCCGTGGAAGCGGCCGTGGTGTGCCGTCGAGGGGTGGACCCGGTCACATCCGGGGAACCGCGCGGCAGGCGGCCGGCCGTGAGCGCGCACGGAGATCCACTCCGGCAACACCCGTGGTCGGCGCCGCCCGGCGAGGCCCGCGACGTACACGGTCGGGCTGTCCGTGCCCCCGGCGTACGGCTCCGCAGGGCGCTTCGGCGGACGGTGCGCAAGTCGGCCCGCACGACGCGCGCTGCTCGTTTCGCCGCGGATGCCGCATCCTTGAGATGTGGAGTCTCTCGGGGACGAGTCGGTCGAGCGGAAGGGGAGGGCGCAGGAGATGAGTGCCGGCGCGCCTGCTCATAACGCTTCAGTGCACAACCACGAGCACAATGCGACGGACCGGACGGCCACAAGGCACCATGGACCGATGCGCGACGACGAGGCGGGCACGGCCCACGGGGCGATCGGTGCGCTCGTCCACCGCGCCGTCGACGGGGATCAGCAGGCCACGCACGACCTGCTCGCCCACGTCCACCCGCTGGCGCTGCGCTACTGCCGGACCCGGCTGTCCCGGCTGCCCGGCGACGCGCGTCACTTCGTCGAGGACCTCGCCCAGGAGGTCTGCGTCGCGGTCCTGCTCGCGTTGCCCCGCTACCGCGACACCGGCCGGCCCTTCGAGGCGTTCGTCTTCGCCATCGCCTCCCACAAGGTCGCCGACCTGCAGCGTGCCGCTATGCGCCACCCGGGTTCGACGGCGGTGCCCTCCGACGAGATGCCCGAACGGCCCGACGACTCCCTCGGCCCCGAGGAGCGCGCCCTGCTCAGCAGCGACGCCGAGTGGGCCAAGAAGCTGCTGGCCAACCTCCCCGAGAACCAGCGCGAACTGCTCCTGCTGCGCATCGCCGTGGGCTTGACTGCGGAGGAGACGGGGCAGATGTTGGGAATGTCACCCGGCGCGGTCCGGGTCGCCCAGCACCGGGCACTGAGCCGCCTGCGCGCGCTCGCCGAGCAGTAACACCCTTGTACGAAGCCTCTGCAGCTCCCTTTGGTGAACAGGCATGCTTCCGCTTCCGTACGAACATACGAAGCCTGAAGTCACCCCGTACCGTGGAATTTGCTAGCGATGCTTCCCGTTAGCATGGACATCCGCACCGATCAAGGCCATTTGGGGAAGGTGTCATGACTGCAAACGTCGACGGAGTGCCCGGAAAATTCGCGACACTCGGGCTGACCTACGACGACGTGCTGCTGCTTCCGGGCGCATCCGAGGTGCTCCCCAACGCGGCCGACACCTCGTCCCGCATCTCCCGCAACGTCCGGGTGAACATCCCGCTGCTGTCGGCGGCGATGGACAAGGTGACCGAGTCCCGCATGGCGATCGCGATGGCCCGGCTGGGCGGTGTCGGCGTCCTGCACCGCAACCTCTCCATCGAGGACCAGGTCAACCAGGTCGATCTGGTGAAGCGGTCCGAGTCCGGCATGGTCACCGACCCGATCACGGTGCACCCGGAGGCCACGCTCGCCGAGGCGGACGCGCTGTGCGCCAAGTTCCGCATCAGCGGCGTCCCGGTCACCGACCCGGCCGGCAAGCTGCTCGGCATCGTGACCAACCGCGACATGGCCTTCGAGAGCGACCGCACCCGCCGCGTGCACGAGGTCATGACCCCGATGCCGCTGGTCACCGGCAAGGTCGGCACCTCCGGCCCCGAGGCCATGGAGCTGCTGCGCAAGCACAAGATCGAGAAGCTGCCGCTCGTCGACGACGAGGGCGTCCTCAAGGGCCTGATCACCGTCAAGGACTTCGTCAAGGCGGAGAAGTACCCGAACGCCGCGAAGGACGCCGAGGGCCGGCTGCTCGTCGGTGCCGCGGTCGGTGCCAGCCCGGAGGCGCTGGAGCGCGCCCAGGCGCTCGCCGAGGCCGGTGTGGACTTCCTGGTCGTCGACACGTCGCACGGCCACAACAGCAACGCCCTGAGCTGGATGTCCAAGATCAAGTCGAGCGTGCACGTCGACGTGGTCGGCGGCAACGTCGCCACGCGCGACGGCGCCCAGGCGCTGATCGACGCCGGTGTGGACGGCATCAAGGTGGGCGTGGGCCCGGGCTCCATCTGCACCACCCGAGTGGTCGCCGGCATCGGCGTCCCCCAGGTCACCGCCATCTACGAGGCGTCCCTCGCCGCCCGTCCCGCCGGCATCCCGCTGATCGGCGACGGCGGCCTGCAGTACTCCGGTGACATCGGCAAGGCGCTCGCCGCGGGCGCCGACACGGTGATGCTGGGCAGCCTCCTCGCCGGCTGCGAGGAGTCCCCGGGCGAGCTGCTGTTCATCAACGGCAAGCAGTTCAAGTCGTACCGGGGCATGGGGTCGCTCGGCGCCATGCAGTCCCGCGGCCAGGGCAGGTCGTACTCGAAGGACCGCTACTTCCAGGCCGACGTCACCACCGACGAGAAGCTCGTGCCCGAGGGCGTCGAGGGCCAGGTGCCCTACCGCGGTCCGCTCGCCAACGTCCTGCACCAGCTCGTCGGCGGCCTGCGCCAGACCATGGGCTACGTCGGCGCCGCCACCATCGCGGAGATGGAGTCCAAGGGCCGGTTCGTGCGGATCACCTCGGCCGGTCTGAAGGAGAGCCACCCGCACGACATCCAGATGACGGTCGAGGCGCCGAACTACAGCAGCAAGAAGTGACGCCCACGCGCGCGTGAAGGCGCGTGCAGGTCGCGCGGCGGCGGCTCCGGAGCATCCGGGGCCGCCGTTGTCGTCCCCACGGAGGGCTTCTGTCGTACCCGTCGGCGATACTGGAAGGCGCTGCAACGCATAGGGAAAGGCCACAGACGTGACTGAGATCGAGATCGGGCGCGGCAAGCGCGGCCGCCGGGCGTACGCCTTCGACGACATCGCCGTCGTCCCCAGCCGCCGTACGCGGGACCCGAAGGAGGTCTCGATCGCCTGGCAGATCGACGCCTACCGCTTCGAGCTGCCGTTCCTGGCCGCCCCCATGGACTCCGTGGTCTCCCCGGCCACCGCGATCCGCATCGGTGAGCTGGGCGGCCTCGGCGTGCTCAACCTCGAGGGCCTGTGGACGCGGTACGAGGACCCGCAGCCGCTGCTGGACGAGATCGCCGGGCTGCCCGCCGAGCAGGCGACCCGCCGCCTGCAGGAGATCTACGCGGCGCCCATCAAGGAGGAGCTGATCGGCGCGCGCATCAAGGAGGTGCGCGACTCCGGCGTGGTCACGGCCGCCGCGCTCTCCCCGCAGCGCACCGCCCAGTTCTCCAAGGCGGTCGTGGACGCGGGCGTGGACATCTTCGTCATCCGCGGTACGACGGTCTCGGCGGAGCACGTGTCGTCCTCGCACGAGCCGCTGAACCTGAAGCAGTTCATCTACGAGCTGGACGTCCCGGTGATCGTCGGCGGCTGCGCCACCTACACCGCGGCCCTGCACCTGATGCGCACCGGCGCGGCCGGCGTCCTGGTCGGCTTCGGCGGCGGCGCCGCGCACACCACGCGCAACGTGCTGGGCATCCAGGTCCCGATGGCGACGGCCGTCGCCGACGTGGCCGCGGCCCGCCGTGACTACATGGACGAGTCGGGCGGCCGGTACGTGCACGTGATCGCGGACGGCGGCGTCGGCTGGTCCGGCGACCTGCCCAAGGCGATCGCCTGCGGCGCCGACGCCGTGATGATGGGCTCCCCGCTGGCCCGCGCCACGGACGGGCCCGGCAAGGGCCACCACTGGGGCATGGAGGCGGTCAACGAGGAGCTGCCGCGGGGCCAGAAGGTCGACCTGGGCACGGTCGGCACCATCGAGGAGATCCTCACCGGCCCGTCCCACACCCCGGACGGCTCGATGAACTTCTTCGGCGCCCTGCGCCGCGCGATGGCCACGACCGGCTACAGCGAGCTGAAGGAGTTCCAGCGGGTCGAGGTGACCGTCGCGGACAGCCAGCACCGCCGCTGACACGCACGACGCACAGGGCCCGGCCACCGAGGAGGTGGCCGGGCCCTGCCGTTCGCGGGAAGGCGTTACGCGGCGGCCTTCTTGGTGCCGGAGAACGCGGCGAACGCGGCGATGGCGAAGAAGAGGAAGGTCAGCGGGTCGGCGTCCTTCTTCCAGGCCTCCTGGACCAGGCTGAGGTGGCCGAAGAAGACCTCGGAGAAGCCCGCGTGCACGTAGTCCGCGATGATCATGGCCTCGCCGACCAGCTGACCGACGTACACCGCGCCGAGCGCGAGGATCGCGCTCACCACGGGGAGTGCCGGGTTGCGGCCGCCCGCCTTGCCCGCCGCGACACCGACGACGAAGCCGACGCCGACGGCCGCGTAGCCGATCTCGTGCTTGGTGGCGCCGATGACGACGCCGTAGAGCGCGGCGGCGGCCAGGGCGGCGACGACCGCGGCGACCAGGCCGAGGACGAGGTTGTTCCGGCCCGGCGCGGGCGGTGCCGGCGGGGCGAAGGCGCCGGGCTGGGGCGCGTGGGCGCCCGGCTGCGGCGGGTACGGCGCACCGGCCGGGGCCGGCTGGGCGTACGCGTTCTGGGCGTACGGGTTGCCGTCGACCGGACCGGGCTGGGGCGGCTGCGGCGGTGGTGCTGACTGGCTCATGACAGAAATCCCCCCGAGATGGAGCACGACTGGAAGACGGATGCGGAAGGCCCGCGCACGCGCGCGTGCGCTCGCCGTGCACGTGCGTGCGGCGAGTCCGGGGGAGACTAACAGCCGGGGACGACAACGCCCCCGGCCGTTTTCCGTTCGTGACCGGGCTCAGAGCCGGTGCGCCGCCCCGGTGGGCGTGGCCCCGCGCGTGTCCAGCAGCAGCTGCGCCTTCACCGACAGCCCCTGCAGGTCGTACGTGCGGTGCTGCTGGAGCAGGATCGTCAGGTCGGCCTCGGCGGCGGTCTCGTAGAGCGAGTCCGCGCGCGGGACCGGGCGCTCCAGGACGTTCCAGGAGGCCACGAGCGGGTCGTGGTAGCTGACGGAGGCGCCCAGCTCCATCAGCCGGATCGCGATCTCCTGGGCCGGGGTGCCCTGCAGATCGGCGAGATCGGGCTTGTAGGTGACGCCGAGCAGCAGCACGCGCGCGCCGCGGGCGGACTTGCCGTGCTCGTTGAGGAGAGTGGCCGCGCGCTGGACGACGTACCGGGGCATCCGGCTGTTGACCTGCTGGGCGAGCTCCACCATGCGCAGGGTGCGGGTGGCGTGACCGGTCAGGTCCTGCGGGACGCCGTGCCCGCCGACGCCGGGTCCGGGTCGGAACGTCTGGAAGCCGAAGGGCTTGGTCTCGGCGCACCGGATCACGTCCCACAGATCGACGCCCAGCTCATGACAGAGCACGGCCATCTCGTTGACGAGCGCGATGTTGACGTGCCGGAAGTTGGTCTCCAGCAGCTGTACGGTCTCCGCCTCGCGCAGCCCACGCGCGCGTACCACCTTGTCGGTGATCCGGCCGTAGAAGGCGGCGGCCGACTCGGTGCAGGCGGGGGTGAGGCCGCCGATGACCTTGGGGATGTTGGCGGGGACGTGGTCGCGGTTGCCGGGGTCGACCCGGCTGGGTGAGTAGGCGAGGTGGAAGTCGCGGCCGGCGCGCAGCCCCGAGCCCTCCTCCAGCAGGGGGCGCAGGTACTCCTCGGTGGTGCCGGGGAGCACCGGCGACTCCAGGATGACGGTGGTGTGCGGGCGCAGCCGCTGGGCGAGGGCGCGGGCGGCCGCCTCCACCTGGCCGAGGTCGAGTCCGCCGTCGGCGCCGCGCGGGGTCGGCGCGCAGATCACCGCGGTGCGCACCCGGCCGAGCTGGGCCGGGTCGGTGCCGGGCCGGAAACCCGCGGAGAGCATCCGGCGCAGCTCGGCGGGGCTGAGCGAGCCCGCCTCGGGGCCGGTGGCATAGCCGACGGTGGGGATGCCCGCGGCGACAGCGGCCTGGGCGAGCGGCAAACCGTAGGGGCCGAGTCCGATGACGGCGAGGTCTGCGGGCATGGCTGGGCCGTCCTTCCCAATAGCCGAAGCGGGACAGGTGCGCAATCGCTGTGGGCAGCGTCAGCGAGCGCTATGTCAGGCTAGGTACATATATGACCGTTATGTGTGATTGTGTTCGTGTGTCTTCCGAGGGTTGTGCGCGAGTTGTCCACAGGTTGGGAACCCGTGGTGGCTGAAGTCGGGCAAGCCGGTCAGAATTTGGGCATGAGGAGGGGATGAACCGGGCTTCGCCCACCGGGTGCGGCCGACGCGAGCGAGTCTCGACAGCGGGAGGCAGCGTGAGGACAGCGACTCTGGGGCCGACGCAGCGCGCCGAGGCACTGGCGGCGATGGCGGAGCGGGAGCTGGACGTGCTGGTGGTCGGCGGCGGAGTCGTCGGCGCGGGCACCGCTCTGGACGCCGTCACACGCGGCCTGTCCACCGGTCTGGTCGAGGCCCGCGACTGGGCCTCCGGCACCTCCAGCCGGTCCAGCAAGCTGATCCACGGCGGACTGCGCTACCTGGAGATGCTCGACTTCGCGCTCGTCCGCGAGGCCCTGAAGGAGCGCGGACTGCTCCTGGAGCGGCTCGCCCCGCACCTGGTCAAGCCGGTGCCGTTCCTCTACCCGCTGCAGCACAAGGGCTGGGAGCGGCTCTACGCCGGCTCGGGCGTCGCGCTCTACGACGGGATGTCCATGGCCCGCGGCCACGGCCGGGGCCTGCCCCTGCACCGTCATCTGAGCCACCGTCACGCCCTGCGCGTCGCCCCCTGCCTGAAGAAGGACGCCCTGGTCGGCGCCCTGCAGTACTACGACGCCCAGATGGACGATGCCCGCTTCGTGGCCACCCTGGTGCGCACGGCGGCGTCCTACGGCGCGAGGGCGGCCAACCGCGCGCGCGTGACCGGATTCCTTCGCGAGGGCGAGCGGGTGGTCGGCGCCCGGGTGCAGGACGTGGAGAGCGGCGGGGAGTACGAGATCCGCGCCAAGCAGGTCGTCAACGCGACCGGTGTGTGGACCGACGACACCCAGGCCATGGTGGGGGAGCGGGGCCAGTTCCACGTCCGCGCCTCCAAGGGCATCCACCTGGTCGTGCCCAAGGACCGCATCCACTCCACCACCGGCCTGATCCTGCGCACCGAGAGGTCCGTCCTGTTCGTCATCCCCTGGGGCCGGCACTGGATCGTCGGCACCACCGACACCGACTGGAACCTCGACAAGGCCCATCCGGCCGCGTCCAGCGCCGATATCGACTACCTGCTGGAGCACGTCAACTCGGTGCTCGCGGTGCCGCTCGGCCGCGACGACGTGCAGGGGGTGTACGCCGGCCTGCGCCCGCTCCTCGCCGGCGAGTCCGACGCCACCAGCAAGCTGTCCCGCGAGCACACGGTCGCCCATCCGGTGCCGGGACTCGTGGTCGTGGCGGGCGGCAAGTACACCACCTACCGCGTGATGGCGAAGGACGCGGTCGACGCGGCGGTGCACGGCCTGGACATGCGGGTCGCCGACTGCGTGACGGAGGAGACCCCGCTGCTGGGCGCCGAGGGGTACCAGGCGCTGTGGAACGCGCGCGCCCGGATCGCCGCCCGCGCCGGACTGCACGTCGCCCGTGTGGAACACCTGCTGAACCGCTACGGCTCCCTGGCCGAGGAGGTCCTGGACCTCATCACCGCCGACCCCGCCCTGGGCCGGCCCCTGCAGGGCGCCGACGACTATCTGCGCGCCGAGGTGGCCTACGCCGCCTCGCACGAGGGAGCCCGGCACCTGGACGACGTCCTCACCCGCCGCACCCGCATCTCCATCGAGACCTTCGACCGGGGCACCCGCAGCGCCCGTGAGGCGGCCGAGCTGATGGCACCGGTCCTCGGCTGGGACAAGGACCAGATAGAGCGCGAGGTCGAACACTACGAGAAGCGGGTGGAGGCCGAGCGCGAGTCCCAGCTCCAGCCCGACGACCAGACGGCGGACGCGGCGAGGCTGGGAGCGCCGGACATAGTGCCGTTCACCTGAGGGACCGTGGCCGAAGCCGGCCCGTGAGCCGGGTGCCCGAGGGCACCCGAACGCCCGTCACCCCTGCCGAAACCAGGCGTATTTCCCCGAAACCGGTGCACCGGATCCCGCCTGCGGCGAAGGGCCCCCTGGGCGTCGGCCACTTGTCGAGTGAGAGACAATGGAGGCTCTGTCAGGGCGGGTTGTATGAGGGGACGCATGTCGGAGGCGGAGCGGGCGGGAACATCTCGTCAGGGGACTCGTCAGGACAAGAGCGAGCGTCGTCTCCTCGCCGGGCGGTACCGGCTGGGAGACGTGCTGGGCCGGGGCGGCATGGGCACGGTCTGGCGCGCCGAGGACGAGACCCTGGGCCGGACGGTCGCCGTCAAGGAACTGCGGTTCCCGTCGAACATCGACGAGGAGGAGAAGCGGCGCCTGATCACGCGCACCCTGCGCGAGGCCAAGGCGATCGCCCGGATCCGCAACAACAGCGCGGTGACGGTCTTCGACGTGGTCGACGAGGACGACCGGCCGTGGATCGTGATGGAGCTGGTGGAGGGCAAGTCCCTCGCCGAGGCCATCCGTGAGGACGGCCTGCTGGAGCCGAAGCGCGCCGCCGAGGTGGGGCTCGCCATCCTCGACGTGCTGCGCTCCGCGCACCGCGAGGGCATCCTGCACCGGGACGTGAAGCCGTCGAACGTGCTCATCGCCGAGGACGGCCGGGTCGTGCTCACCGACTTCGGTATCGCGCAGGTCGAGGGCGACCCGTCCATCACCTCCACCGGCATGCTCGTCGGCGCCCCCTCCTACATCTCGCCCGAGCGCGCCCGCGGCCACAAGCCGGGTCCGGCGGCCGACCTGTGGTCGCTCGGCGGCCTGCTGTACGCGGCGGTCGAGGGCGTGCCCCCGTACGACAAGGGCTCGGCGATCGCCACCCTCACCGCGGTGATGACCGAGCCCCTGGAGGAGCCCAAGAACGCGGGCCCGCTCAGGGACGTCATCTACGGCCTGCTCACCAAGGACCCGGCCAAGCGGCTCGACGACGCGGGCGCCCGGGCCATGCTCAACGCCGTGATCCACGCGCCCGAGCCGGAGCCGATGGACGCGACGCGCGTGGTGCCGCTGCCGCCGCAGCCGGGTTCGTCCGAGGGCAGGCGGGGCGAGGAGGCCGGGGAGAAGCTGCGCGGCGCGCTGCGTTCGGTCCGCAAGGCGGCCGGGGCGGCCACGGCGGCCGCGTCCGCGCGGACGAAGAGCGGCGACGACACGCCGGCGCCGGGTGCCGGTGAGGCCACGAAGGCGGGCGGCGCCACCGCGGGCGGGGCACGTCCTGCCGCCCAGGGCGGGACGCGGCCGGCCTCCTCCGGCGGAGCGCGCCCGACGTCCTCCTCGGGCGGCGCGCGCCCCACATCCGCCTCCGGCGGATCGCGGCCCGCGGCCTCCGGTGGGGGCGGCGGATCCGCCGGGAGACAGACGGGTCCTGCTGCCGGAGCCCCCGGTGCTGCCGGTGGGCCGAACTCCAGCGCGAACAAGCCGAGTTCGGGCTGGCCCGTGATGCCGCCGCCGGACCTGGACCTGCCGCCGCGGCCGGTGCCGAGGGCGCCGCTGACCGACGTGGTGCCCAAACGCACGCTGGTGATCATCGCCGTGGTGGTCGTCCTCGCGGTGATCGGCACCGTGCTGGCCATCGCCCTGAGCGGCGACGGCAAGGACGGCAAGAGCAGCGGGGCCAAGGCCGCGGCGAGCGCGAGCGCGTCGACCAAGCAGGACAAGGGCGACAAGAGCACCGGCGGCGGGGCGAGCCCGTCGTCGGGCGGCACCGGTTCCGCGTCGGGCAACGCCGTCGACGCGAGCGCGTCCACCTCCGGCCCGGCCGGTTCCTCCGGCAAGTCCGGTGCCAAGGCCGGCGGGAGCGCGCCGGTGGTGACGACCCGCAAGGGCGGCCAGGGGTACTCGATCGGGCTGCCCAAGGGGTGGTCGTACCAGTCCACCGACAGCGGGGGTGACCGCTACACCGGTCCCGACGGGCAGAAGCTGCTCATCGGCTGGACCGACAGCCCCAAGAGCGACCCGGTGGCGGACTGGAACAACCAGGAGCGCGGGATGGTGCGTTCCCAGTACCAGCGGATCCGCATCGAGAAGGTCGACTACCGCGGCTGGAACACGGCCGACTGGGAGTTCACGTACGTCGACGGCGGCACCGAGTACCGCACCATCGACCGGGGGTTCGTGGTCAACGGCCATCTCGGTTACGGACTGATGTACACGGCGAAGGCCGCGAACTGGGACAGCGAGCTGCGCAAGGACACCTGGAAGACGCTCACCACGTCCTTCGAGCCCAAGTCATAGGCGCTCGGCGACGGTTCGGGGCGTGAGAATCCGTCATCCACTCGGTGCGGGTTGCCTCCGGCACGTATCGTGAATGGTTGCGGACCGTACGCAGCCGGAAGTGCGTGCGAAACGGTCGTGAGGCGAACGGAAGTGACCGACCGGGCGGCCGGGGGAGGCAACGACGTGGACGACTACGCGGGTCGGGTGCTCGCCGACCGCTACCGCCTGCCGTTGCCGCCCTCCGACGAGTACGAACTCACCGAGACCCGCGCCTTCGACACCTACAGCGGCCAGGAAGTACTCGTCCGGCAGGTGCCGTTGCCCGAGGTCGTCGAGGCCGAGGTGCTCGACGCGGAGGGACTGCCCGAGGGCTTCACCGCACGTGAGCGTGGTACCCGGCGGGCGCCGGACGCCCGGACCGCCACCCGGCGGCCCGCCGACCCGGCCGTACGGCGTGCCGTCGAGGCCGCCCAGGCGGCGGCCCGCATCCCCGACCATCCGCGCCTCGACCAGGTCTTCGACGTGTTCGCCGAGGGCGGGTCGCTGTGGATCGTCAGCGAGCTGGTGGCCGCGCGCCCGCTGGCCGCGCTGCTCGCCGAGCAGCCGCTGTCGCCGTACCGGGCGGCCGAGGTCGCCGCCGATGTGCTCATGGCACTCCGGGTGCTGCACGCGCACGGCTGGGTGCACCGCAACATCACCGCCCGCACGGTGCTCGTCTGCGACGACGGCCGCGTGATGCTGACCGGCCTGGCCGTCGGCGCCGCGGAGGAGGCGTTGTGCGGGTACGACCCGGTACCGGCCCAGGAGGATTTCGAGGACGGCGGAGCGGGCGGGGGCACGCCTCCGATCGCCGGGGGAGGGCAGGGATCCTCGGGCGCCGGTGCTGGAGCGGGCGCGGTTCCGTCCGCGGACGCCGATCCCGAGGCCGCGCGCCGGGCCGCGATCCAGGCACGGGCGGCCGGAGGACTGCCGGTGCCGGGAGCGAACGGGGTCTCCGGTGGGACCGCGGGGTCCGGCCCGGCGGGGCAACGGCCGCTGGAGAACGGCGCGGATGTCCGTGCCGCCCGCGCGGGGGCCATCGCCGCGTACCGGGCGGGCACCCGTGCCGCCGCCCGGGTGCAGGAGGCCCGGCAGAGCGGGCGCGCCGCCCTGCCCGGCGCCCGGCCGCCCGCCGAGGGCGACACCGGTGCCGAGCGGGCCGACGGCACGGGTACGTCGTCGTACCCCGGCGGGCCGGGGGGCACCACGCCGCCCGGCCGGATCGCCGACCCCTACGGAGTGCAGGGCGCGCCCTGGCACGGCGCCGCACCGCGCCCCGGTTCCACCGGCACCTCCCCGGCCCTGAGCGGCGCCCCCCAGCGCCCCGGTCTCCCCTCGCCGAGCCCCGGCCCCGGACACCCGTCCGTCCCCGGCCGGCCGGCCTCCCCGGACCTCGATCCCACCCACGGCACCGACCTGCCCCCGAACGGCAGCGGCCCCGTCCGTCAAGGCGCACCGCTGTCCCCCCACGGCACCGACCCGCACCACCCCACCCCCCGACTCCTCCCCCCGCAAACCCCCGTCCGCCCCCGCTGGGACGACACCGGCGGGGCCACGGGCGGGACCCGGCGCGGCCCCGCGACCACGCTGGCGGCCGAGCGGGCGCGGCAGGTGCGGATGACCGTCGTGGGGCCGGTGACCGAGCGGTGGGCGCCGGAGCAGGCCGGTCCCGTGCACGAGAACTGGCAGCTGGCGGCGCCGATCGGGCCCGCGACCGACCTGTGGGCGCTCGGGGCGCTGCTGTTCCGGGCCGTGCAGGGACACGCGCCGTACCCGGAGGAGTCGACGGCCGAGCTGGTGCAGCTGGTGTGCGCCGAGCCGCCCGCCTTCGCCGAGGAGTGCGGCCCGCTCCGGCCGGTCGTGGAGTCGCTGCTGCGCCAGGACCCCACCGAGCGTCTGGACTTCGAGGAGCTGAACGGCTGGCTGCGCTCGCTGGTGCGCTCCGCGCCCGAGCCGGACGCCGGCACCCACGTCGTACCCGTGCCGCCCGCCGACCCGAGCAGGTTGCCGATCGTCCGGCGCCGCGGCGAGCTGGTGCGGCTGCGGCGACGGCGCGCCCAACCGCCGGAGGTCCATCCGCACGGCCGGCACAAGCGCGCCCGGGTCCGGGAGGAGGTTCGTTCGCCGCGCAGTCTCGGCCGCACCCTGCTTCTGCTGATCCTGCTCCTGCTGGCCGGCGCGATCGCGTACGCGATGCTGTTCATGCCCAGACAGGGCGAGAGCGGCGCCGCGGGCAGTCCGGACCGCACGGGCAGCGCCGGGGAGGCAGGTCCCGCGCCCTCGTCCGCACAGCAGCCCCCCTCGCCACAGGGCGGCAGCTCCTCCGCGTCCGCGCCCGCCACCCAGACCCAGCCCCAGACCGGCGGCGATCCGTCCGTCGCCGACGGCTTCGCCCTGCGTACCGACCCCGAGGGTTTCAAGATCGCCGTGGCCACGGGCTGGGACCGCACCCCGAAGAACGGCAGCGGCCAGGTGGTGTACGCGCACGGGAACTTCGAGCTGGTCGTCGTACCCGGACGGGACAGCGCCTCGACCTACGGCAGTGACCCGATGACCTACCAGCGGGACAAGGAGAGCGAGCTCCAGCCGTACCGCGACTCCAGCTGGGCCACGGCCACCGGACTGAGAACCATCGAGGTGGGCGGGCGGACCATGGCCGAGGGGCAGTTCACCTGGACCGACGGCCAGGGCCGCGACCTGTTCGTGCGCAACATGGCGATCCTGCTGAACGGCCGCTACCACATCATCCAGGTCCGCGGCCCGGAGTCCGAGCGCGACGCGGTGACCCGGTTCTAC
Source organism: Streptomyces sp. NPDC001153 (assembly GCF_053598315.1). Classification (NCBI taxonomy): domain Bacteria; kingdom Bacillati; phylum Actinomycetota; class Actinomycetes; order Kitasatosporales; family Streptomycetaceae; genus Streptomyces; species Streptomyces sp. NPDC001153. Next base: position 51,839 of record NZ_JBSFJZ010000016.1, read on the forward strand.
GACCAGGCCACGGCGACGTACCGCTACACCGGTTGAGCGCCCCGTATACCGGTTGGCCGATCCCGGCCGGTTCGGGCGGCGGCAACCGTCACAGTGCTGTCACCTTGCTACCCCCCTGGTTCCCTGTTGGTTGACCGGTCCTTAGTCTGACCCTGTCAAGAGCATTGCGGGGCAACGTGAATCAGATGCAGGGCCTGCTCATAGCGGGCCGCTACCGGCTCGCCGATTCCATCGGCAGCGGAGGCATGGGCCGGGTGTGGCGCGCCCACGACGAGGTGCTGCACCGGACGGTCGCCGTCAAGGAGTTGACCGCCGCGCTCTACGTCTCCGACAGCGACCGGACCGTGCTGCTCGCCCGTACCCGGGCCGAGGCCCGCGCCGCCGCGCGGATCAACCACTCCGCCGTCGTCACCGTGCACGACGTCCTCGAACACGACGGCCGCCCGTGGATCGTCATGGAGCTGGTCGAGGGCAACTCGCTGGCCGACGAGGTCAAGGAGCGGGGGCGGGTGGAGCCCAGGGAGGCCGCTCGTATCGGGCTGTGGGTGCTGCGGGCGCTGCGCGCCGCGCACTCCGCCGGTGTGCTGCACCGGGACGTCAAGCCCGGCAACGTCCTCCTCGGCCGGGACGGCCGGGTCCTGCTCACGGACTTCGGCATCGCGCAGATAGAGGGCGACTCCACCATCACCCGCACGGGAGAGGTCGTCGGCTCGGTCGACTATCTCGCGCCCGAGCGGGTGCGGGGCCACGACCCGGGCCCGGCCTCGGACCTGTGGGCGCTCGGCGCCACGCTGTACACGGCGGTCGAGGGCCGTTCGCCGTTCCGCCGTACCTCACCGCTGAGCACCATGCAGGCGGTCGTGGAGGAGGAGGTCGACGAGCCGCGCCACGCCGGTGCGCTCGGCCCCGTCATAGCCGCCCTGCTGCGCAAGGAACCGGAGCGCCGGCCGAGCGCGGAGGAGGCGGAGCAGATGCTCGCCGAGGCGGTGGAGGGCCGCCGCCCGCACACGGCCCAGGCGTTCATCCCCACCCAGGGCTCGGGCCTGCACACCGGCGGGACGGGCAACCCGTCCCGATCGGGTTACGGCCCCACCGGGACCACCCGGGGCTACGGCCCCACCGCCCACGCCTCCGGTCACGAGCCCGGCGGGAACCTCCCCGGCTTCGACCCCTCAGGAACCGCCTCGGCCTCCGCGTCCGGACACGGCCCCGCGGTGCCGGGCGGCCCGGGCCGTTCCATGACCGGACCGACGGCCGTGGCGCCCGCGCCCCCGGGCCCGGCCCCCGTACGGCCCCGGCCCCGCCGTCGGCTGCGCACCCTCGTCCTGGTCATCGCCGTCGCGGCGGTGCTCGGCGGTGGCGCGGCCGTGGCCTTCCAGGAGTGGGGCGGCGGCTCGGCGCGGAACACCGGGTCGAGCGGTGGCGCGGGCCCGGCCACGACCTCGCCCTCGGCGAGCGGCAGCGCCGCGCCGGGTCCCGACGGCACCGTGCCCGCCAGCTGGCAGGTCCAGCATGACCCGCTCGGTTTCAGCCTCTCCCTGCCCAAAGGCTGGAAGCGGACGGTGTACGAGCTCAGCAGCGGCCTCAAACAGATCGACTACAGCCCCGACGGCGGCTACCACTTCGTCCGCATCGCCATCAACAGCTCGCCCGACTTCGCCGACGCCCACCAGCACCAGGTGGATCTGGAACAGCAGTTGCAGCGACTGGTCGACTACAAGCGTGTGGCCCTGAAACCGAACATCTACCGCGACCGCAGCGGTTCGCTGTGGGAGTACACCTGGACCGCGCTGAAGAAGGACCCGCCGCACATCGCCGGTCCGCGCCACGCGATCGAGGAGACGTACTACGCGCGTTCCGGCACCGAGTACGCCATCTACATGTCCACGCCGGAACAGGACTGGGCGAGGACCAGCAAGCAGTTCAAGTGGGTGCTGCAGGGCTGGCAGGAGCCGGCCGCCGGCTGACGTGACCGAGGCGGCCGTACGACGCCGTACGACCGCTGAACGGCCGAAAATGGCTGGTCGATCGGCCCTGCTTGGCCGATCGGCGCCCCGGAGCGGGCGGGTCCGGTGAGGCATGATGGGGCTCATGGGGACCGAGGGCGCCGACTTCCGGGTGATCGCGGGCCGTTACCGTCTGGAGGCACGCATCGGGCGCGGCGGCATGGGCGTCGTGTGGCGGGCCGTGGACCAAGTGCTGGGCCGGCGTGTCGCGGTCAAGGAACTCCTCCCGGACGACTCCCTCCCCGAGGGCGACGCGCGGCGCCGCCGGGACCGTACGTTCCGTGAGGCACGGGCGGTCGCCCAGCTGCGGCATCCGCACATCATCGTCGTGCACGACGTGGTGGAGCAGGACGAACGCCCCTACCTGGTCATGGAGTTGGTCGACGGAGGCTCGCTCGCCGACCGCATCTCCCGGCAGGGCCCGGTCGACGCCGACGAGGCCGCGCGGATCGGCGTCGCCCTGCTCGGCGCGGTCCGCACCGCGCACGAGGCCGGGGTGCTGCACCGCGACATCAAGCCCGCGAACGTGCTGATCGAGTCCGGCACCGGCCGGGTCGTGCTGACCGACTTCGGTATCGCGCAGGTCGAGGGCGCCACCACGCTCACCGAGACCGGCTCCTTCGTCGGCTCGCCCGAATACACCGCGCCGGAACGGATGTCGGGGCTGCGCACCGGCCCGGAGTCCGACCTGTGGTCGCTGGGCGCGCTGCTGTGCACGGTGCTCAGCGGGGAGTCGCCCTTCCGGCGCGACTCGATCGGCGGCATCCTGCACGCCGTGGTCGCCGCCGAGATCCGCCCACCCGCCGAGGCCGAGCCGCTGCTGCCGGTCGTACGGGGGCTGCTGGAACGCGACCCCGACCGGCGGCTCGGCGCGGCCGAGGCCGAGCAGATGCTGCGGACGTACCTGGAGACGGGCCGGACCCCGGAGGCACCGGACCCGTCCTCCGGCCCCACCGCCACCGGCCGCGCGCACCGGATCACCGGCGGCTGGACGCCGAGGCCCGGTACGGCGGGGAGTCGTACCGCGAAGTCCGGTACGGCGGGCGGCCGTACGGCGAGGTCCGGTGCGACGGGGGGACGTGCCACGAAGCCGGGTACGCCGGAGGCCGCCGCGCCGTACTCGCCGACCCAGCCGGACCTTCCGCACAGCGGGCCGCAGCCGCCCGCCGCGGCCGGGCCGGCGCCGGAGCCCCGGGCCCGGTCGTCCGCCACGCGCGGGGTGCTGGTCGCATCCCTGCTGGTCGCCGCGCTGGCCGGGGCAGGCGTGTCGGCGGCACTGCTGCTGCACCGGGACGGGGGCGGGGGCGGCGGCAGCCCCGGCGGTACGGCGACCTCCCCGGCGACCGGCACCGGTACCGGCGCGACCTCGTCGCGGACCGCACCCCCGACACCCACCACCTCCGGCCCGGCGCCCACCGCGACAGGCCCGTCGGCCACCGACTCGGGCCCGGCGGGCCCGCGCACCGCGCCCTCCGGTTACCGCACGGCCCGGGACCCGGCCGGCTTCTCCCTCGCCGTACCGGAGGACTTCACCCGCAGCCCGCAGGGCGAGCGCGTCTTCTACCTCTCACCCGGCGGCACCTTCCGGCTCGGCATCAAGGCCGCCGATCCCCAACCGGGCGGTCCGCAGGCCGTGATGGACCGGTCGGCCGCCAAGGGCCCTTCCACCAACCCGGGTTACCACGACGGCCGGGTCACTCCCACCACGCACGACGGACACCCGGCGGCGCTCTGGGAGTTCACCTGGAACGGCTTCAGCGCGGCGGAGGGCCCGCGCCACACCTACGACCTGTGCTGGGAGGAGGCCGGGCGGATGTACGACGTGTGGGTGTCGGCGCCGGTCGGCAAGGTGCGGGAGGCCCGGGAGTACTTCGACGTGGCCGTCGACACCTTCCGGGCGGGGGCCTGAACGGCGGCTCGGTCACGGGTCTGTGACCGGTTCGTACTGCCGGTGGCTGTGGGGGCCGGTGGCGCGATATGGATGACGCATGAGCAGTGACGGGGGAGTCGGTCAGGGCGCCGACGACACGACGAGTTTTGTTCTGCAACCGCCGCATCCACAGTCCCATCCGCAGTCGCATCCGCAGCCGAACGCACAGCCGCAGCCGAACGCACAGCCGCACTCCATCCCGGCTCAGCAGCACGATCCCGGCGCCGGGCGGCTCATCGCCGGCCGGTACAGGCTGCTCGGCAAGCTGGGCCATGGCGGGATGGGCACCGTGTGGCGGGCCCAGGACGAGACGGTGGACCGGGAGGTCGCCGTCAAGGAGCCCCGCGTACCGGACCACCTTCCCGAACGGGAACGCGCCAACGTCTTCGAGCGCATGCGCCGCGAGGCCCGCGCGGCGGCCCGTCTCGACCACCCCGCGGTCGTGAACGTCCACGACGTCGCGGTCGTCGAGAGCCGGCCCTGGATCGTGATGGAGCTGGTGCGCGGCCGCACCCTCGGCGACGTCCTGCGCGAGGGCACGCTGGACGCGCGCGAGGCCGCCCGGATCGGACTGCAGGTGCTCGGCGCGCTCCAGGCGGCGCACGCGGCGGGCGTCCTGCACCGGGACGTCAAGCCCGACAACGTCCTGCTCGGCCGGCACGACCGGGTGGTCCTCACGGACTTCGGGATCGCGCAGATCGAGGGCGACACGCGGCTCACGGACACCGGCGGCTTCGTCGGCTCGCCCGAGTACATCGCGCCGGAGCGGGTGCTGGGGCAGCGGCCCGGCCCGGCGAGCGACCTGTGGTCCCTGGGCGTGCTGCTCTACACGGCCACCGAGGGCGTCTCGCCGTTCCGCCGCAGCAACACCCCGGCCACCCTCCAGTCGGTCCTCAACTCCACCCCGGCCGCGCCCGCGTCCGCCTCCGGCCCGCTGGCCGAGGTCATCAACGGGCTGCTCCACAAGGACCCCGCGCACCGGCCCCAGGCGGACCGGGTAGGGGCGCTGCTCCAGGAGGCGGCCAGGCCCCCGGCACCGCCGATACCCACCCAGCCCGTCCAGGTGGTCGCCCGCACCCGGGTCGGGCGCCTCGGCCGCACGGCGTGGCTCGGCGCGGGCGCGGCACTGGTCGTGGCGGCGGTGACGGCGTACCTGGTCCTGGCCGATCCCTTCGCGGGCCCGCTGCCCGACGGCTGGGCCGAGCGCCCGGTCCCGAAGCTGGGCGCCACCCTCGCCGCCCCGGCGAGCTACCAGGTGGTCACGCCCGCCAAGGACGACCAGGACCAGAACTGGGTGACGTACGAGGACTGGAGCGGCGGCGTCTGGATCACGCTGGAGCTAGCGAAGAAGTCGCAGGACTCCCTGGGCGAGATCAAGAACAGTGCGCGGTCCCAGATGTACGCCGACGACGAGAAGTTCCGCGGCGGCGGCGACTACACCCTCGACATGCCCGGCGGTGCGAGGACACATCCGGACGACACCGCGACGTACCACGGCAAGGAGGCCGCGAAGAACACCGTCGTCTTCAGGACCAACGACGGCGGGCCCCCCAGCCCGCGCGAACTCCAGATCTTCTACTACCGCACGAGCGGGGGCGACCTGTACAAGCTCACCGTCGGCTACCCCGACAAGGGCGACTTCACGGCCCGCGGCCGGGACGTGGCCGAGGCGGCGATCACGAACCTGGACATCAAGAAGCTCTGACTCCCGGGTGCCGCGACACGGGCGACCGCTTCGCTGTGCCCCGCTTCGACAAGGGCATGGTGCGCACGGTACTCATGTGACATGAGTGGAGACGGCGAACTCCCGCCCGACGCACGTCTGATCGGTGGCCGCTACCGGCTGGCCGGACGCCTGGGGTCCGGGCCCACCGGGACCGTCTGGCGGGCCCTGGACGAGCAGCGGCCGGGTCGCCGGGTCGCCGTCAAGGAGCCTCTGTTGCCCGGCGATCCGGCCGACGACGAGGACAGCCGCCGTATCGCCCACCGGCTGCACCGGGAGGCCCGCGCCGCGGCCCGGGTGCGCCATCCCTCCGCCGTCACGGTGTACGACGTCGTCACCGAGGGCCAAGCCCCCTGGATCGTGAGGGAGTTGGTGGAGGGCGAGTCATTGCGGGAGGTTCTGCGGCGCGGCCCCCTCCCGCCCGCCGAGGCCGCCCGGATCGGGCTCGCCGTCCTCGGCGCCCTGCGTGCCGCGCACGCCGTCGGCATCGTGCACCGGGACGTCAAACCGGCCAACGTGCTGCTGGAGTCCGGCACCGGGCGGGTGGTCGTCACCGACTTCGGGACCGGCGACGGCCACCGGGCGGACGCGCCCGCCGGATTCGTCGCCCCCGAGCGCGCCGCGGGCCCCGGCGCCGGCCCGGCCTCCGACCTGTGGTCCCTGGGCGCGCTCCTCCGCGCCGCCCTCGCGGACACGGACCCCGGCCCGCTGGGACCCCTGCTGGATCGCCTGCACGCCGACGAGCCCGGGGCCCGCCCCGGCGCGGAGGAGGTCACGGCGGCCCTGCGGGACTACCTCGGACTGGCGCCCGTACCGGAACCCGACACTGCGCCGATCACCGACGACCGGTCCGGCGCCGCACCCGCGCCCGCGCCCGCCACCCCGCCACCCCCCGGCCCTCGTCGCCGCACCCCGCGCACCGCGTTCGGACTGCTCCTGGCGAAAAAAGCCGGACTCGAATGATCCTTCCGCCAGTCACCCTGCCGACGCCCTGATCAGCACATTTGCTGCCAGTGATCACTGGCAGTGTGTGAGCACTCGGTGAATCCCCGTTACCGACGGGTACACAAAGCCTGCGCTCCGGCATACCCTGCGCGTCATGACGGACACGCAGGCCCCGGACAGCACCGGCACCAACCCGCTCGCGCCCGCCCCCGAGGGCGTGCGCACCGCCGCCGACGTGGTCACCCCGGAACTGGTGGCCCGGCTCACCAAGGGCGTCACCGGCTCCGGCCGCACCGCCAACCACACCCCGTTCACCGGCGAGAAGCTGGCCGACCTGCCCGAGTCCACCCCCGAGGACGTACGCACGGCCTTCGAGGCCGCCCGGGCCGCCCAGGCGGTGTGGGAGAGGACCCCGGTACGGCAGCGGGCCGCCGTCCTCCTGCGCTTCCACGACCTGGTGCTGCAGCGGCAGGCCGAGGTGCTCGACCTGATCCAGCTGGAGACCGGCAAGGCCCGGCTGCACGCGCACGAGGAGGTGCAGGCCGTCGCCGTCGCGGCCCGCCACTACGGCCGCAAGGCCCCCGCCTACCTGCGGCCCAAGCGGCACACCGGCGCCGTCCCCACGCTCACGAAGGTCACCGAACTGCGCCACCCGCGCGGTGTCGTCGGCCAGATCGCCCCCTGGAACTACCCCCTGGAGCTGTCCGTCGGCGACGCGCTGCCCGCCTTCGTCGCCGGCAACGCGGTGGTGATGAAGCCGGACACCGAGACCTGCCTCACCGCGCTGTGGGCGCGCGACCTGCTCATCGAGGCCGGTCTGCCCGAGGGCGTCTTCCAGGTGGTGCTCGGCGAGGGCCCGGTCGTCGGCCCGGAGCTCGTCCGGCACGCCGACTACGTCTCCTTCACCGGCTCCACCCGCACAGGGCGCGAGGTCGCGCAAGGTGCGGCGGCCCGCCTCGTCGGCGTGTCCCTCGAACTCGGCGGCAAGAACGCCATGCTGGTGCTCGAGGACGCCGACATCGAGAAGGCCGCCGCCGGCGCCGTACGCGCCTGCTTCTCCTCCGCCGGACAGCTCTGCATCTCCATCGAGCGGCTGTACGTCCACGAGTCGGTCGCCGACGCCTTCCTGGAGCGCTTCGCCGCCCGCACGAAGGCCATGCGGCTCGGCAACTCCCTCGCCTACGGCGCCGACATGGGCTCGCTGGTCGGCGAGCGCCAGCTGAAGACCGTCGAGCGGCATGTGGAGGAGGCCGTCGCCAAGGGCGCGAAGGTGCTCGCAGGCGGGGTCGCCCGTCCGGACATCGGCCCGTACTTCTTCGAGCCGACCATCCTCGACGGCGTCGAGGACTCCATGGCCGTGTGCGAGGAGGAGACCTTCGGCCCGGTCGTCTCGATCTACCGTTTCAAGACCGACGAGGAGGCGATCGAGCGCGCCAACGCCACGCCGTACGGCCTGAACTCCTCCGTCTGGACGAAGAGCCCCGCGCGCGGCCGGGACGTCGCCGCCCGCCTGCGCACCGGCACGGTCAACGTCAACGAGGGCTACGCCCCCGCCTACGGCAGTGTCCAGTCCCCGATGGGCGGCATGAAGGACTCCGGCCTCGGCCGCCGCCACGGCTCCGAGGGCATCCTCAAGTACACCGAGGCCCAGACGGTGGCCCAGCAGCGGTTGCTGCCGATGGCTCCCTCGCTGGGCATGACGGACGAGGCGTACGCCCGGTTCATGAGCACGAGTCTGCGCCTGATGAAGACATTCCGGTTCCGCTAGAAGTCCCGAACCCGCCAACCCCGTTCGCAACCCCCCCGTTCTCGACGAGGAGAGCACGTGTCGCAGGAGAAGTCTGTCCAGACCCGGGACGAGGACGGGTACGACTACGACGTCATCGTGGTCGGATCGGGGTTCGGCGGTTCGGTGTCCGCCCTTCGCCTGACCGAGAAGGGATACCGGGTCGGGGTGCTCGAAGCCGGCCGCCGTTTCACTCGGGACTCCCTGCCGAAGAACTCCTGGGACCTGAAGAACTACCTCTGGGCCCCCAGGCTCGGCATGTTCGGCATCCAGCGCATCCATCTGCTGGGCAACGTCATGGTGCTGGCCGGCGCGGGCGTCGGCGGCGGCTCGCTCAACTACGCCAACACCCTCTACGTACCGCCGAAGCCCTTCTTCGACGACCCCCAGTGGCGGCACATCACCGACTGGCAGGAGGAGTTGAAGCCCTACTACGACCAGGCCCAGCGCATGCTCGGCGTACGGCTCAACCCGACGATGACCCCCTCCGACGTCCACCTGAAGGCGGCGGCGCAGCGGATGGGCGTCGGCGACACCTTCCATCTCGCCCCGGTCGGCGTGTTCTTCGGCGACGGCAAGGACGCGGACGGCAAGGCGAAGGCGCGGCCCGGCGAGCAGGTGAACGACCCGTACTTCGGCGGCGCCGGCCCGGCCCGCAACGCCTGCACCGAGTGCGGCGAGTGCATGACCGGCTGCCGGCACGGCGCGAAGAACACCCTGAACGAGAACTACCTCCACCTCGCCGAGAAGGCGGGCGCGGTGGTCCACCCCATGACGACGGTCGTGTCCGTCACGGACGACTCCCGGGGCGGGTACGCGGTGGCGACCCTGCCGACGGACCGGAAGAAGAAGGGCGAGGGCCGGCTCTTCACCGCGCGCCGGGTCGTCCTCGCGGCCGGCACCTACGGCACACAGACCCTGCTGCACCGGATGAAGGCCGGCGGCCAGCTGCCGTACCTCTCCGCCCGGCTCGGCGACCTGACCCGCACCAACTCCGAGGCGCTGGTGGGCGCGCAGACCGACAACCGCCGCTACCGCAAGGCGACCGGCGAGGCCAGGGCCGACTTCACGCGGGGCGTCGCGATCACGTCCTCCATCCACCCCGACGAGAACACCCACATCGAACCGGTCCGCTACGGCAAGGGCTCCAACTCGATGGGCGGCCTGTCCATCCTCCAGGTCCCCTACGCCGAGGGCTCCTCGCGCGCGCTGGCCTGGCTGGCGAACGCGGCCCGGCACCCGCTGCTGGTCCTGCGCTCCCTGTCCAACCGGCGCTGGTCCGAGCGGACCATCATCGGCCTGGTCATGCAGTCGCTGGACAACTCCCTGACGACGTACCTGAAGCCGGACGGTGTCGGAAAGGGCCTGCTGACCGCACGCCAGGGCCACGGCGCCCCCAACCCCAAGCAGATCAGGGCCGCCACGGAGGCCGCCTCCGCGCTCGCCGCCGAGATCAACGGCTTCGCCGGCAGCAACGTCGGCGAGCTGATGGGCACCCCGCTCACCGCGCACTTCCTCGGCGGCTGCCCCATCGGGGACTCCCCGGAGACCGGCGTGATCGACCCCTACCACCGCCTCTACGGCCACCCGGGCATCTCGGTCGTGGACGGCGCCGCGGTCTCGGCGAACCTGGGCGTGAACCCGTCGCTGACGATCACCGCGCAGGCCGAGCGCGCGATGTCCTTCTGGCCGAACCAGGGCGAGGAGGATCCGCGTCCGGCGCAGGGCGCGGCGTACGAGCGGCTCAAGCCGGTGGAGCCGCAGGCCCCGGCGGTTCCCGCGGAGGCGTTCGGCGCGCTGCGCCTGCCGTTCCTGGGGGTGCCGGCGGTACCGCCGAAGCAGTAGCGCGGGTATGCCGAAGGGGCCTGCGCCCCCCTCCTGGCGCAGGCCCCTTCGGCTGTGCGACCGCGCTCGCGCGGCGGCGTTGCTGCGGCGTTGCCTACGCGGCCGCGTCCGAACCGGCGCCCTTGCGGCGGCGGACGGCGAACACCGCTCCGGCGCCGACGACGACGGCGGCACCGCCGACCAGGCCGATGGTCGGCAGCATGGAGCTGGAACCGGTCTCGGCGAGCGAGCCGGTGACGTCCTGGGTGTTGGTCTTGCCCGGCTTCTGGGTGGGAACCGGGACCTGGCCGCCCTCCTGGGGCTTCGTCCCGCCGGTGTCGGTGCCGGCCTCGACTATCTTGATCAGGTAGCCGGCCTGGTCCGAGCCGATGCAGTTCTCCTCGTCGTCGAAGTACATGCCGCCACCGATGGTGAGGCCCTCGCCGACCGGCGCGTTGGCCTTCACGTTCAGCCGGAGCTGGTAGTTCACCGTCTGGCCGGCCTTGATGTCGGCGAGGTCGAGGTAGCCGTTGGAGTGGCCGGCGCCGTCCTCGACGTCGTACCAGGTTCCGTCGTACTTCACCTGGAGCTGGACCTGGCTGGTCCTGAATGCGTACTGGGCGTTCGGGTCGCTCGGGCCGACGCCCGCGTAGAAGATGACGTCCTTGAGGTCGGCCGACGTCGGGTTCTTGACGCTGAGCGTGAAGGGGTGCCAGCCGCTGCCCACGGCGATCTCACCGGGCAGACCGCCGAGCGAGGAGTGGATCTTGGACTTGTAGTGGGCGTCGCCCTCCTCGCAGATCCCGGACGGCGGGGTCGGCTCGTCGCTGGGCTGGGCGCTCTCGCTGGGCGAGGTGGACGCGGACGCGGAGGCGGTTGCGGAGGCCGACTCGGAGGCGGAGGCGGATGCCGACGTGCCGGCGCCGGCCGACTCGGAGGCGGCCGGGCTGTCCGACGACGGGGCGGCGGACGCGTTCTGGTCGGCGGCCGGGCTGGTGCCGGCGTCTGCCGCGGGCGTCGTCTCGGTCGAGGCCGAGCTGCTGACAGAGGTGCTCGGGGAGTCGTCGGCGAACGCGGCGGGGGCACAGACCAGAGCGAGCGGCGCGAGGGCAGCCGTCGCGGCCGCGGTCATCATGGCGCGGCGAAGCTTCATTGAGGACCTCTTGTGGGGCTCCCGTGCTGCCGCGCGGCAGCACGTGTTCGGAGGCCTCCGTGTGTGGGGCACGGGCATGGCCGTTGGTTGCGTACGTGAGACCCGTGACCTGTGAGGAGGGTTGTGCGTCGCCCGAAGCGAGAGTGCCGTGAAGTGGGTCACATCCCGCCGGGCGTGAGGGAGGTTCCGCCGGGCACGACGGAGTCTCGCCGGGGCATGACGAAGGGCCCCGCGGGACGGAGAGGCCGCGGGGCCCTTCTTCTGGTCAGCACCGGCGTCAGGGCAGCGCCGGTGCCTGGGCGGCGCCGGGGGGCTGCGCCGCTGGTTCATGGTCCCGGCCCCGGATCGGTCTTCGGCGAGCCGAGGCGGACGGAGTGCAGAGTGCGGCAATGCCGGCACCTGCGGGGGACTTGGGGCAATTCCTATGGAATTTTCCGCCGGTCGGCCCCGGGCGTCCCCGGAGCCGACCGTTCTCTTGGGTGACCGGGCTGCTGTCCCCTGCCGTCCGGTCACTTCCCTGGAGCGAGGTCCCACGGCGTACGGCACGACCCGTACGCCTCATCGCTCCAGCGAGCCACGCGTGGTTCTGTCGGGCCCGCCCCTGGCTGGCACGGACACCCCGCTCAACGAGGCGCCGCGCGAGCCGGTCACGCGCCGTACGGGTGAGACGGCGTTCGCACTCAGATACGACCCCGGCACAGTTCGAGCAGGGTCATGGCGAGGCCGGTGCCCGGCTTGCCGAGGGCCTCGCGGTAGCGGCCGAGGATCTCCATCTCCCGGGAGAGGTGCACCCGGCGTCCGCCGGAGGCGATGCGGGTCTGCTGGACGACGGCGGAGACGGCCATCCGCTCCTGGATGAGACCGATGATCCGGTCGTCGAGCACGTCGATGCGCTCACGGGCGTCGGCGATGGTCTTCTCCGGGACCGAGGCGGTCTCTTCGGGGACCGAGGCGGTCTCTTCCGGGGTGGTGGTGGTCATGTCGGGGCTCCTGATGAGGTGACTGGACGCCCCGGACCGGCAGGACCCGAAAACGACAGACGCCCCGGGCCTTGTCGGCCCGGGGCGCCTGGGAAGTCGCTTGGCGTTGCGCTCAAGCAGCACGACCATGGCAGCCGGCGGGCCGGATGCCATAGGTAAAGACGAAGGTCGAGTGCGCGAGCATGGCGCCAGTATGCCACGCCCTGCCCGCACGCCGTCCCCACCGAATCCTCCGGCTCCGGCCCTCTGGATCTGCCACGGGCCGCCTGAACGGGCCTCTGGCCTCCTGATGGGCCTCTGGCCGGCTCCGGGCGCCGGGATCCGGCTCCGGGGCGATGGCTCCCTCTCCGGCCTGACGGGCGGTCCGGCGACTCTTCGGCCCGCCGACCGTTCGGCCTGGGCCCGCTCACTGCCGGGCCGGGGGCGCCGGCCGGTCCGGGCTCGGGCCCCTCCTCGGGTTCGGCTTCGGTTCTGCCCACTGGTCCGGTCCCCGCCCGGACCGGCCCTTGCCGTGTCCACCGGCGCCGGCGCCATCCCGTCGGCCAGACCAGCCCACTCTCACCACCCACCCGAGTCGCCTGTTTCCCGCGCATCCCCGCCCACCCGAGGCAGCCCGGCCGGGTCGCTTCTCAGCCGAGCGAGTCGCGTGGGCGGGTGGGCAACGGCACCCTGGGTCCGAGGGCGGAGCCCCCGGTGGCGGGAGCTGTCCCACCGGCGCCCCGTTAGAATCGGTACTACAGACCCCCGCCCAAACCGCCGGAAGGCAAGGCACCCCGTGTCATCAGCGACCCCCGCTGCCGCCACCCCCGACACCGTCCTGGTCGTCGACTTCGGCGCGCAGTACGCCCAGCTCATCGCCCGTCGCGTCCGCGAGGCCCGGGTCTACAGCGAGATCGTGCCGAGCACCATGCCGGTCCAGGAGATGCTCGCCAAGAACCCCGCGGCGATCATCCTCTCCGGCGGCCCGTCCTCCGTGTACGAGGAGGGCGCCCCCCGCCTCGACCGCGAGATCTTCGAGGCCGGCGTCCCCGTCTTCGGCATGTGCTACGGCTTCCAGCTGATGGCGCAGGTCCTCGGCGGCACCGTCGACAACACCGGTGCCCGCGAGTACGGCCGTACCGACCTGCACGTCTCCAAGACGTCCTCCACGCTCTTCGAGGGCACCCCGGACGAGCAGCACGTGTGGATGTCGCACGGCGACGCCTGCTCCGCCGCCCCCGAGGGCTTCACGGTCACCGCGTCCACGGACGTCGTCCCGGTCGCCGCGTTCGAGAACGACGACAAGAAGCTCTACGGCGTCCAGTACCACCCCGAGGTCATGCACTCCACGCACGGCCAGCAGGTGCTGGAGCACTTCCTGTACCGCGGCGCGGGCCTCAAGCCGGACTGGACGACCGGCAATGTGATCGAGGAGCAGGTCGCCGCGATCCGCGAGCAGGTCGGCGACAAGCGCGCGATCTGCGGTCTGTCCGGCGGTGTGGACTCCGCCGTCGCCGCCGCCCTCGTCGCCCGCGCCATCGGCGACCAGCTGACCTGCGTGTACGTCGACCACGGCCTGATGCGCAAGGGTGAGACCGAGCAGGTCGAGAAGGACTTCGTGGCCGCGACCGGCGTCAAGCTGGTCGTCGTGGACGCCGAGGAGCGCTTCCTGACCGCGCTCGCGGGTGTCTCGGACCCCGAGGAGAAGCGCAAGATCATCGGCCGCGAGTTCATCCGTGTCTTCGAGCAGGCGCAGGCCGACATCATCGCCGACGAGGGCCCGGCCGTGGAGTTCCTGGTCCAGGGCACCCTGTACCCGGACGTGGTCGAGTCCGGCGGCGGCACCGGCACCGCCAACATCAAGTCGCACCACAACGTCGGCGGCCTGCCCGAGGACCTCGAGTTCAAGCTGATCGAGCCGCTGCGCAAGCTGTTCAAGGACGAGGTCCGCATGGTCGGCCAGGAGCTCGGCCTGCCGGACGAGATCGTCCAGCGCCAGCCGTTCCCCGGCCCGGGCCTCGGCATCCGCATCGTCGGCGAAGTGACGAAGGAGCGACTCGACCTCCTGCGCGATGCCGACGCCATCGCCCGCGAGGAACTGACCGCGGCCGGCCTCGACCGGGACATCTGGCAGTGCCCGGTGGTACTGCTCGCGGACGTCCGTTCCGTCGGTGTCCAGGGCGACGGCCGCACCTACGGCCACCCGATCGTGCTGCGCCCGGTGTCCTCCGAGGACGCCATGACCGCCGACTGGTCCCGGCTGCCGTACGACGTCCTGGCCCGCATCTCGACCCGGATCACCAACGAGGTCCGGGACGTCAACCGGGTCGTCCTCGACGTCACCTCGAAGCCGCCGGGCACCATCGAGTGGGAGTAGGCCCTAGGTGCGCCTGATCGTGCGCAGGGGCTCACCGGGCTTCCAGATCTCGACGACCAGATACGTGTCGTCCTCGACGTAGGTCCGCACGACCTCCGTCAGCTCGGTGCGGAAGAGGTGGAACGGCTGCGGCGGTTTCACCTCTTTCACGTACTCGGCCTTGGTCTCCGCGTCCCCGGCTCCGTCCCCGACCTCGTACGCCCGCCCGCCGATCCGCACGTCCCCGCCGTCCATGCCGGTCCCCTCGCCGGGGTTCGCCTGGAGCGCGAAGCGGGGATCGCGCCGCAGGTCGAGGGCTTTGAGTGAGCCCGCCATCATGCCGAGCCAGAGCTCGCCACCGCGGAAGTCGGCCTCCAGACCGGAGGTGCGCGGCGAGCCGTCCCTGCGGAGCGTGGCAAGGACATGGTGACGGAACGCCCGGAAACGCTGCTCGACGGTCGTCGCCGGCCCAGGCTCGGCGGAAACGAAGGCCGCCCAGTTCATCCGTGTCATGCGCGCCAGTCTCACCGGCAAACCCGACATCCTCTGTCCTGTATCCGTCGCGTACGTCATCTTTACAAAACAGCTCTGCCCTTTTGCGCTGACCGGCGGTAACTTCCGGCGCGTACAGCAATTCCAGCGCTGGAGGACCTATGCACGGGCCCACCCCGCCCCTGCCGCTGCCCACCGACCAGCTGCGGTTCGCCATGCCGCCGATGTTCGACTCGGTGGAGGACGAGCGCCGGCACCGCAAGGAGCGGCTCGCCGGTGCGCTGCGGATCTTCGGGCGGGCCGGGCTCGAGGACGGCGTCTCGGGGCACATCACCGCCCGCGACCCGGAGTTCACCGACTGCTTCTGGGTCAACCCCTTCGGGATGCCGTTCAAGCACGTCACCGTCGGCGATCTCGTCCTCGCCAACCAGGACGGGCAGGTCGTCGAGGGCCGCTACCACGTCAACCAGGCCGCCTTCACCGTGCACGCCCAGGTCCACGCCGCCCGCCCGGACGTCGTCGCCGTCGCCCACTGCCACTCCGTGTACGGCCGTGCCCTCGCCGCGCTCGGCGAGCTGATCGACCCCCTCACCCAGGAGAGCTGCGCCTTCTACGAGGACGTGGCCCTCTACGACGCCTACACCGGCGTCACCGTGGACATCGAGGAAGGCCGCCGGATCGCCGGGGCCCTCGGCTCCCGCAAGGCGCTCGTGCTGCGCAACCACGGACTGCTCACCGTCGGTGACTCGGTGGACGCCGCCGCCTGGTGGTTCCTGTCCATGGAGCGGTCCTGCCAGGTGCAGCTGACGGCGAAGGCCGCCGGCCGCCCGGTGCTCATCGACCACAAACTGGCCGTCGCCACCCGCGAGCAGCTCGGCGGCGACCTGGTGGCCTGGATCAACTACCAGCCCCTGTGGCAGGACATCAGCCGCAGCGAGCCGGACCTGCTCAGCTGACCCGAAGCCTCGGCGGGGAGGCCGGGCCCGCTCAGCCGAAGCCTCTCAGCACGGCTGCCTTGGTCATCGCGAACTCCTCGTCCGTGAGCACCCCGTCCCGGTGCAGTTCCCCCAACTCCCGCAGCCGGCACAGCAGTACGTCATGGTGGTCGGCCTGCTCCGGTACGGCCGCACGCTGCCGGTCCCGGCCGCCGTGGGCGCCGACCGTGCGGGTGGAGGGATGCGGCAGCCGGGCGGTGACGGCCGTCGCGACCAGCGCGGTCAGCAGATCGCGCCGCACGCTGCCCCACAGGTCCAGGGTGTAGGGGTCCCGCTCGGGCGGCAGCTTGGAGAACGCCGTCTCCGGGGTCACGAACCGCAGGAAGCCGTCCTCGTACCCGGAGTTGGGCAGCCACTCCACCTGCACCAGGTCGCCCAGGGCGATGATCCGCGGGCCGGTCGCGCGTTTGACCCGGTCGGAGGTGTCGGCCCAGTCGATGCGCACCTGCGTGCCGTCGAAGGACACCGTGCCGTCGGAGGACCGCACGGACACCGGCACCGGCGGGCCCGGCAGCAGATAGGCGGTCGTGGGTTCCTTCGTGACCCGGTCGAGGAGCAGGGCGTGCCGGATCTCCTCGGCGACGTACTCCGCGACGCCGCCGCGGTCCACGTCCACCGTCAGCCGGTAGGGATCCGCCGCATCCGGCAGCCGCCCGCCCGTCGCCTGCAGCAACGGGTCGGCGCCCTCGCGCAGCCGCATCCGCAGCCGGCCACGCTTGCGCTCGGGTTCCCAGACCACCTCCGAGACCGCCTCCAGCGGCACGGAGATCTCCCCGTACGTCTGCCGGAACAGCGGAACGCAGCGGTGCAGTCCGGGGGTGATCCGGATCGTGCTGCCGTCGAAGGCCCAGGTCCCGTCCCGCTGGATGATCTCGGCCATACGGAAATTCTCGCAGCCGGGTCAACACGGCGGCCCGTACTTCACCCGCCGTGACCCGGCCCGAGCGCCCCGGACGGCCCGGCGTAGGGCACAATTCGCTGTCGACGCAGGGCAGTTGCGCGGCGGTGAGGCCTTCCGGCGAAGGTCCCTCCGACGTGCCGGAAGGTCGTGGGGAAGGCGGGCGCCGGTCGTGGCGGTGCAGGAGGCGAGACAGGGCACGGGTGCCGAGGGGATCCACGAGGGCGGCTGCACCTGCGGGGACTGCCCGCACGGCGCCCGGGAGGGACACCGGCGGGCCGTCGCCGCGTTCCTGCGCCGACGGGACGAGTTCGCGGCCGGGCAGGGCCTGCCGGTGGCCGTGGCGCACTCGGCCTCGGCGTCCCGCCAGTGGGTCTCCGAGGAACTGACCCAGACGGCGGAGGCCGTCGCCGAACGCGGGCGCGCCGAGGGCGAGGCCTGGCTGGCCCGCCTGTGGCTGCGCACGGTGTGCGTGGCGTGGGGCGCGGTGCTCGCGCTGCTGCTCGGGGAGGCGCTCACCGCGGTCGGCGCGGGCTGGGCCGGCGCCCGCACCGCGGGCCTGACCGCCGCGCTCGTCGTCGCCGGTGTGTTCAGCGCCGCCTCCTGGCTGCACCGGGCGCGCGGCGGGGCGCTGGCCCCGGTGATCGGCGAGGACAACCGGATGTCCACCTCCCGTACGGTCGCCGCCTGCTGGGTGCTGTTCGTCGGCTACGCCGTCCTGCTGCTGGCCACCCGCCTGGCCGCCGCCTCCGACCACGCCGAACGCGACGCCCTGATCTCCGGCCTCGACCTCGCGCGGGGCGCGGGCGTGGTGACCGTCCTCGCCGTGGTGTGCGGCATCGCCGTGCTGGTCCGCCGGGTGGTGGGCCTGCGCATCCTGGCGCAGCGGCTGCAGAAGGTGCCGGCGCACCGGCCGCGCGCCGCCGACCTGCTCACCGACGACTCCGGGCGGGGCGCCTTCACCGACATCCAGTACGTCGCCATCCACGCCGTCGCCCTGCTGTTCGCCGCCGTACGGCTGGCCCGCCGCCCCGACCAGCTGCCCGACCTGCCCTGGGGGCTGGGCGTGGTGGTGCTGATCTCCGCCCTGACCTACCTGGCCGGCAAGTACACCGAGGGCGGCCGCCCGGTCGTCCTCTCCGTGGTCCGCGCCCGTGAAATCGGCGACTTGGACGGGCCGATCCGCACCGGCGACGACATCGAGATCCGTGGCGCCGGTTTCGTGCCGCCCGGCGCCCACAGCGCCGACCGGCTCTCCCGCATGGTGGTCCGCATCGGCAGCGTCGACGTGCACGTCCCGCTGATTCCCGTCACCGGCGGCTTCAGCAACCCCACCGACAGCGTCCTGACCGTGCCCGTACCGGCCGACGTCGAGCCCGGCGCGGTGGAGGTGCAGGTGGTCACCGCGGCCGGGGTGGCGACCAACCGCTGTATCGTCCAGATCACCGAGTGAGCGGCGGGGGGAACGGCCGGCCGATGAGCGGGAGCGTCCTGTCGTTGACCACGGCCGGCCCGCACGGCCGGCCCGCACGGCCGGCCGGCACCGGAGGCCGGCACCTGCCCGACGTGTACGACGAGCCGGGCGATGGCCTGACCACCCTCGGCACCACCACCCCCTGACGCACCACCGCCACCTCCCTGGACCGACTGGACTTCGACCGGCCGTGCGGGCACGGCCCGTTTCGAGATCGCCCCCCGGAAACCACAGCGCCCCCCGCTCATCCAGGCGCCGAAATCCGGAAAAACATCCGGGTTGGGATTGAACTGCGCCTCCTTGTCGTACGTATGGTCAACTGAGGGGCGGGACGTCGGGCGAGAGGGCGGTTTGCGGCGATGACTCACGGCATTCGGACGGACACGCACATGAACCGGATGAACGGCCCGGGAGGCTGGCGGGACACCGCCGCCCACTACGCCCTCCTGCCCCTGCGCGTCTTCCTCGGCGTCACGTTCATCTACGCCAGCCTGGACAAGCTCACCAGCAGCTCCTTCCTGAAGTCCGGCGGGGCCGGGTCCATCGGTGACACCATGCGCTCGGCCCGCGACTCCGCCGCCATCCCGGCCCTGGTCGACCTGGCCCTGAAGGCCCCGGTCGGCTTCGGCTACGCCATCGCCCTCGGTGAACTGGCCGTCGGCATCGGCACCCTGCTCGGTCTGCTCGCCCGGCTGGCCGCGCTCGGTGGCGCGATGATCTCGTTCAGTCTGTGGATGACGGTGAGCTGGTCGACGACCCCCTACTACTACGGCAACGACCTCGCCTACTTCATGGCCTGGATCCCCCTGATCCTCGCCGGGGCCCCCTACCTCTCCGTGGACGCGGCCTGGCGAGCCCGCCGCCGGCAGCGACTGGGCGGCTATCGCTAGCGGCCGTACACCCACCGATCGCCGGACACCCACCAGCCCGCTGGACCGCGACCGTCAGCCGCTCTCGGCGTCGCCCCGTCTGCGTATCCCCCGGGCCACGGCTGCCGTGGCACCGGCGAGGAACAGGCCGCCCACGATCAGCGGCACGACCGCGAACCACGGCGTCTCCCACAGGCCGCCCGCATCCCCCGCGAAGACCACGCCGGTGGCGGTGAGGAAGAGCCCGGCGACCAGCTTCCCGGGCTGGAACTCATGACGCAGCACGATCGACCTCCACCTGTCCCGCACCGACCCTCAGCGTGAGGTCCAGCGTGCCGGCGTCCTTGGCACCCTTGGCCGGCGCCAGCGTCACGTTCTTGAGCCTGCGCGGCTGCACGTCCACGTCCTTTCTGCTCTCCCCGGGCAACCGGATGTCGCCGAGGCCCACCTCGATGTTCATCCGGAGGGTCGCGTCCGCCGGCGCGATCACCTTCAGCTGTCCCGCACCCACGTGGGCGTCCGTCGCGACCGTCCGCCCCTTGCCCGGGCGCACCCGGCTCAGGTCCAGCGTGAAGCGCCCGGTGCCCAGGTCGTACGCCGGCCGTACCTGCGCCGCCGCGGCGGGCGTCCAGGAGGTGTCTCTCCAGTGGGTGGTGATGTCCTTGGGCATGGCCGCCGCCCCGGCGAGCAGCGCTGCCGTGACGATCGCCAGGAAGACCGTCCCGGCTCCCGTGCGGCCCAGGAACGCGCTGACCGTGATGCCCAGGCCGAACACCGCGAGCGCGCACGCCAGACCGGTCTGCAGACTGGTGCCCAGCGGGTGCGTGCCCCAGGTCAGTCCGGAGCCCAGGCCGCCCGCCACCAGGGCGAGCAGGAACACCCAGCCGCCGATCCAGCGCGGGCCGCGCGGTCTCGGGGCCGCACTGGGCCGCGGCTGTATGGAGGTCTGGTGGCCGTGGTGCGTCCAGGGGGTGGCGATGCCGACGTCGACCACCGAGGTGAGGTCCGGGTCGCGGGTGCCGCCGGGCCCCCACAGATAGCCGGTGCCGCCGACATGGGTGCCGTCCTTGACGATCGGGTCCCGCCACCACGACGGGTAGACGGTGACGACCGGCGGCGCCTGGGCCTCCGGCGGCGCGTCGGCGGCGGCTTGGGCGGCGAGCGGGTCGGGGTCGGGGGCGCCGCGCCGCCGTGACCAGTACCCGGCACCTGCCAGCAGCAGGGAGAGCACCACGGCGAAGGCCAGCACCCCGCCGTTTCTCAGCATGGTCAGGAAGATCCCGCAGCCGACCAGGGCGAACAGCACGGCGGCGAGCGCCTGGCCGTCGACCCGGCCCGTCAGGAGCTTGCGGACCTCGTTCTCCTCCTCGTCCTCGTACGGCACCAGCAGCCAGGCGAAGCCGTAGAAGATGAGGCCGATGCCGCCGGTCGCGGACAGCACGGCCAGAGTGATCCGGAAGATCAGCGGGTCCATGTCGGTGTGCCGGCCGAGGCCCGCGCACACGCCCGCGATCATCTTGTGCCCGCGGTCGCGCCGGAACCGCTCGAGGGCCCCGGCGCCGGGCTGCTCCTGGTCCTGCTGCTGTGCGCCGGCCTGCGTGCCGGCGCCGGCCGCTCCCGTCTTCTCCGTCGCGGCGGGCGCGGCATCCGTCGGTCCGGTGCCCGGGGCCGGGCGCGGGCCGGAGCCGGGTCCCGGACCCGTCGCGGCGTGCTCGTGATCCGTCATGCGTCCATGGTGACGGCCCGGCCGCCGCGGCGGCAGTCGGGACGACCCTGGCCGAACCCTGAAATCGGCCCTGAGACGAGGCGGGGAACCGTTCGAGCCGCACGTGACCAGCCCTGCGAGGTGCTCCCCGACCCGGCCCCGAGGAAGATCAGGGGTGTCTCGGGGGCCGACCCTGATGCCTGGCCCCGCCGGGCGTGTGACCATCGTTGGCATGCCGGAAGCCGCAAGCCTGCCAGTCGACGACCCGCGGCCGCCGCGCAAGCTCTACCGCAGCAGCGACGGACGCTGGCTCGGCGGAGTGGCGCGGGGCCTCGCCGGGCATCTCGGGCTGCCCGTCATCTGGGTCCGGCTCGCCTTCGTCGGCCTGTTCATGGCGAACGGCCTCGGCGCGTTGCTCTACGCGGCGTTCTGGTTCTTCGTCCCGCTGGGCGTCGGCGGCGTCGGCGGTCACAAGCCGCCGTTGGCCGCCGCCGAGACCGCGCCGGGCGGCCGCCGCAGACTCGTGGCCCGCAAGCCGGACCGCGGGCAGATCGTCGCGCTGCTCCTCATGGTCGTCGTGTCCATCGTGTTCGTGGGCAGCGTGAACCTGACCAGCGCGGCCAAGGCCTATCTGCTGCCCGCCGTCCTCGTCGCGGCCGGGGTCGCCCTCGTCTGGCGCCAGGCCGACAACGCCCGCCGGGCCCGCTGGGTCGAGGTCGGCCGTCGGCGCCGCACCCTCACCCTGCTGCGCGCGGCCGGCGGTGTCCTGCTCGTCACGGCCGGTGTGTCCGCCATTTTCGTGCTGCAGGGCTCGGCCGCCCATCTCGGCGCGGTCCTCCAGGCGGCCCTCGCCGTCATCGTCGGCATCACGCTCCTCGCCGGCCCGTATCTGGTCCGCATGACCCAGGACCTGTCGGAGGAGCGCCTGATGCGCATCCGTGCCCAGGAGCGAGCGGAGGTCGCCGCCCACGTCCATGACTCCGTGCTGCACACCCTCACGCTGATCCAGCGCAACGCCGACAACGCGGGCGAGGTGCGCCGTCTCGCCCGCGCCCAGGAACGCGACCTGCGCACCTGGCTGTACAAGCCGGAGGGCACCGGCAAGGACGAGGCGGACGAGCCGGACACGATCGCCGAGGCGGTGCGGCGCAACGCCGCCGAGGTGGAGGACAAGCACGGCGTGCCCATCGAGGTCGTCATAGTCGGCGACTGCCCGCTGGACGAGAGGACCGGCGCGCAGATGCAGGCCGCGCGCGAGGCGATGGTGAACGCCGCCAAGTACGGTGGCGAGGGCGGTGCCGTACAGGTCTATGCCGAGGTCGAGGGGAGGACGGTCTTCGTGTCCGTGCGCGACCGCGGTCCCGGTTTCGACCTCGACTCGATACCCGCCGACCGCATGGGCGTCAGAGAATCGATCATCGGCCGCATGGAGCGCCACGGCGGCACGGCCCGGCTGCGGTCGGTGCCGGGCGGCGGCACGGAGGTCGAGCTGGAGATGGAGAGGGCGGAGAAGACGTCATGAGCGACGCGACCGAGGCGAACGGCACTGCGGGTGCCCCCGAGGGGGCCGGTTCCGGGGCTGCCGACGGCGGCGCGGGCGGACGGCACGTACAGGTGGTGCTGGTGGACGACCACCGGATGTTCCGCACCGGTGTCCAGGCCGAGATCGGGCAGACCGCCGAGACCGGTGTCGAGGTGGTCGGGGAGGCCGCGGACGTCGACCAGGCGGTCACGGTCATCACCGCCACCCGGCCCGAGGTGGTCCTCCTCGATGTGCACCTGCCGGGCGGCGGTGGCGTCGAAGTGCTGCGCCGGTGCGCGGCGTTGATGACGGACGCCGAGCGGCCCGTGCGCTTCCTCGCGCTGTCCGTGTCGGACGCGGCGGAGGACGTGATCGGTGTGATCCGCGGCGGCGCCCGCGGCTATGTCACCAAGACCATCACCGGCACCGACCTGGTCGACTCCATCTTCCGTGTCCAGGAGGGCGACGCCGTCTTCTCCCCGCGCCTGGCCGGGTTCGTCCTGGACGCCTTCGCCTCCACCGACGCCCCGCCCGTGGACGAGGACCTCGACCGCCTCACCCAGCGCGAGCGCGAGGTGCTCCGTCTGATCGCCCGTGGCTACGCCTACAAGGAGATCGCCAAGCAGCTGTTCATCTCGGTGAAGACGGTCGAGTCCCATGTCTCGGCGGTCCTGCGCAAGCTCCAGCTGTCCAACCGCCATGAACTGACCCGCTGGGCGACGGCCCGCCGGCTGGTCTGATCCCTACGGGCCCGCCCCTAGGCCACCCGGGTCGCCCCCGCGAACGGCATCAGGTCGAGCGGGGCCAGCCGGACCGGTGCCGAGGGGTTCGGAGCGTGGATGATCTGCCCGTTGCCCACGTAGATCCCGACGTGGCTGATCCCGGAGTAGAAGAACACCAGGTCACCAGGCTGGAGTTCGGAGCGGGAGACGCGCCGGCCCGCGTTGATCTGGGCGTAGGTGGTGCGGGGCAGGGAGATGCCGGCGGAGCGGTAGGCGGCCTGGACCAGGCCCGAGCAGTCGAAGGCGTTCGGGCCGGCCGCGCCCCACACATAGGGGCTGCCGAGCTTGGCGTAGGCGTAGTCGACGGCGGCCGCGGCGCGTGTGTTCGAGGCGGTGTCCGAGCCGGCCTGCTCCAGGGCGTCCCGGGTGTCCGAGGCCGAGCGGGAGGCACGTCCCGGTGCGGCGCCGTCACCACCGGTGACCTGGGTCCGCTGCTGCGGAGGGAGCAGCGCCAGCAGCCGCCGGGCCTCGTCCAGCTTGCCGGTGACGGTCCTCTTCCGCCGTTGCAGCTCGGCCTGCCGGGACCGCAGCGACTTCAGCTCGATGCGTGCCGCGCCCCGCAACTGCTCGATCTCCCGCAGCTGTCCGCGTACCCGGGACACCGCAGCGGCCTGCCGGTCACCGGCCCGCTCCACGAACGCGGCGTCGTCCAGGTACCGGTCGGGGTCGCCGGACAGGGCCAGCTGCCAGGCCGGTGCGAAGCCGCCCTCGCGGTACTGCGCCGCCGCGAACGAACCCAGCGCGTTCCGGGCGATGTCGAGCTTCTGCTGTTTGCGGGCGGTCTCGTCCCGCAGCGCGTTCAGCTGCCGCTGCTCCGCGTCAGCCTGCTCCTTCGCGCCGTCGTACTTCTCGGTCGCGGCCTCGGCCTCCTGGTACAGCTTGTCCACCTCGGCCTTCACCTGTGCCGGAGTCAGCCGCGGCTCGGCGTGTCCCGTCCCGTCGAACCCCGTCGCGGTGGCGGCGCCCGCCAGGGCGAGCGTGGCTGCCGTCCGGGCCGTATGGCCGCCCGTCGAACGTTGCCGGGGCTTGCGGTGCGCTGCCACCTGGACCGTCACGTCCTTCCGTACGACTCGCACGACCGAGGGGTCTGTGCGTCCGGCGGCGGCCCGCACAGGGGAAGCAGGCCGCCGCCGGACCCTTCTCGGCGGTGGTGGCCGACGGCCGCCCCTGGCCCGGGCGGCGATGGGGAGCCGGTCACCTGGGGGAGGACGCTAGGCCCGATTGTGACGAGCGTGTAACGCGGTGTACGGAACTGGCTTCGACGGAACGGGATGTGACCGCATGTGATCGCATCGCCGTTCCGGAGTCGTCGGCTTCACGCAGCGTGGTGACCGAAGCGCGGAAAGCGGTACGGACGGGATGCGCACGGTGCTATGGGGCGCATATATGCAAGATCGCCGGCGGGCTCGCCGACCGCTGTGACCGGGGCCGGTGGCAGGGGGCTGTGGGGCCCCTGGTTAGGCTCCGGGCCCATGGACGTACTCATCCATCTCTTCGTCGGCCTGCACATCATCGGCATCGCCGCGCTGCTCGGCGGTTTCCTCACCCAGATGAAGGCGATGGGCCAGGGCACGGCCCGGTTCGTGCCCGGGATGCTGCACGGCGCGCTGACGATGCTGGTCACCGGCGTGGCCCTGGTTGGTCTCAACCAGGCCGACGACCACCATGTCAACACCTTCAAGATCGGCGTCAAGCTGGCGCTGCTGATCGTGATCCTCGGGCTGGTCTACGTCAAGCGCGACGAGGAGAAGATCGACAAAAGCCTGTTCGGAGTGGTCGGCGCGCTGACCATGACGAACATCTTCATCGCCGTCCTGTGGACCTGACGGTCAGCCGTCCCCGCCGCCGGCGCGGGCCGCGCGCACCGCACCGGCGGCGACCGCGAGCCACGCCGCCACCGCAGCCCACAGCAGCACCCGTCCCGGCCGGTCGAGCCACGGGACGCCGAGGGCGGTGCCGACGGGCAGGGCCGCCACCGCCGTCATCCCGATCGGGAACACCGTCGCCCACCGCAGCACGTCGTAGCCGGGCCGGGGCCGTACGACGTACCAGACCAGATCCAGCACGAGCAGTGCCGTCGTCACAGTGCGCAGCGCACCGCGGTCGTCGTCGTTCCACAGGTACATGCCCGCGTCCCCGGCGATGAGCAGGTTCGCCCCGGCCAGCGCCGAGATCGCGAGCGCAACGCCCGCGAATCCACTGGTCGCCCGCGCCCTCCAGCACCTGCCGTATGTCGAAGCGGGCCAGCGCCAGGCCGTAGAGCACCAGGCCCAGCCAGAACAGCACCAGCGCGGTGTGCGCGAGCCACGCCGTGCGCTCGGCCGCGGCGAGCGTGGCGCCCAGTACGGCGAGCCCCTCTGTGGCCACACAGCACAGGAATACCGCGCCCGGCATGCGCGGCCTCCAGCGCCGTACGACCATGACCAGCAGCACCGGCCAGAGCAGCGCCGCGAGCGCCAGCAGTGCCTCGGCCAGGGTCTGCCCGCCCAGCGCCGAGACCCGGGTGCCGAGCACCGTGGTCGCGGCCACGGAGGTCAGCGCGCCCAGGCTCTCCGCCTCGGTCACCCAGCGCTCGCGCTCGCCGACCAGCCGCAGGACGAATGCGGCGGCCAGCGCGGCCCAGGCGACGCCCGCCATCGCCAGCACCACCCGTGAGACCGATTCGGCGCCGGTCATGCGCAGCCCCACCGACACCACGCCGGTCGCCATCACGGCGGCCCCGGCCGCAGGGGACCGCTCCGCCCACCAAGCGCGCAGACCTGAGATGCCGGGCATGCGCCCGATGCCAGGCAGCCGCGGCGTCCCTGCCCTAAGGGCACGCGCGCGTGAAGAGCGAAAACGCCGGTACGCGCGCGTGGTGGCAGGGAGGTCGCACGTGTGCGTGGTGGCAGGGGAGGCCCGCGCGGGCGTGGGGAGGCAGGGGAGCCCCGCGCGGGCGGGGGAGACAGGGGAGGCCGCGCGCGGGCGTGGGGGCGGGCGAGGCCGAGCGTGTCCGGAGGCAGAAGGGCCACGCATGTCCGGCGGCAGGGAACGCGGCAGCGAAGACTGCACCCGGGCATCGGCGCAGGAAAGACCGGCACGCGTGTGCGGGAATCAGCGGTCCGGGTGGCGAGGCTCAGGGCGTCGGCAGGGCGTGCGTGGGCGTGTGGATCCGGCGGCCCCGGGCACGGGAGACCACGACTCCCGCACGCGCGCGTGCACGTGCACTGCGGTGGCACGCGCGCGTGGAGCGGGAGGGGCTGGGCCGCGCCGGTGGTCCGGGGGGCGGTCAGCCCGGTCGGACCACGCTGTGGATGATCGACTCGCCGCCGTAGTAGATCGACTCCTCACGGACGTACGCGCCCGGCTTCGGGGCGTGGATCATCATGCCGTTGCCTATGTAGATGCCGACGTGGCTGATGTCGTCGTAGAAGAAGACCAGATCGCCCGGCCGCGCGTCGGCGAGCGAGACCGTGGTGCCCGCGTTGACCTGGTCGTACGTGGTGCGCGGAAGCGTGACGCCGGCGGCTCTCCAGGCGGCCTGGGTGAGGCCCGAGCAGTCGTAGGAGTCCGGCCCGATGGCGCCCCACACATACGGCTTGCCGATCTGCGCGCGGGCGAAGGCGAGCGCCTTCTCGGCCTTCGTGTCGTACGAGCCGGTCGTCGTGGACCCGGTCGAGCCGGAGCCCGTCGAACCGGATCCGGATCCGGACCCCGTGGGCGATGACGACGAGGAGGACGACGGTGACGACGAGGCGGCCTGCTGCTGAGCCGCCTGCTGCTTCGCCAGCTCGGCCGCCTTGCGCGCCGCCTCCTGCTGCTTCTCCCGCTCGATGGCGGCCAGGCGCGCCTTCTCCTGGGCCGACAGCTGCGACAGCAGCTCGCGCGCCGAGGCCAGCTTCTTCTGGACGGTGGCCTTGGCGGTCTGCAGGTCGTGCTGTGAGTCGGTCAGCGTCTGCAGGCTCTGCGCGGCCTCCCGCCGCTGCTTCATGGTCGCGGCCTGCTCGCCGATGTAGTCGTCGACCGCGCTCTTCTCCCGCGAGGTCAGCCGGTTCATCAGCTGGGTCTGGTCGAAGTAGTCCTGCGGGTCGTTGGCCAGCAGGAAGGTGGCCGTGCCGGGAGCGGCGGCACCGGTGCGGTACTGCGCCGCGGCGAAGGAGCCCAGTTCCTCGCGGGCCTTGTTGAGGCGTGCCGTGCGCCGGGCGACGTCGTCGCGCAGGGCGTCGACGCGGCCCCGCTGTCTGACGGACCGCTCCTTGGCCGCGTCGTACTTCTCGGTCGCCGACTCCGCCTGGCGGTACAGGTCGTCGACCTTCTTCTCGACCTCCTCCAGGCTCGGCTTGGTGCGATCGGTACTCGGGGCGGCCTCTGCGGTCTGCGAGAGCACGGCCATGGAGGTGAGGGCGGCGGTGGCGAGGGCGGGGGTGCGAAGGCCCGATCCGATGGATCCGCCGGGGCGCGTCTTGCGGTGCGACGCCAAGGGAGGCGACTCCTTCCAATGGGCCGCCTACCGGGTTAGCTGTCGGGTTCGGGCGGTGGTTCGGAAGGGTTGCCCTACGGCGGCGTCCCGGGTGGGAGCCGGCCGATTCACCCCAGAGGTCGGTGGGTCCCCGGCTCCGGGCGCCCTGCGGGGCACACCGGACTCGGCGGAGGCCGTGCGGCCCGGCGAGGTTCGCCGGTAGGGGTCGTACGGCCCGCACGCACGCTAGCCAACTCGTGTGACTCCTGTGAAGGTTGGTGCGTGATATGTCCGATACATTTTCGTGACCTGGGGCAGGTTTCGCTCCTGTGTCATCGGGCGGTTCCGTTGTGTGAGCAGGCGGAGGCTCATTCCGCGGTCACGATCAACTCTCTTCCGGAACCGGCCATGTTCCGGGGACTGCGACCGGTTGTCGGTGGGGCGCCCTAGACTCGGAGAGCGATGAGCAGCCTCTTTGACGACAGCTTCCTGGCGGACCTCCAGGCCCCTCGCGGGCACGAGGAGGAGCCCCCGCCGCCGCCCGACGACGATCACGCTCCGGAGCCGCTTCCGGACGATCTGTTCGGCGGGAAGTTCGACGCGCCGCCGGACCGGGACGCGTACTACCGCGACGGCGCCCCGCGCCCCGCGATCGACTCGGCGGCGCTGCTGGAAGGGCTGAACGACAACCAGCGGGCCGCGGTCGTGCACGCCGGTTCCCCGCTGCTCATCGTGGCCGGCGCCGGCTCGGGCAAGACCCGCGTGCTCACCCACCGCATCGCCCATCTGCTCGCCGAGCGGCACGTGCACCCGGGCCAGATCCTCGCGATCACCTTCACCAACAAGGCCGCGGGCGAGATGAAGGAGCGTGTCGAGCAGCTCGTCGGCCCGCGCGCGAACGCGATGTGGGTGATGACCTTCCACAGCGCGTGCGTGCGCATCCTGCGCCGCGAGTCGAAGAAGCTCGGCTTCACGTCGTCGTTCTCGATCTACGACGCCGCCGACAGCAAGCGCCTGATGGCCCTGGTCTGCCGCGACCTGGACCTCGACCCCAAGCGCTTCCCGCCGAAGTCGTTCAGCGCCAAGATCAGCAACCTGAAGAACGAGCTGATCGACGAGGAGGACTTCGCCGCCCAGGCCACCGACGGCTTCGAGAAGACCCTCGCCCAGGCCTACGCGCTCTACCAGTCGCGCCTGCGCGAGGCCAACGCGCTCGACTTCGACGACCTGATCATGACGACGGTCAACCTCCTGCGCGCCTTCCCCGACGTCGCCGAGCACTACCGCCGCCGTTTCCGGCACGTCCTCGTCGACGAGTACCAGGACACCAACCACGCCCAGTACGCGCTGGTGCGGGAACTCGTCGGCACAGGGGAGCGCTCCGCCGAGGAGGGCGACACCCCGCCCGGCGGGTACGACCTCCCGCCCGCCGAACTGTGCGTCGTCGGTGACGCGGACCAGTCGATCTACGCCTTCCGGGGCGCGACGATCCGCAACATCCTGCAGTTCGAGGAGGACTACCCGAACGCGACGACGATCCTGCTGGAGCAGAACTACCGCTCCACGCAGACCATCCTGTCCGCCGCCAACGCGGTCATCGAGCGCAACGAGTCCCGCCGCCCGAAGAACCTGTGGACCAACGCCGGGCAGGGCGCGCGGATCACCGGCTACGTCGCCGACACCGAGCACGACGAGGCCCAGTTCGTCTCCGACGAGATAGACCGCCTGGTCGACGCGGGCGAGGCCAAGGCGGGTGACGTCGCCGTCTTCTACCGCACCAACGCCCAGTCCCGTGTCTTCGAAGAGGTCTTCATCCGTGTCGGCCTGCCCTACAAGGTCGTCGGCGGTGTCCGCTTCTACGAGCGCAAGGAGGTCCGGGACGTCCTGGCCTACCTGCGCGTCCTCGCCAACCCCGAGGACTCGGTGCCGCTGCGCCGCATCCTCAACGTGCCCAAGCGCGGCATCGGCGAGCGCGCCGAGGCGATGATCGACGCCCTCGCCCAGCGCGAGAAGGTCAGCTTCCCGCAGGCGCTCAAGCGCGTGGACGAGGCGTACGGCATGGCCGCGCGCTCCACCAACGCCGTCAAGCGGTTCAACACGCTGATGGAGGATCTGCGTACGATCGTCGAGTCCGGCGCGGGCCCCGCGACCGTCCTGGAGGCGGTGCTCGAACGCACCGGCTATCTGGCCGAGTTGCAGGCCTCCACCGACCCGCAGGACGAGACTCGCATCGAGAACCTCCAGGAACTCGCGGCCGTGGCCCTGGAGTTCGAGCAGGAGCGCGGCGAAGGCGAGGCCACTTCGCTGGCCGACTTCCTGGAGCAGGTGGCGCTGGTCGCCGACTCCGACCAGATCCCCGACGAGGACGAGGAAGGCTCCGGCGTCATCACCCTGATGACCCTGCACACCGCCAAGGGCCTGGAGTTCCCCGTCGTCTTCCTGACCGGCATGGAGGACGGCGTCTTCCCGCACATGCGCGCCCTCGGCCAGACCAAGGAGCTGGAGGAGGAGCGGCGCCTGGCGTACGTCGGCATCACACGCGCGCGGGAGCGGCTCTACCTCACGCGGTCGACGATGCGCAGCGCCTGGGGCCAGCCGTCGTACAACCCGCCCTCCCGCTTCCTGGAGGAGATCCCGGCCACCCATGTGGACTGGAAGCGGACGGGAGCGACGGCGCCGGTGTCCTCCGGCCCGGCCTCCGGGATCGCGGCCTCGCTGTCCTCGAGCCGCTCGCGCTCCTCGGCGTCGGGCGCGTCCGGGTTCGCCACCCGGCGGACCACGGAGAAGCCGGTGGTCGCGCTGGCCGTCGGGGACCGGGTCACCCACGACCAGTTCGGGCTCGGCACGGTCGTCGGTGTGAAGGGCACGGGCGCGAACGCGGAGGCCACGATCGACTTCGGCGACACCAAGCCGAAGCGGCTGCTGCTGCGGTACGCGCCGGTGGAGAAGCTGTAGGGGCCCCGGGGGCTCAGGCCCCCGGGTTCTACGTCGGGTCGAGCCCGTGGCTGCGCAGCCACGGCAGCGGGTCTATGGCCGCCCCGCCCGCGGGCCGTACCTCGAAGTGCAGGTGCGGGCCGGTGGAGTTGCCGGAGTTGCCGGAGTAGGCGATCGGCTGGCCGGCCTTGACGGACGTCCCGGCGGGAACGCGGTAGCTGGACAGATGGCAGTACCAGGTCTCGGTGCCGTCCTTCGCCGTCACGATCATCATGTTGCCGTAGGCGCTGTTCCACTTGGTGGAGACGACGCCGTCGGTCGCGGCCATCACCGTGGTGCCGTACGAGACGGGGAAGTCGATGCCCGTGTGCACGGACATCCAGTTCACCCCGGCCTGCCCGAAGTAGGCGCTGAGCCCCTTCTGCAAGACCGGCAGCACGAACTTGGGGCGCAGCCGCTCCTTGAGCGCGGCCGCTGCGGCGGCCTTCTTCTTCTCCAGCTCCTGCTGGTTCTTGAGGTCGAGCCGTTCCTGTGTCCGGCTCGCCCGGTCGGCGAAGTCGTGAGCGCCGGCGGACAGGGTGTTGAGCTGGGTGTCCAGCTTGCTGTTGGCGGCCGAGGCCTTGACCGTGTGCGCGTCCGAGGCGGAGACGGAGGTGTCCTGGCCGTTGCCGCTCAACGCGCCGACCGAGGCTGCGGCGATGCCGGCGACGCCCACCACACAGGCCGAGGGCACGGCGACGGTGAGCAGCGCGGAGCGCTTGGGGGTCGTACGACGGCGGGAGCGCGCGGCGCTGCGTGCGCCGGCGCGGGTCGTCGGCACGCTCTCTTCCTGGTCGTCCAGCAGGCCGGGCCCGGCGGACGGTTCGTCCGCGGCCTCCGACTCGTTCGACTCGTCGTCCCCGGTGTGGGGTTCGCCGAACGCGGTGGCCTCGTACGCCGCCTCGTCCTCGTACGGGCCCTGCTGGTACGGCACCTGCGCGAAGGCCGCGGTCGCCTGCGGGTCGCCGACCTGGTCGAAGACGGCGGTGGTCTGCTGGACGAACGGTTCGCCAGCCTGCTCGGCCGCCGCCGGCACGGCCTGGCCACCGGAGTTCCACTGCGTCGCGTCGAACGTGCCCGACTCGAAGGTCTGGGTGCCCCACGCCCACTGCTGGGTCGGTTCGGCGATACCCGACTGGTCGGGCTGCAGCCAGGCGCTCGCGTCCCACTGGCCGCTGATGTCGTTGCCCGTCGCCTGGGCGGGGATGGTCCAGGAGGCGGAGTCGTGGACGCCGGAGTCGTAGGCGCTGTGGTGCTGGGCCGTGTACGGGTCGTAGCCCGGGGTCTGGCCGGTCTGCCACTGCGTGCTGTCGTACGCGCCGGTGCCCTGCTCCCCGGGCAGGCTGCCGAAGAGCGGGTCCGTGGAGAAGGAGCCGGTGGTGTCCGGAAAACCGGTGGTGTCGTAGCCGCCGTACGTGGTGAAGTCGCCGTAGGGGGCTCCATGCGTTCCGTACGGCGCGTAGTGCGCGGCGGAGGCGTCGGAAGCCGGGGCCGGGGTGGTCATGGTCCCCGACGGGTGACGGTCGTTCACCAACTTCTCTTTCGCCTCGACAACAGGGGCTGCCAGAGCAGTGCGGCGACTGTACCCGCCGGTACCTGGGCGCGACAATCTTCAGCTGGTTTCGCGCCCGCCGTAAACGGGCATTCGGCGGCGTTTCGGGGGGCGCCGGACACGAGTTTGGCCGAGAGTTCGATTGACGTTCGATGTGTGGTGACTGTTCGTCACCTGTGCGTCACTCCGCCGTCGGAAATGTCACGCCACCGTCAGGTCGCCGGCGACACGGTCCCCGGGGTGCGGGGCGTCGAGCGCCTCGCGTATCCCGGCCGCGACGGCGGGGTGCACGGGCAGGGCGAGATGCCCGATGCCGGTCACCCGGACGTTCTGCGCGTCGAGGTCGGGGTGCTCCAGGCAGGCCGTCTGCAGCGGCACCATCACGGAGTCCAGGTCGCTCCAGAAGCTGACGAACCGGGTACGGCAGCCGGGCGCGGGCCGGGTCAGCTCCTCGATGACCCCCGAACCGGGCCGCATCTGGCGCACGATCGGATGGGCGTTGGCCAGCGGAGCCGCGCTGGTCCCGGAGTGCGGTGTACCCAGCGTGACGAGGGTGCGCACCCGCAGGTCGCCACCCAGGCACTGAACGTAATAACGGGCTATCAGCCCGCCGAGGCTGTGCCCCACGATGTCGACCCGGTCGCTGCCGGTGCGCTCGCAGATCTCCTCGAGGTGCCGGCCGAGCAGCTCGGCTGCGGCGCGGATGTCGCAGGTCAACGGGGAGTAGTTGAGCGAAATGACGCGCTGCCTGCCGTGCTGGGCGAGGTTGCGGCGCAGCAGCAGGAACACCGAGCGGTTGTCGATGAAACCGTGCAGCAGCACCACCGGCGGGCCGGACCGAACCGGCAGCTGGGCGGTGCCGTCGCCGGCGGGCAGGGCGGGGGAGCGGCGCTCCTGGGTGAGGCCGGTCGGGTACAGCAGGAGATGGCCGGCCAGGATCGCGGCCTCGAGGGCGGTCGCCTTCAGCAGTGCCACGGAGATTCCGGCGATTCTGCCGGGCCACAGGCGCCGGCAGAACGGGAGAAAGAGCGGCAGTACTCCGGTGACCTTCATGGGCCGACCTCCTGTCGGCACGCCGGAGGACGGCTCGATCCCCCGTGTGCCCTCATGTCCCACCATGTGATTTCCCCCTCGCTGCGCACCGTAAAACTGCCGGTTGCGGGATGCTGGAGATAACGTTCGTTCACTTCGCGACGGGTGGCGGAACGCGCCAAAAGTGCGGTACTTGTCGTTACGGACGGAAGCGATCGCTTCCGTGGTCGTTTGATGGAGGCAGTGATGGGTGTGGCAGCCGGTCCGATCCGCGTGGTGGTCGCCAAGCCGGGGCTCGACGGCCACGATCGAGGGGCCAAGGTCATCGCGCGGGCCCTGCGCGACGCCGGTATGGAGGTCATCTACACCGGGCTCCACCAGACGCCGGAGCAGATCGTGGACACCGCCATCCAGGAGGACGCCGACGCGATCGGCCTGTCCATCCTCTCCGGCGCGCACAACACGCTGTTCGCCGCGGTGATCGACCTGCTCAAGGAGCGCGACGCCGAGGACATCCTCGTCTTCGGCGGCGGCATCATCCCGGAGGAGGACATCCCGCCGCTCAGGGAGAAGGGCGTCGCGGCGATCTTCACACCGGGCGCGACGACCGCGTCGATCGTGGAGTGGGTGCGGGAGAACGTCCGTCAGGCGGCCGCGTCCGGCGGCTGAGCGGCTGCCTCCAGTGGCTGAGCGGCTGCCTCCGGCGGTTGGGCGGCTGCTTCCGGCGGTCGGGCCGACGGCTCGGTGCGGCCGGAGAGCGGGGGCCGGTCCGGGGCGAGTTCCGCGGTCATCTCCGCCCGCAGCCGCAACGTGGTCACCAGCCGCTGGAACGCCTCCGCCCAGTAGCCTCCGGCCCCCGGCGCGGCGTCCTCCCGTTCGTCCGGTATCGCCAGCAGCGCCTCGAGCCGGGTGGCCTCCGCGGGGTCCAGGCAGCGCTCGGCCAGCCCCATCACCCCGCTGAAGCTCCAGGGGTAACTGCCCGCGTCCCGCGCGATGTTGAGCGCGTCCACGACAGCCCGGCCCAGCGGCGCGGCCCAGGGCACCGCACACACCCCGAGCAGCTGGAACGCCTCCGACAGCCCGTGCGTGGCGATGAACCCGGCCACCCACGCCGCCCGTTCCGCCGGGCCCAGGGAGGCCAGCAGCTTCGCGCGTTCCGCCAGCGACACCGCGCCGGGCCCGCCGGCCTCCGGCGCCGACGGCGAGCCGAGCAGCGCCCTCGACCACTCGGCGTCCCGCTGCCGCACCGCCGCCCGGCACCAGGCCGCGTGCAGCTCGCCCTGCCAGCCGTCCGACACCGGCAGCGCCACGATCTCCTGCGCCGTCCGGCCGCCGAGCCGTCCCGGCCACGTGCCCAGCGGCGCTGCCTCCACCAACTGCCCCAGCCACCATGAGCGTTCCCCTCTCCCTGTGGGAGGTGTGGCCACCACACCATCGCGCTCCATGCCGGAGTCGCACTCGAGCGGCGCCTCCACCGCGATCGCCGGTCCGTTCCCCGTGCGGTCGAGGGCCACACAGGCCGCGGCCCGTACGGCCATGCGCGCGGCGAGCGCCGAAGCGGGCAGCGCCGACAGCAGTTCCGCCGCCGTCGCCCGCACATTGCGGCTGCGGTCGCCCAACGCCTGCTCCAGGAAGGGCTCGTCCGCGGCGGACAGGCCCGTGCGCAACGAGTCGAGGAACATCAGCCGGTCCTCCGCCCGCTCCGTCGGCCAGGTCGACGCGAGCAGCTCGCGCGCGAGCGCGGGCGTACCGGCGCGCAATGCGCCCAGCAGGGCCACCCGCTCGGCGAACAGCCCCTCCTGCCACAGCCTGCGCACGGCCTCGCTGTCGCCGGGCTCGGGAAGCGCGGTGCCCCCGCCAGGGGCCGCGCGCAGCGCGAAGCGCCAGTCCGTGTTCAGCCGGGCCAGCCACAGCGCCCGCGGTCCCGCGAACGCCAGCGCCG
This sequence comes from Streptomyces sp. NPDC001153, assembly GCF_053598315.1. Taxonomy (NCBI): domain Bacteria; kingdom Bacillati; phylum Actinomycetota; class Actinomycetes; order Kitasatosporales; family Streptomycetaceae; genus Streptomyces; species Streptomyces sp. NPDC001153. Next base: position 87,195 of record NZ_JBSFJZ010000016.1, read on the forward strand.
CCGGACGCAGGTCCGTACGGCCGCGGGCCGCGTCCAGCAGGGCGGGAAGCGTCTGCGGGGGTGCCGCGTACCCGTGCGCGTTGGCCGCCGCCAGCCACTGCGGGAGCAGTTCCATGAGGTCCGGTGAGCTGCCCCGGCGGCCACCGCTTCCGCCGCCGGAACGGTCGGCCAGCAACGTGGTGAGCCTGCGGGCCGCCGCGGCGGGCAGGGCCGGACGGGGATCCTCGGGCGCCGGGTCCGGCCGGCGTGCCGAGCGCGCGGGCCGTAGCCCGGCCCGCCGCCGTACGGTCGCCACGGCGGCCTCGTCGAGCAGCGCCAGGGGTGCCTCCCGGCCGGACCCGGCGTACGCCGCGGGGCGCCGGTCGGTGCCGAGCAGAGCGGTGGTGACCAGGTCTTCCCAGGAGCCGGCCGGGGCCCCGCCGTCCACGTCGGCCGGAGTCGTCGTCCCGTTCATCGCGTTCCCTTCCCTGCGAGTGTCCGAGGGGTGCCGGTGCGTTCTGCCTTCCGGCAGGCCGGTCAGCACAGTGGCACCGGCTCGCCCGCGCCGTCCGGCCAGGCCGTGAGCGGGGTGAAGCCGCGGTGGCCGCACTCGCCGAAGACCGTGACCGGGGCGCCGCCGGACAGGGCGACCAGCCGCCACAGGCCGGGGCGGGAGCGGGCGGCCCGGGTCAGCGGCAGAGCGGAGTCCGTGTCGGCGTCGGCCAGCTGCCACTCGTCGCCGTCCAGGACCGGTATCACCCCGCCCAGCGTCACCGGGACCGACTCCAGCCAGGGGTCGTCGCGCAGCGCCTCGCCGTACCGGGCCGCCGCCTCGGCCGTGCTCGTGCCCGGCGGGCGGAACGCGGCCGGTGCGGGAGGGGCGAACCGCTCGCCCAGGGCGGACCGGAACTGGCCTGCCCCTGGATAGGCGGACAGCTCCGCGTCCAGGACCAGCCCGACCGGCAGGGACAGCTCGGGAGCCCGGCCCGCCGCGCCGTAGGACAGCAGCAGGCGGGTGCGGTCCGAGCCGGCGCCGTGCAGCCATATCCGGCGGGTCGTCAGTTTCGGGTCGGCCGTGTCGTACTGGGCGAGGACCAGCCAGCGGTCGCGCAGCGAGGCACCGTCCGCCGTGGCGGGCAGACCCAGCCGGGAGCGGACCGTGGCCGCGAGGGCGTCCGGCAGGCGGTCGCGGCGCAGCCAGCCCTGGTCGAGCAGGTGCAGCAGCGCACACTCCTCCAGCAGCCGGGCCGGCCAGCCCGCGCCCGATGCCGGGATCGCCCCCAACTCCCGTACACGCGCGGCAAGTCCGGGTGCCTGGGCGTCGACCATGCGGGCCGCCGTCTCGTCCCACAGGCCGTACCCCGCCTGTTCGGCCGCGGCCAGGCCGCCGCGCAGCAGGTCCGCGAGGCGCTGCTCCAGCTCCGTCGCACCCGCGGTGACCCGCGCGGCCCGGCGGTCGGCCCGCCGCCGAGCCGCCTCCGGATCGGCGGACCCGCTCCCGGAACCCCCCTCGCTCGGGCCCTGCTTGCTCTCGGCGCGCCTGCGTCTGCCCGAGAGCCACTGCCCGGCCCAGTCCGGCGGCTCTGCGGACGCCGGCACCGAGCCGTCGTCACCCGCCCACAGCAGCAGCAGTCCGAGCGCGTGCTTGCACGGGAACTTACGGCTCGGGCAACTGCACGTGTACGCCGGTCCGGCCGCGTCCGCGAGATCGACCACCGTCTGGTACGGCCTGCTGCCGCTGCCCTTGCACAGCCCCCACACCGTCCCCTCTCCGCTCCCCGCCTCGGACCACGGACCGGCCGTGCCGAGCTTGCCTCCCGCTTTGCGTGACGCGATGTCAGGCGCCAGCGACAGCACCTGCTCCGCGGTCCAGCGCACCCCCTGCTCAGTCATGCCTCCGACGGTAGGTCCCGCCACTGACAATCCGTCTGGAGCAGGCGTTTGCGCAGGTCAGAGCGATTGTCAGTGGCGTGGTGCACGGTGGATGCCAGATCCGAACCGGCCGAGCTGGAGGGGGCCTCAGCCATGTCAGCCATGTCCGCGTCCGTGCGACCGACGACCGCCGAACCGACCGACGGCGAGGGCGCGTCCGAGAGCGCACAGGCGCTCCGACCGCACGCCGAGCACGCCTTCGCCGCCGAACTCGCCGCACTCGCCACGCAGGACGACCGTCCGCGTCCGGCCCGCTGGAAGCTGTCGCCGTGGGCGGTGGCGACGTACCTGCTCGGCGGCACCCTGCCGGACGGCACGGTGATCACACCCAAGTACGTGGGCCCGCGCCGGATCGTCGAGGTCGCCGTCACCACGCTCGCCACCGACCGCGCCCTGCTCCTGCTCGGCGTGCCCGGCACCGCCAAGACCTGGGTGTCGGAGCACCTGGCGGCCGCCGTCAGCGGTGACTCCACCCTGCTCGTGCAGGGCACGGCAGGCACCCCGGAGGAAGCGATCCGGTACGGCTGGAACTACGCGCAGCTGCTCGCGCACGGACCGAGCCGCGACGCCCTCGTGCCCAGCCCCGTCATGCGCGCCATGGCCGAGGGCATGACGGCGCGCGTGGAGGAGCTGACCCGTATCCCGGCCGACGTGCAGGACACGCTGATCACCATCCTGTCCGAGAAGACCCTGCCCATCCCCGAGTTGGGCCAGGAGGTCCAGGCGGTCCGCGGGTTCAACCTCATCGCCACCGCCAACGACCGGGACAGAGGGGTCAACGACCTCTCCAGCGCGCTGCGCCGCCGCTTCAACACCGTGGTACTGCCGCTGCCGGAGAGCGCCGACGCCGAGGTCGACATCGTCACCCGCCGGGTCGAGCAGATCGGCCGCTCCCTCGACCTGCCGGCCGCGCCCGACGGCATCGAGGAGATCCGCCGGGTCGTGACCGTCTTCCGCGAGCTGCGCGACGGCATCACCGCCGACGGCCGCACCAAGCTGAAGTCGCCCAGCGGCACGCTGTCCACGGCGGAGGCGATCTCGGTCGTCACCAACGGCCTCGCTCTGTCCGCCCACTTCGGCGACGGCGTGCTGCGCCCGGGCGATGTCGCCGCCGGCATCCTCGGCGCCGTCGTACGCGATCCGGCGGCCGACCGCGTCGTCTGGCAGGAGTACCTGGAGACGGTCGTCCGCGAGCGCGAGGGCTGGACGGAGTTCTACCGCGCGTGCCGGGAGGTAAGCGCATGACCGACGACGACAGCCGCTGGCCCAAGACCCACGGCTGCGGACCGCTCCTGCTGGGAGTGCGGCACCACGGCCCCGGCTCCGCCCGCGCGGTGCGCACCGCCCTGGACGCCGCCCGGCCCGCCGCCGTCCTGATCGAGGGCCCGCCCGAGGCCGACACGCTGATCCCGCTGGCCGCCGACCCGGACCTACGGCCCCCGGTCGCCCTGCTCGCCCATGCCGTGGACGAGCCAGGCCGCTCGGCGTTCTGGCCGTTCGCCGAGTTCAGCCCCGAATGGGTGGCGATCCGCTGGGCCCTGGAACACGGCGTCCCGGCCCACTTCATCGATCTGCCGGCCGCGCACACGCTCGCGTGGGAGGAGAAGGAGAAGAAGGGGGAAGCTCTTCCCGGACCCGGCCCGTCCACCCGGCCCGGCGCCGGCCCGGACGCCGATGACGGCCGGGGCAGTGGCGAGCAGGTCCGGGTCGACCCGCTCGCCGTGCTTGCCGAGACCGCCGGATACGACGACCCCGAACGCTGGTGGGAGGACGTGGTCGAGCACCGGGGACCGGGGGAGCGGGACCCGTTCGCGCCCTTCGCCGCGCTGGAGGAGGCGATGGGGGCACTCCGCGAGCGGTACGGCGCCGGCGGGCACTCCCGGGACCTGGTCCGCGAGGCGCACATGCGACTCCGGCTGCGCACCGCGCGCAAGGAGTTCGGCGACGGGGTGGCCGTGGTCTGCGGGGCCTGGCATGTGCCCGCGCTGCGCGAGAAGACCACGGTCACCGCCGACCGATCCCTGCTGAAGGGGCTGCCCAAGGTCAAAACGGACCTGACCTGGGTGCCCTGGACCCACCGCCGACTCGCCCGGTCCAGCGGGTACGGCGCGGGCATCGACTCGCCGGGCTGGTACGGCCATCTGTTCCACGCCCCCGACCGCCCGGTCGAGCGATGGCTGACCAAGGTGGCACGGCTGCTGCGCGAGGAGGACAGGATCGTCTCCTCCGCCCATGTCATCGAGGCCGTCCGGCTCGCCGAGACCCTGGCGGCACTGCGCGGGCGCCCGCTGCCGGGGCTGGGCGAGACCACCGACGCGGTGCGCGCGGTGATGGGGGACGGCTCGGACGTGCCGCTGGCGCTGGTGCACGACCGGCTGGTGGTCGGGGACGCCCTCGGCGAGGTCCCGGAGTCGGCGCCCGCGGTGCCGCTGCAGCGCGACCTGGCCCGGCAACAGCGGTCGCTGCGGCTGAAACCCGAGGCGCTGGAGCGCGAACTGGAGCTGGACCTGCGGGGTGACACCGACGCGGGCCGCAGCAGGCTGCTGCACCGGCTCCGGCTGCTCGGCGTCGGCTGGGGCGAGCCCGCGCGGTCACGGGGGAGCACGGGCACGTTCCGGGAGACGTGGCGGCTGAGGTGGGAGCCGGAGTTGTCGGTGCGGGTCGCCGAGGCGGGCGTGTGGGGGACGACCGTACTGGGCGCGGCGCAGGCCAGGGCCGAGGCGGACGCGACGGCCGCGGGCACCCTCGCCGACGTCACCGCGCTCGCCGAGCAGTGCCTGCTCGCCGGGCTGCCGGATGCGCTGCCCGTCGTCATGCGCGTCCTCGCCGACCGGGCCGCGCTTGACGCCGACGTGGGCCATCTCGCCCAGGCCCTGCCCGCCCTGGTCCGCTCCCTGCGCTACGGCGACGTGCGTGGCACCGACACCGGCGCGCTGGCCGGCGTCGCCGCGGGCCTCGCCGAACGCATCTTCGTCGGCCTGCCCCCGGCGTGCACCGCGCTCGACACGGATGCGGCGGCTGAGATGCGCGCCCATGTGGACGCCGTGCACACGGCGGTGAGTCTGCTGACGGAGACGCTGGCGGCGGCGGGTGCCGGGGCGGGTGGCAGCGCGGGTCCGGGAGCGGGCGCGCACGCCGGTGCCGGAGCCGGTGATCCTGGCCGTCCTGCTGCGGGGGCCGGCGCGGCCGGCGATCCCAACGCGGGTGCCGGTCCGGGTGCTGGAGGGTGCGCCGGGGGCGGGGCGGGCGGCGGTGCCGTCGCCCATGCCGGACGCGGTGATCTGCGTGACCGCTGGCGAGCGGTGCTGCGGGCCTTGTCGTCGCGTGACAGCGTGCCCGGTGTGCTGCGGGGGCGGGCGGTGCGGTTGCTGTTGGACGACGGTGAAGTGGGGCCCGACGAGGCGGCGCGGCTGATGGGGCTCGCGCTGTCGCCGGGGACTCCGCCCGCCGACGCCGCCGCCTGGATCGAGGGCTTCGTCGGCGGCACGGGCGGACTGCTGCTGGTGCACGACGAGCGGTTGCTCGGTCTGGTGGACAGCTGGCTGACCGGGGTCTCGGCGGAGGCGTTCACGGACGTACTGCCGCTGCTGCGCCGCACGTTCGCGGCGTATGAGCCCGGGGTGCGCAGAACGCTCGGCGAACTGGTCAGGCGCGGCCCGGGAGAGCGGAAGGCCGGCCGGGCGGCCCAGCGGGCCATGACCCCCGGCTTCGCCGCCGAACCGGACACCGAGCGCTCCGACGCCGTGCTGCCGGTGCTGCGGCTGCTGCTCGGCCTGGCCGACCCGACCGACCGTGACGCGGCCCAGCGCAGAGCGGCCGCGCGGGAAACAGCCGAGCGCGACGCGACCGAGCGGGAAACGGCTCGGCGGTCGTCGGCCGAGTGCGCCCCCGACCGGCCGGGCTCGACCGGGCGCGAGCCGACTGCGCGGGAGATGTCCGAGACGGGGATTTTCGGGACGGGGATCCACGAGACGGGGATTCACGAGACGGGGATTCACGAGAAGGGGAGAGTCGAGGCGGGGACGGCCCGGCCGAATGCCGCCGAGCGAGCAGGGTGTCCCACGACCGCGTGCCCCACGACCGCGTGCCCGACGATCCGATGCCACAGGACCGCGTGCGGCACGACCCGGTGTGACATGAGCGGGTGTGGCACGAGTGGGCGTGGCACGGCCGAGGACAACAGCCTTGCGGGGGTGGGTGCATGACGAGCGAATCGGTGTCGTTGGAGGCCGGGGAGCCGGCGCGGGAGCGGTTGCGGCGGTGGCGGCTGGTGCTCGGTGGGGATCAGGCCGACGGCACCGGATGCGCGCTCTCCGGCCGGGACGCTGCGATGGACGGCACGCTCGCCGCGCTCTACGGCAAGGGGGACAAGCCGCAGGCGGGACGGGACCGTTCAGCGGGGCTCGGGGCCTCGGCGCCGTCCGTGGCGCGCTGGCTCGGGGACATCCGCACCTACTTCCCCTCCTCCGTCGTCCAGGTCATGCAGCGCGACGCCATCGACCGGCTCGGCCTCGCCTCCCTGCTGCTGGAGCCGGAGATGCTGGAAGCGGTGGAGGCGGACGTGCATCTGGTCGGCACGCTGCTCTCGCTGAACAAGGCGATGCCGGAGACGACGAAGGAGACGGCACGCGCGGTCGTGCGCAAGGTCGTCGAGGACCTGGAGAAGCGGCTCGCGAACCGTACGCGGGCCACCCTCACCGGCGCCCTCGACCGCAGCGCGCGGATCAGCCGCCCGCGCCACCACGACATCGACTGGAACCGCACCATCGCGGCCAACCTCAAGCACTACCTGCCCGAGTACCGCACGGTCGTGCCCGAACGGCTCGTCGGATACGGGCGGGCCGCCCGGTCCGTGAGGAAGGAGGTCATCCTCTGTATCGACCAGTCCGGGTCGATGGCCGCGTCCGTCGTCTACGCGTCCGTGTTCGGCGCGGTCCTCGCCTCCATGCGGTCGATCGGCACCCGGCTGGTCGTCTTCGACACGGCGGTGGTCGACCTCACCGACCAGCTGGACGACCCGGTCGACGTCCTCTTCGGCACCCAGCTCGGCGGCGGCACGGACATCAACCGGGCGCTGGCCTACTGCCAGTCGCGGATCAGCCGGCCCGCCGAGACCGTCGTCGTGCTGATCAGCGACCTCTACGAGGGCGGCATCCGCGACGAGATGCTCAAGCGGGTGGCGGCGATGAAGACGTCCGGGGTGCAGTTCGTGGCGCTGCTCGCGCTGTCGGACGAGGGCGCGCCCGCCTACGACCGGGAGCACGCGGCGGCGCTCGCCGCCCTCGGCGCACCGGCCTTCGCCTGCACGCCCGATCTGTTCCCCGACGTCATGGCCGCCGCGCTGGAGAAGCGGCCGCTGCCGATACCGGACACCGTGTGACGCCGGACACGAAAGAGGCGAGAACCGGACACGAAAGAGGCCAGAAAAGGGACATGACTACTCATCGGTAACAGGGGGCTTGCGCGGTCTCGGGCGCGCCGTGCAAGGATCGGCGGAGCCCGTGTCGTGCCGAGCCGAGGATGTCCAGCTCCTTGACCTTCCCAGCAGCCCTCCTTGGTACCACCGTGCGCGCGCTGCGTACGGCGGCCGGGCGGCGTGCGCTCCAACTGGTGCTGCTGGTGGGCGGACTGTTCGCGCTGGGTTTCCTCTGCGGCGAGCAGGCACACGCGGCCGACGGGACCCTGGTGCCGGCGCGGGCGACTTCGGTGCGGTCCGTGGGGGCCGCCGGGCAGGAAGAGCACGCGGTACGGGCCGTACAGGCGGTCCGTACGGCGACCGAGCGGGTGGCCGGACAGGTCCACACCGCAGGCGAACAGGCCGTCACTCCCGTGCGCGACGTGCTCGACACCGTTTCCCGGACCGTTGTGACCGCGGCCGCCCAGGCCGTGGCCGACGAGCCCCGGACCTCGGCGCCCTCCCTGTCCCTGCCCGACGTCACCCACGTCACGGACATGCCCGGCCGGCTGACGCCGGAGCCGAAGTCCACGGCGCCCGGCCCGCAGCGGCACAGCGGTACGGCGGCGCCCGCTCCGGTGGAACGGCAGAAGCAGCGGCACCCTCGCGAACAGGGCCGTACCGCCGTCGCCGCACCGGCGCCGGTCGCCGTGTCCGGCCCTGAGGCCGCCCCCGTCCCGTGGCCGGCGGTGCACACCTTCGCGCGCCACGGCGCCGTCGCCCTCGGTGTCCCCGGCCGGCCCGCGCCCAGTGGAGACTCCGACGGCGTGCTCGGCAAGCAGGCCGCCGACGGCAGTGCGTCCCGCCACGGTGACGCGCACGCCGTCACCCCCGACGACCGGGCGCCCCTGCGGCTCGCGCCCGGCGCCGCCGCGCGCGTCGATGCGCCCCGCACCCGGGAACGGCACCGGGACATCCCCGTCTTCCCCGGCTAGGCAGCAGGGCCGACCTCCCCGCCGCGGATCTGTCGCGCGGGGCGGAACAGGTCTGCCCCGTCCGTCCGGACTCTTCCAGCGATCAGCGCTGCCGGCCGTCGAAGCGTTCATCGCGAGCGGCGTTCAGCGGGCTCCGGACGGCACCCACAGCCGATTCCAGACGTTCCCAGCCGTTTCCGAAGGACTTGACGCACGCAATGAACAAGAACATCCGTCGTTCGATCGTGATCGCCGCCGGTGTCACCGGTGCCTGGGCGCTCGGCTCGGCCGTCGCCAGCGCCGACGAGCTGTCCGCCGGCTCCGTCACCGTGCCGGACGCGGGCACCGCGGCCGACGGCACCACCGACTCCGTCGCCGGAACGGTCGACGGCGTCCTCTCCGGCGTCCACGACACCGTCTCCGGCGTCCAGAACACCGTCAGCAACACAGTCACCGACACCGTCTCCGGTCTGACCGGTACGGCCGGCTCGACCGGCTCGGCCACCTTGACCGCGACAACCGGCATCGGTTCCGGCAGCGTCGACCAGGCCCGCCGCCACGTCGACACCAAGGTCCCGGCCGCCGCGAGGATCCGCGGCGCCGAGGCCTTCCGGGGCGCGCATGCCGCCCGCGAGGCGCGGGCGCACGTCCGGGCCGACGGCACACACGTCGACAGTGCGCACGTCGGCGGCACGCACCTCGGCGGCGACGTGGCCCATGCCGCCCGCACGGCTGCGCACGGCGTCTCGAGTGCGTCCCGGGCCGTTGCCCATGTCACTCCCGAGAGCGAGATCGACTACCTCTTCGGCCCGCTCGCCTCTTTCGCTCCCGAGGTGGAGGAGGCCCTGGCCGCCGCCCAGAGCAAGTTCCAGGCCACCCAGGCGGCCGCGCGCCTGAAGGCGCGGGGTGTCGAGGGCGTCGTACGGACGACGGCGCAGCAGACCGTCGCCGCGGCGCAGGGCCGGACCGCCGGTGCCGCGAGCGCCGTGCGAGGCACGGCCACCGGGGCGGCCGGCGCGGCCGGGGCCTCCGTCGCCGGCGTGCCCGCCCAGGTCACCGGCACGGCCACCGGTGCAGAGCAGCGCGTCGTCGGCACGGTCCGGGCCGTGCCGGGCGCGGTCACCCCGGTGGTGGACGGGACGACCGCCTCTGCTGTGCCGCCGGTGGCCGCCGCTGCGGTGAACGGCGCCGTGCCGCTCGCGGGCCAGGCCGTGAGCGGCGTCCGGGCCACGGCCGGGCACGCGGTGTCGGGCGGGTACGGCACCGTCGCGGGCGCCGTCCACGGGGTGCAGGGGGTCGCCACGGGCGCCGTCGGAGATGCCTGGCCGGTGGGCGCGGATGCGACGGCGTACGCCGGTGGGCCGGTCGGACAGGCCGGACGGGATGCCACGGACGCGGTGCTGCCGCCGGTGGCCGCCAGTGCCGTGCACGGGGTCGTGCCGGTCGCCGGGCAGGCCGTCGCGGACGCGGGCGCCCTCGGCCACGGCGTGGCGGGTGACGTCCGCCCCTTCGCGGGCGGCGTCGTCGGCGCCGTACCCCCGCTCGCGCACGGTGTGACCACGCAGACCGGAGCCTTCGCCGAGGGCGTCACCGCCCAGGTGCCGCCCTTCACGGCCGGGATCACCGGCGCGACGGCACCGCTCACCGACACCACGAGGTCCGCGGCCGCACAGACCACGGACACCGCCGCCGGGACCGTCTACCGGGCGGCCGGTACCGCGACGGGAACCGCGCACCAGACGGCAGGAACCGCCACCGGGACCGTGCACCAGACGGCCGGGACCGCCGCCGGGACCGTCTACCGGGCGGCCGGTACCGCGATGGGAACCGCGCACCAGACGGCAGGAACCGCCACCGGGACCGCTTACCAGGCGACCGGGACCGTGCACCAGACGGCCGGGACCGCCGCCGGCGTCGTGGGGCCCGTCGCCGGTCGGGTTGCCGACGCCGTGCTGCCGGTGGCCGGTGGTGTCGGTGGGAGTGCCGGCGGTCTGGGCCGTGGTGTCGCGGGCGAGGCCGGGCCGTTCGCGGCCGGGGTCGCCGGTGCGGCCGTGCCGGTCGGCCGGTCGGCCGGAGGGTTCGCCCGCGACGTCCACGGCACCGTCCGGGACGCCGGCGGCTCGCTCGCCGGGCACGCCGTCGGCGGGGCCGAAGGGGTCGCCCGTGCGGCCGTACCCACGTACCTGCAGGACGCGCACAGCCGGCAGGACTTCCAGGACGTCCACGACGGGTACGGCATCCGGTACCAGGGCTGAGTCGCAGACAGGGCTGAGAGCCCCCACCGCTCCGCGGGGTGTCCGGACCCGGATGGCCGAATGCCGTCGGCCCGTTCGGCCGGGGCCCCGCGGGCCCGGGCGGGTGGTCCCCATTGGGGTGGGGATCAACCGCCCCGGCCCCGGCGCCACCGGGGCCGCCCCAGAGGCCTCACCGGGTCAACCCCAGCCCGGTGAGGCCTCGCACATCGCCACCGAGGCAGCCGCTCTCGGCACGCCGTGCCAGAAAACCAGGCATCATGTGACAGGTATCACCGCTCGTGTGTGACCCTCGATTTAGGGTGCCCCCTCAAGCGGCGATAACCTGCGAGACGGACATGCCGCGCGCTCGGACACCGTGTGCGCCTCCCTTGTGACAAGCGGACGTCACGTTGCCCTTCGCGGCACGCCCACGCATCCAACGAACCGCGAGATCACTGATAGGGACGGAAGCGCGTGGACCTGTTCGAGTACCAGGCGAGGGACCTCTTCGCCAAGCACGATGTACCGGTGCTGGCCGGTGAAGTCATCGACACGCCTGAGGCGGCGCGCGAGATCACCGAGCGTCTGGGCGGCAAGTCCGTCGTCAAGGCGCAGGTGAAGGTCGGTGGTCGCGGCAAGGCCGGTGGCGTCAAGCTGGCCGCCTCCGCGGACGAGGCCGTCGCCCGTGCGACGGACATCCTCGGCATGGACATCAAGGGCCACACGGTCCACAAGGTGATGATCGCCGAGACCGCTCCGGAGATCCTCGAGGAGTACTACGTCTCCTTCCTCCTCGACCGTGCCAACCGGACTTTCCTCTCCATCGCCTCCGTCGAGGGCGGCATGGAGATCGAGGAGGTGGCGGCCACCCGTCCGGAGGCCGTCGCCAAGACGCCGATCGACCCGATCGACGGTGTGGACGAGGCCAAGGCCCGCGAGATCGTCGCGGCCGCGAAGTTCCCGGCCGAGGTCGCGGACAAGGTCGCGAACGTCCTCGTCAAGCTGTGGGACACCTTCATCAAGGAGGACGCCCTCCTCGTCGAGGTGAACCCGCTGGCCAAGGTCGCCTCCGGTGACGTCATCGCCCTCGACGGCAAGGTGTCGCTCGACGACAACGCCGAGTTCCGCCACCCCGACTTCGAGGAACTCCACGACAAGGCCGCGGCCAACCCGCTCGAGGCCGCCGCCAAGGAGAAGAACCTCAACTACGTCAAGCTCGACGGCGAGGTCGGCATCATCGGCAACGGCGCCGGTCTCGTCATGAGCACCCTGGACGTCGTCGCGTACGCCGGTGAGAAGCACGGTGGCGTCAAGCCCGCCAACTTCCTGGACATCGGCGGCGGCGCCTCCGCCCAGGTCATGGCGAACGGCCTGGAGATCATCCTGGGCGACCCGGACGTCAAGTCCGTCTTCGTCAACGTCTTCGGTGGCATCACCGCCTGCGACGAGGTCGCCAACGGCATCGTGCAGGCCCTGAAGCTCCTGGAGGACCGCGGCGAGAAGGTCGAGAAGCCGCTCGTCGTCCGCCTCGACGGCAACAACGCCGAGCTGGGCCGGCAGATCCTCACCGACGCCAACCACCCGCTGGTGCAGCGCGTCGACACCATGGACGGCGCGGCCGACAAGGCCGCCGAGCTGGCCGCCGCCAAGTAAGCACTCAGGACGAGGACACCAACACACCATGGCTATCTGGCTCAACAAGGACAGCAAGGTCATCGTCCAGGGCATGACCGGCTCCACCGGCATGAAGCACACCAAGCTCATGCTCGGTGACGGCACCAACGTCGTGGGCGGCGTGAACCCGCGCAAGGCGGGTCAGACCGTGGACTTCGACGGCACCGAGGTACCCGTCTTCGGCTCCGTCAAGGAGGCCATCGACAAGACCGGCGCCAACGTCTCCGTCATCTTCGTGCCGGAGAAGTTCACCAAGGACGCGGTCGTCGAGGCCATCGACGCCGAGATCCCGCTGGCCGTCGTGATCACCGAGGGCATCGCCGTGCACGACACGGCGTCCTTCTGGGCGTACGCCGGCAAGAAGGGCAACAAGACCCGCATCATCGGCCCGAACTGCCCCGGCATCATCACCCCGGGCCAGTCGAACGTCGGCATCATCCCGGGCGACATCACCAAGCCGGGCCGCATCGGCCTGGTGTCGAAGTCCGGCACGCTGACGTACCAGATGATGTACGAGCTGCGTGACATCGGCTTCTCGACCGCCGTCGGCATCGGTGGCGACCCGATCATCGGCTCCACCCACATCGACGCCCTGGCCGCGTTCCAGGACGACCCGGAGACCGAGCTCATCGTGATGATCGGTGAGATCGGCGGCGACGCCGAGGAGCGCGCGGCCGCGTTCATCAAGGAGAACGTGACCAAGCCGGTCGTCGGCTACGTCGCGGGCTTCACGGCGCCCGAGGGCAAGACCATGGGTCACGCCGGCGCCATCGTCTCCGGCTCCTCCGGCACGGCGCAGGCCAAGAAGGAGGCCCTGGAGGCCGCGGGCGTCAAGGTCGGCAAGACCCCGACCGAGACGGCCAAGCTCGCCCGCGAGATCCTGGGCGGCTGAGCTTTCCAGCTGACCGTTTGGTGGGCCCGTACCCTTGGCTGGGGCGGGCCCACCGGCGTTCACGCGCGCCACGCCGGGTGGCGCGCCGCGGCGGTCACCGGGGTTCCGGCCCCAGCCTCTGCGGCCCCTTCGCGGCAGCGCTCTGCAACTTCGCCCGCAACGCCTGCTCCTTGCGCGACAGCGGCCCCATCGCCCCCACCGGCGGAACCCCCTGCACCGCCTGCGCCGGTGCGAGCGGCGCCTCGTAGTGCGTCGGCGCCGACCGCACCGTGAGCGTTGTCGCGCCGATGATCGCCACCGTGAACGCGATCGCCGCGCGCGTCCAGAACACGTTCCGCCGTTCGCTCTCCCGCCGCACCGGCTCCGGCCCGGCCGCGGGCAGCCGCTCCGCCGAGGCCAGCACCAGCAGCCGGCGATGCAGCTCGGCGGGGTCGGCCAGCTCCGGCAGCCCCGCGGCCAGCGCCTCGCGGGCGTGGGTCAGCCGGTTCGCGGCGGCCGGCGTGCTCGCCTCCGTCTCCGCCGCCGTCTCCGGCAGGTCGAGGCCCACACCGTCGTACAGGACGAGCGTGCGCCGGTACACCGGCGGCAGCTCCAGCAGGGCGTGCAGCAGCGCCCGGTCGGCCGGGTCGGTGGGCGGCGGCTCCGGGTCGCGGTACCGGGGCCGGAAGCGGTGCCAGGGCGAGAGAGCGCAGTCGTGCGCCGCCGCCCGCACCCAGCCGCCCGGATCCCGGTCCCGGGCCACCTCGGGCCAGCGCTGCCAGGCCAGCTGGAACGCCCGCTCCACGGCCTCGCGGGCCAGTTCCCGGCGTCCGGTGAGCAAATAGGCCTGGCGTACGAGGGCGGGGGCGCAGAACGCGTAGAGCGCGTCGAAGGCCTGAGCGGGCGTCAGGGGATCGGCCTCGGCCGCCAGGGGGGCCGGGGATGTCTCCGGCCCGGGGCTCGCCTCGAGGGCTGCCGCCCGCTCGACCGTCTCCTGGAGAACGTACGTCGTCAGCAGCCGGGCGTACGCCTCGCCCTCGCCGTCCTGCGGGACGCGGCGGCCGGATTCCCACGCGCCCAGCGTCGAGCGGCTGACGCCGACCCGCGCGGCGACCTGAGCCCGCGTCAGCGACCGGGAACGGCGCAGGCGTCGGCGTTCCCTCGGCGGTGGCAGCGAACGGGCGGCACTCCGCGTCGTTCGTGCGCCCTTCCGTACGAAAAAGAACATAATCGTATATTGAGCGACACTACGGAGGTTCGCCTGTTACGACGGGAAAGTGTGTGCCGTTGGGAGCATGGCGTACGTGAACCTGATGACCGCTCGCCGACCCTCGCTGTCGCCGTTGCTGACCCGGATGCGGGACCGCGAGCCCGGACTGGCCGCGAGCCTGCTGGGCGGCGCCGTCGCGGCCGGACTCGGCTTCGCCTCCTTCGCCGCGCTGCTGATGGTGCTGTGGGTCAGCTCGCCGTACCCCGACAGCGGTCCCGGCGGCGCGCTGCACGTCGCCGGTGCGCTGTGGCTGCTGGCCCACGGCGTCGAACTGGTCCGCACCGAGACGCTCTCGGGCGCCCCCATGCCGGTGGGGGTGACTCCGCTGCTGCTGCTCGTGCTGCCCGTGTGGCTGGTGTACCGGGCGGCCAGGGACGCGGTGGACGCGCCCACCGACGCCGACGGCCCGCCGCCGGTACCGGCGCACACGGTGTGGACCGGGGTCGTCCTCGGCTACCTCGGCGTCGGCGGCGCGGTCGCGCTGTACTGCTCGGGCGGCGAACTGCGGCCGTCCTGGTCCTGGGTGACGGTGTGTCTGCCGCTGGTCGCGGCGGGCTCGGCGGCGGCCGGGGTGTGGTCGGCGTACGGCCGTCCGCGCGAGCCGGTGCTGAGCGCGCTGGGCGTGCTGCCGGGGCGCGTGCGGCGGCTGCTGTTCGGCGCGGACGAACGCGCCCGGCTGGGTACGGCCGTACGGGCCACCGGCGCCGCCACGGCGGTGCTCCTCGGCGGTGGGGTGCTGCTGCTCGCGGTGTCGCTGGTGTGGCACGGCGGAGTCGCGCGGGCGTCCTTCGTCCAGCTGACGGAGGGGTGGACGGGACGGTTCGCCGTACTCCTGCTCGGCGTCGCGCTGATCCCCAACGCGGCGCTGTGGGCCGCGTCCTACGCCCTCGGACCCGGTTTCCTCCTCGGCGCCGGGCATGTGGTGCAACCCTTCGCCTCCGACCCGGCCCCCCTGTTGCCGCCGTTCCCCCTGCTGGCGGCGGTTCCGGACGCCGGTGTGGGGACGCTGCCGAACTGGGCGGCGGGGCTGGTGCCGGTGGCGGCCGGGATGACGGTGGGGTGGTTCGTGGCGCGCGGGGCCGTACGACGGCCGGAGTCCGGCGCACCGGTGTCGGCCCGCTGGTCGGCCGTCGGTACGGCGGGGGTGGTGCTGCTGACCGCGACGCTCTGCGCGGCAGCCCTCGCCCTGCTCGCCGACCTGGCCGGCGGTCCGCTGGGCGTGTCCGCGCTGGCCCGCTTCGGACCGGTGTGGTGGCAGACCGGGGGAGCGGCGGGGGCGTGGACGGCGCTGTTCGGGCTGCCGGTGGCGCTGATCGTACGGGCGTGCCGGCTGTGGGGCCGGCGTGCGCGGGGCGGGGAGATCCCGGCACAGGGGACGGGGACGGAGAACTCCGGGGGCGGAACGGAACAGGGGAGGACGAAGGACGCGGCGAAGGAGCGGGAGAAGACCGGTGCCAAGGCCGAGAAGGCGGGCCGGGAGGAGGAGACGACCAAGGGCGGGGGCAAGGGCAACGGCGAGGGCGCGGGCGAGGGGCTCGCGCGGACCGGCGGGGAATCGGCCAAGGGCAAGGACTCGGCCGACAAGGACTCGGCCGACAAGGACTCGGCCAAGGGGAAGGAGCGGGGCAAGGCCAAGGAGCCGGGCAAGGGCAGGACGCCCGCGCCCCGGCCGGGGGTGGCCGTGCCCGACGAGGAGGAGATGTACGACTTCCTCCCGGCCGGCGACGCGTTCCCCACGGACTGGCACGACGACCTGGCCCGCGCCTCCCGTTGGGCCGCTCTTCGAGAGGCAACCGGCCCCCGTGACCTGCCCGCCGCCTGGCCGAGCCCCGCGGTCCCTCCCACGCCCCCCGCGGAGGCGACGCCCCGCGCAGAGTCACGGCTGCCCGCGGAGTCGGTGCCCACGGCGGAGTCAGGGCCCCCCGCAGGCTCAACGCCGACGGAAGACTCATCGCCTCCTGCAGGCTCGTTGCCCGCCGAAGGCTCAGCGCCCACCACAGACGCCGCGCCCACCACAGACACCGCAGACGCGGCGCCTGCCACAGACTCGAAGCCCACCGCGGAGCCGACGCCCCCGCCCGAGCCCCGGCCGGACCACACCGATGCGTCGCCCGGCACGCCCGAAACCCCCTGACAGGCGGAGCCTCAGCTGTTGCCGGTGCCCAGAACCCCGCGCAGCTGCTGCGGCAGCAGTTGGTCGCAGGACTGTTTGGCCTCGTGGGTGAGGGCGTCGTTCACGCACGTGTAGTAGTCGCGGTAGACGAACTGGACCGTGAAGGTCGAGGCCACCAGGACCAGGGCCAGGGATGCCGTCAGCAGGCCGCCGACCGCTGCCGTGATCTGGGGACGGCCGCCCGCGGGGGCCGAGGTGTTCGGGTCGGGCGTGCGCGGCTTGGCGCGCAGGGCGCTGACGCCCCAGTACAGGGCCAGCGCGCCCAGCAGCAGGGCCACGTACGGCCAGCTGAACAGGGCGAAGAAGACGGCCCACATGCCGGACAGCAGGGCGTAGCGCGCGCGGCGCTGGGCGGGGTCGGTCGGGTCCCAGCGCATGCCGCCGGGAGAGGCCGGTCCGCCGGGGCCCTGGGAGCCGCCGCCGGGCCGCTCGCCGAAGCCGCCGGGAGAGCGCCCGGGCTGGCGGTCGCTCCACTGGTTGCCCCACGGGGCGCCGCCGCCGGGGCCGGTGCCGTGCCCGGAGCCCTGGGAGTCCTCCGGGTGGCGCGGCTGCCAGGGCCGGTCCGGGGCGCCCTCGGGCGGCGGCGCGAAGGGATTGTCGTCCTGCGGCCCACTGCCCCGTCCGTCACCGTCGCGTCCGCCCTGGGGCGCCTCCGGCGGCGAGGCCGGCCGCTCCCGCAGCAGCACGGCGCGACGCTCGCCTCCCTGGGCCGGGCGCAGAGGGAACGTCAGGAGTCGCAGGCTGCGATCGGGCATCAAAAGAGCGTCTTCCCCTAGGTCAATACGGCAGTCCGACGTGAGCTTCCACCCCGTGAACGCGCCGCGTGACGGCCACGTTCCCGGGGCTGCCGGAGTCAGCCCCCTTCTTGATTCGCCACGAACGCTACCTTCCGGCCACGCCCCCGTCCCGTGGGGGCCTTCCTGTGTGCCGGTATCGTTGCTGACGGTCGGCCGCTTCGTAGACTTCCCTGTATCGAGGGGCGTAACGCATTCGTACGAATGCACAAAGCACCGGCCGGAACCGTCGCCACCCCAGAAAGGGCCCCATCGTGGCCGCCACCCCCGCTGGCCCAGCGGTCAAGCGCCTCGTCGTGCTGGTCTCCGGATCCGGCACCAATCTGCAGGCGCTCCTGGACGAGATCGAGCGCACCGGAGCCGAGCGGTACGGCGCCCGGATCGTCGCCGTAGGGGCCGACCGCGCCGGCATCGAGGGGCTCGCCCGCGCCGAGCGGGCCGGGCTGCCGACCTTCGTGTGCAAGGTCAAGGACCACGCGAGCCGCGAGGAGTGGGATGCCGCCCTCACCGAGGCCGTGGCCGCGTACGAGCCGGACCTCGTGATCTCCGCCGGGTTCATGAAGATCGTCGGCAAGGAGTTCCTGGCCCGGTTCGGCGGGCGGTTCGTGAACACGCACCCCGCCCTGCTGCCCAGTTTTCCGGGGGCCCACGGCGTGCGTGACGCGCTGGCGTACGGCGCCAAGGTCACCGGCTGCACCGTCCACTTCGTCGACGACGGCGTCGACACCGGCCCGATCATCGCCCAGGGCGTGGTCGAGATCCGGGACGAGGACGACGAGAGCGCGCTGCACGAGCGCATCAAGGAAGTCGAGCGAAGGCTGCTCGTCGAGGTCGTGGGGCGGCTCGCCCGCAACGGCCATCGCATTGAGGGACGAAAGGTAGTTATCCAGTGACCGCCGAGAGCATCGAGAGCGGCAAGCGGGCCATCCGTCGCGCGCTCGTCAGCGTCTACGACAAGACCGGGCTGGAAGACCTCGCGCGCGGGCTGCACGAGGCCGGTGTCGAGCTCGTCTCCACCGGGTCCACGGCCGGCCGGATCGCCGCCGCCGGCGTCCCCGTCACCAAGGTCGAGGAGCTGACCGGCTTCCCCGAGTGCCTGGACGGCCGGGTGAAGACCCTGCACCCGAGGGTGCACGCGGGCATCCTCGCCGACCTGCGGCTGGAGAGCCACCGGCAGCAGCTCGCCGAGCTCGGCGTCGAGCCGTTCGACCTCGTCGTCGTCAACCTCTACCCCTTCCGCGAGACGGTCGCCTCCGGCGCCTCGGACGACGAGTGCGTGGAGCAGATCGACATCGGCGGCCCCTCCATGGTCCGCGCCGCCGCCAAGAACCACCCGTCGGTCGCCGTGGTCACCAGCCCCGAGCGGTACGCCGACGTCCTCTCGGCCGTGCAGGACGGCGGCTTCGACCTCGCCGCCCGCAAGCGGCTGGCCGCCGAGGCGTTCCAGCACACCGCCGCCTACGACGTGGCCGTCGCCTCCTGGTTCGCCTCCTCCTACGCCCCGGTGGACGAGTCGCGCTTCCCCGACTTCCTCGGCGCCACCTTCGAGCGCAGGAACACCCTCCGCTACGGCGAGAACCCGCACCAGCCGGCCGCCCTGTACGTCGACGGCAGCGGCGGACTCGCGGACGCCGAGCAGCTGCACGGCAAGGAGATGTCGTACAACAACTACACGGACACGGACGCCGCCCGCCGTGCCGCGTACGACCACGACGAGCCGTGCGTCGCGATCATCAAGCACGCCAACCCCTGTGGCATCGCGGTGGGTTCGGACGTCGCCGAGGCGCACCGCAAGGCGCACGCCTGCGACCCGGTCTCCGCGTACGGCGGTGTCATCGCCGTCAACCGTCCGGTGAGCCGGGAGATGGCCGAGCAGGTCGCGGAGATCTTCACCGAGGTCATCGTCGCCCCGGACTATGAGGAGGGGGCCCTGGAGGCCCTCACCAAGAAGAAGAACATCCGGGTCCTGAAGACCCCGGGCGCGCCCTGCAACCGGGTCGAGGCCAAGCCGGTCGACGGCGGTCTCCTGCTCCAGGTCACCGACCGGCTCCAGGCCGACGGCGACGACCCGGCGCACTGGACGCTGGCCAGCGGCGAGGCGCTCTCCCCCGAGGAGCTCAAGGAGCTCGCCTTCGCCTGGAAGGCCTGCCGCGCCGTCAAGTCCAACGCGATCCTGCTCGCCAAGGACGGCGCCTCGGTCGGCGTCGGCATGGGCCAGGTCAACCGGGTCGACTCCTGCAAGCTGGCCGTCGAGCGGGCCGGTGAGGAGCGGGCGCGCGGTTCCTACGCCGCCTCGGACGCGTTCTTCCCCTTCCCCGACGGGCCGGAGATCCTCATCGGCGCCGGTGTCCGGGCGATCGTCCAGCCGGGCGGCTCGATCCGTGACGAGCAGGTCGTCGAGGCCGCCAAGAAGGCGGGCGTGACGATGTACTTCACGGGCACGCGCCACTTCTTCCACTGATCACCCCGGATCACGCTGATCACCTGGAACACACGACGGCCTCCGGCCCTCCCCCGAGGGAGCCGGAGGCCGTCGGCCCATCGGGTCAGCAGGGACGCAGGGAGTAGATCGGGTCCCACGTCGCCGTGCCGGCCTCGTAGGCCGTCGAGGTCCAGCGGACGCTGCCGTCCTGGTTGAAGAACCTGGCGACCGTGCCCGGCGTCTGGTTGTTGGTGAACGGGCCGTCCCCGGTCCAGTTGTTCACGGTCCAGGTCTGGCACTTGTAGAAGTCGAACTTGGTGCCCTTGACGACCATGCACAGGTGGCCGTAGGCGCAGTCCAGGTCCTTGGCGGCGACCTTGCCCCGCGGGGCCTCGGTGAGGGTCAGGCCGTCGTAGCGGACCTTGCCGGCGGAGGCCGAGAGCGGCTTCGGGTGCCCCGCGAGCACCTGGTCGGCCACCTGCTGGACGCCGGTGACGCGGGTGCCGTCCGGTGCGGCGGCGGTGGCCGCCACCGTGGACCCGGCGAGCAGGGCGGTGGCCGCGACGAGCAGCGCGGCGGGCTTGGCGATGTTCACGTGTTCCCCCATGTGAACGAACGGTGTCGGTCGCTCCCCCTGACGTCCGTGATGCCGGAGACGTCCTGGCGGAGTGGTCCCACCGTCGCAGCCGTGTCCCTGTGCCGGTACCTCGGACGTCTGAGGGTCACTTCCTGCCCGGGGGCGCGTACTCCTTGAGGTAGTGGGCGACACGGGCGCAGTAGTCGCGGTACTTCGGGGGAACTCCGTTCGTGTCGTTCACTTTCTTGTACGACGTCCGGTAGGCGGCGGAGAGCAGCACCCGCCTGTCGCCGGGCAGGCCGGCCTTCAGAAGGGGCGCCATGAAGCAGAGGTAGCGGCCCATGGCCGGGATGGAGACGGAGGGGGTGAGGGGCGGGGTGGGCGTGGCCGAGGCGGGAATGCCGTCGTCGCGCAGGTACCAGCGCAGGACGGATGGGGTCCAGCGGGCGATGCCGAACTCGTGCTTGGCCGGGTCGGAGAGGTTCGGGTCGAAGTTGCTCTCGGCCTTCAGCATCGACGCCATGAGCGCGGGGGTCACGTCGCGCTCGGGGCAGGCGTGAGCGGAGTCGACGATGAGCTTCCGGTACCGCGCCGGGACACCCTTGTCCGTACGGAGGTCGGAGGCGCCGTAGGCGGCCAGAGCCTTGTCGCCCGTGCCGTCACCGCCGTTGCCCGCCCAGCTGCTGATGCCGTAGCCGAGGGCCGCGACGGCGACGGTCGCGGCGGCGGCGCCCGCGACGGCCGCGCGTCGGCGTCCGCGGCGCGGGAACAGCCGGCGGGGCAGCCGCGGCGAGCGGCCCGTGCCGGCGGCCGCCTCGACGCGGCGCAGCAGTGCCTCGGTGCCGATGCGCGCCTCGTGCGTGCGGGCCAGGCAGTCCCGCACGATCTCCCGCCAGGCGTCCGGGAGTTGGGGCGACAGGCGCAGTTCGTCGGTGCCGCGCGCATAGGCGGCGGCCGCGTCGCGGCGGGCCGTCGGGGTGGCGCCGGACAGCGGGAAGGAGTCGGTGAGGACGAGATGGGCGAGCACACCGAAGGCCCAGACGTCGGCGGACGGGCGGATCCGCCGGCCGCGTTCGCCGATCTCCGCCCACAGCAGCTCGGGCGGGGTGTAGTCGGGGGTGGAGAAGGCCGGGGTGTAGGCGTGGGTGCCCTCCAGTTCGGCGGCCATGTTGAAGTCGGCGAGCCGCGCCGAACCGTCCGCCATCAGCAGCACGTTGGCCGGTTTCAGATCCCCGTGCACCCAGCCCGCCCGGTGCAGTTGCGCCAGCCCCTCGCAGATCTGGGCGAGCAGGGCGGGCCCGGCGTCCGGGCGCGGCGCGGCGGCGAGCAGGGCGGACAGGGAGCCCTCGGCCCGCTCCAGGACGAGGACGGTGGCGCCGTCGAGTTCGGGGCGGTCCGGGTCGTCGACGACGAGCGACTGGTACATCCGGATCAGCCGCGGCCTTCTGAGCCGTCGGTGCAGGTCGATCTCGCGCTCGATGAGTTCGCGCAGATGGGTCAGTTGGCGCGGGGTGCCGGTGCCGGTGGGCAGGAACTTCAGCGCGGCGGTGCCGGGCAGCTCGTCGGAGTCGCCGGTGTGCCGGCCCGCGTACACGCTGCCGAAGGCGCCCGTCGCGATCGGCTCGCGCACCTCCCAGGTGCCCACCCGGTAACCCCGCGGCACGGGGACGGCGTACGGCTCGGTCACCGGGCCGTCCGGCCGGCGTCGGCGGCGGACAGGACGACCAGGTCGTCCTCCCGTACGAGGTCGAAGCGGAGCGCCAGGGACACCAGGGACTCCTTCTTGCCGTTGAGGCGCGGACCGGTGTCCGCCGTCTCCGGGCCGGGCTTGAGCCGCAGCTTCACCGCCAGGTAGTCGATGTTCCACTGCACCGAGGTGCGCGAGGCGGCCGGCCAGGCGGGACTCAGCCGGTCGACGACCTGGTCGACCGTGGGCAGCGGGGCGTGCGGGTCGCCGCGCAGCCGCGGTTCGCACAGGGCGGCCAGGACGGCGAAGTAGCGCTTGGTGCGGTCGACGGAGAAGGCGGGCGCGGTGGTGTCCCCGTCCGGCCCGGCCCCCTCCCGCAGATAGTCGTGGCGCGGCGCCCACACCTCGATCGTCAGCAGGTCTCCGGCCGCGGGCAGCACGATCCGCGAGAACTCGAAAGGGATGGGCGCGTCGAGCCGGCCCGGGCCGACCTTCACGTGCTCGCCGGCGCCCTCCGGGTTCTCCACGACGTAGGTCTGCCGCGCGGACAGGTTGCTCAGTATCCAGAACGCGCCCTGGGCGCTGAGTTCGCCGGCCCGGCGGGAGACCCCGTCGTGCGGGATCGTCAGACCGTTGCCGGACGCCCGTCCGAAACTGAGGCGCTCACCCGGGGCGAGCTCGATCCGGTTGCCGTGCTGTCGGTCCTCCGGGGTCGGCGGAGGTACGACGATGATGCTGTACAAGGTGCGTCTCCCCGTGCCTGACGGCCACTCCGGCCGGGAACGGCTCCGCCGGTCAGCCTAGGGGGAGACAGCGGGGCCGTGCCTCCCCCTGGACGGGTGAGACACGGCCCTCGGCGTTGAAATGGCGCGAACTGTTCCGTCGCGCGGGCGGGTTCAGTAGCGCGGGCGGTCGAACCAGGCCGCCCCGGAGGGGGCGATCATCGCGGCGGCCATGATGCCGCCGAAGCCCATCCACAGCAGCGCCGAGATCAGTCCGGTGCTGGTGCCCTGGTTCGCCGCGCCGATCAGGATCAGGACGCCGACGAGGGCGCCGAGGATGCCGTAGATCATCGTGGTGATGCGGATGCCCTGGCCGCCGCGGGTGAACTTCACGCCCAGTGTGATCGACAGCCCGGAGAGCCCCAGGAAGATCAGCGCGAGGACGAGGACGATGCCGGCGCCGTCGTGACCGATGTTGGAGAAGGTGTTGTTGCCGAAGGTGTCCTCGCCCGCGTTGGACACGTCGTTGATCGTCGCGGCGATGTACAGCGCGAAGATACCGATGATGATCTGCACGGCCGCCACGATGTAGAGCATGACCCGCGCGGTGACCATCAGGCCCGGCATCGTCTGCGGCATCATGGCGCCGCCCGGGTAGCCGGGGTAGGCGGGCTGCTGCGGGTAACCGTAGCCCTGCGGCGGAGCGGGCGGCTGCTGCGGGTAGCCGTAACCGGGAGCGGCCGGAGGCTGCTGGGGCGGCGGGCCGTAGGGGTTGTTCGGGTCGCCAAAGCTCATGGCGCTCTTCCTCCGTTGATCCAAGTGCGGGGACGACGCGCGGCACGGTTCGGAGGAGAGTTCTACAGATGCGGTCCGTCCCCCCGGCACTGTCCGCGGCACTGTAGTGCTCATCGTTCTTTAGGTCGGTCTTACTTGTCCAGCCGGAATCGTGAGGTGTTGTGCAAGTGCAACATCACTGATCATGCTGTGACATAGCGGGGGAGGGCGGCGGGGCACCCGGATTGGAACCGGGGGCGGGTCATCCGCGAGGATGGGGGTATGACCGCCCAGATTCTCGATGGCAAGGCCACCGCAGCCGCGATCAAGTCCGATCTGACCGCCCGCGTGGCGGCGCTGAAGGAGAGGGGCGTCTCGCCCGGCCTCGGCACGATCCTGGTCGGGGACGACCCCGGCAGCCAGAAGTACGTCGCCGGCAAGCACCGCGACTGCGCGCAGGTCGGCATCGCCTCCATCCAGCGCGAGCTGCCGGCCACGGCCACCCAGGAGGAGATCGAGGCGGTCGTACGCGAGCTGAACGAGGACCCGGCCTGCACCGGTTACATCGTCCAGCTGCCGCTGCCCAAGGGCATCGACGAGAACCGCATCCTGGAGCTGATGGATCCGGCCAAGGACGCCGACGGGCTCCATCCGATGAACCTCGGGCGGCTGGTGCTGAACGAGCCGGCCCCGCTGCCCTGCACCCCCAACGGCATCCTCTCCCTGCTGCGCGCGCACGGCGTGGAGATCAAGGGCGCCGAGGTCGTGGTCGTCGGCCGCGGTGTCACGATCGGCCGGCCGATGCCGCTGCTGCTCACCCGGCGCAGCGAGAACGCCACCGTGACCCAGTGCCACACCGGAACCCGCGATCTGTCCGCCCACCTGAAGCGGGCCGACATCATCATCGCCGCGGCCGGTGCCCCGCACCTGATCCGCGCCGAGGACGTCAAGCCGGGCGCCGCCGTCCTGGACGTCGGTGTCTCCCGCAACGCCGAGGGCAAGATCATGGGCGACGTCCACCCGGACGTCACCGAGGTGGCCGGCTGGATCTCCCCGAACCCCGGTGGTGTGGGCCCGATGACCCGGGCGCAGCTGCTGGTCAACGTGGTCGAGGCGGCGGAGCGCAGTGCCGGCTGAGCGCGCCCGCGCGGGGGCGGTCACCCGCGGTACGCACAGCGCCGGGGAGCCTGCGAAGCGGACCACCCGCCGCTTCCCGAGGATCACCCGGGACACCGCGCGGCCCGAGGGCGGCGGCCGGGCCGCCTCCGGTGACGCCCCGGCCCCGGCGCGGCAGTGGCCCCTGCTCGTGGTGCTCGGCGGGGTCGCGTTCGGCCTGCTGCTGACCGCCCTCGACGCGTTCCGCGCCGGCACCCTGCTGATCGGCGCGGCCCTGCTGGCGGGCGCGGTCATGCGCTGGATACTTCCGAGCGTCGGCATGCTCGCCGTGCGCTCCCGCTTCACGGACATCGCCACCTACGGCGTCCTCGGCCTCGCGATCGTCCTGCTGGCGATGATGGCCCAGCCCAGGCCGTGGATCGTGGTCCCGTTCCTGAAGGATCTCCTGCACGTCACGCTCAGCAACAGGTGAGCGAGTCCGCACGGCGGTGCGGCAGAACGGTGGCCCACCCCCTCCCCCGATGAGGGGTGGGCCACCGTCACAACTCAGCCTTCCCCGACGGGAACTGCCTGTTCAACGCCTGTCTGTGCGCTGTGGCACGGAAGTGACCGTTCCGCTACCGTGTTCCGGCACTGCGACATGTGTCCTCACCGTGTCGATGTCTTGACAGTTCGGGATACGTTGGGGCATGACCGGCGGCATTGGTGCTCCCGTGCGCCCCCACTCCGGGAACTGGGATCCCGAGTCGGCGCATCCTTGTGGGTAGCCAGGACGGGGAAACGCCGGGGGAGAGCAAGAGGGGGAATCGATGCCTCGCTGGAAAGATCTGCCCGAGGACCTGGACCCGCAGATCAAGGAGTTCACCCAGCAGGTGCGGCGGCTCGTGGACCGCAGCGGCCTGAGCATCGCAGCACTCGCCGACCGCACGGGCTACAGCAAGACGTCCTGGGAGCGTTACCTGGGCGGCCGGCTTCTCGCCCCCAAGGGCGCGATCGTCGCGCTCGCGGAGGTCACCGGCACCAACCTCGTGCATCTGACCACGATGTGGGAGCTGGCCGAACGCGCCTGGAGCCGGGCCGAGTTGCGGCACGACCGCACCATGGAGGCGATTCGCATCTCCCAGGCGCGCGCCGCGCTGGGGGAGTTCGGGGCGGCCGAGGCGACCGGCGGCCCGTCCGGCCGCAAGGGCGCCGGCGCGGCCATGGGCATCGCCGGCCCGGCCGGCGTCTCCCCGACGATCCCCACCCAGCCGACGGCCCCCGACGCCGACGCGCGGGACGAGGCGGGACGCGGACGCGATCGGGCCGGCGGCCGTGGTCGAACCGACGGTTCCCTTCGGGGACCGGGGGACGGCGTGGGGCAGGAGCCGGGTCGTGGGTCGGGCGGCGGTCCGGGGCATGGCGCGGGCGACGGTATGGGTCGTGGTCCGGGCGACGGTTTTGGTTCGGAGCCGGACGATGGCGTGGGGCGGGGGCCGGTCGACGGCTCGGGGCGTGGTGGCCCGGGCGGGGGTTCGGGGCAAGGTCCGGGGCGTGCCTCGGGTGATGGTCCGGGGCGTGGTGCGGGCGAGGGCTCGGGGCGGCGTTCGGGTGACGGCTCGGGGCGTGGCTCGGGAGATGGATCCGGGCGTGGCTCGGGCGACGGCGTGGGGCCGGGGCCGGTCGACGCAGCAGGGCTGGGCGCCGTCGACCGCGTGGGCCGGGGGCCGGCCGACGGAGCGGGCGGCGGTGTGGCCGACGGCACGGGCCGGGAGGCGTCCGACGCAGCGGGCCCGGGTACGGCAGATGCGATGGGCCTCGGTGAGGCCCGCCGGGAAGGCTTCGGGCCTGGTGGGACCTCGGGTGGCAACTCCTGGGGTCTGGCCGGGTATCAGGGCCCGTCCAAGGCGAGCGCCCGCCCCGGAGGCGGGGTCCGCGCAGGGGCCGGCGCCGCTGCCGCGAACGGTGCGCGGCCCGCCGGCCCGCCCGAGGGTCCCGGCCGGACCCCGACCGCCCCTAACCCGTACGACGGCCGGCCACAGGAGCCCGGGCCCGCTGGGGCCACCCCGTCCGGGGGAGGCACCCCGGCCCCGGGGAACGCCGGCCGGCAGCGGGTGATCATGTTCCTCGCGGGGCTCGTCGGCGTGCTCGTCGTCATCGGCGCCGTCTTCTTCTTCACCAACCAGGGCGGAGCGAAGCACGGCAACGCCGCCAGGCAGCCGTCCCCGAGCGCCACCGCGCACGCGACCCCGCCGCCCGGGGTCAAGTGCGCCGGCGCCACCTGCGACGGCAAGGACGCCGAGGCCATGGGGTGCAGCGGTGACCTGGTGACCACCGCCAAGACCGCCACCGTCGGGGCCACCACCCTGGAGGTCCGCTACAGCAAGGCCTGCGGCACCGCCTGGGGCCGCATCACCGGCGCCGGCCAGGGTGACAAGGTCCAGATCTCCGTGGGGAAGGCCCGGCAGACCGGCGAGACTTCCGGCGTCGGCGACACCATCGCCTACACCCCGATGGTCGCCGTGAAGGACGCGGCGGAGGCCAAGGCCTGTGCGACGCTGGCGTCCGGGCGGACGGGGTGCACCAAGTAGGGCGAAGGGGCGCACCGGACAAGGCGCGGTTGGGGCCTGGCCCATGGCACCCGGCGGTGGCGCCTGTCGGTCGCTGCGGGTGTGTCGCGTCGATCCCCGGTGGTGGCCCGGAGTCGACGGGCCCGGCCCTGTCCTGTGGTGTCTGTGGCGGCCGTACGGCGGCGCGGCACTCCCCCCCGACAGGGGCGGGCGGCGCACCGGCGTACGGCGTGCGGTGGAACGGACTGCCCGAACAGGGCAGAACGGACTGCCCGAACAGGACAGATGGGGCTCGGCACATCCGCTGGACGGCGTGCGCGGACGGTGTGCGGGGAATCGGGACGATGAAATTCCGGGGCCGGGTGCATGCCGGGCCGGATTCTGGGCACGCGGCCCGATACCCCCACGGGAGTCCGGCAGTCCGGTACCCCCACCTGGCGGCCGCCTCCGTCCTCTCCCCCTCTCCCGGACGGGCGGCCGCCCCTTTCGTTCGACACTCCTCCGACTTGTGGGGTGAGCCACAGGGCCCTGCGCGTCTCGCATGCCGGATGCGCGATAGCCTGACCGCTGGATCGATCTCTTGACGCCAAGAGATCGATCATCCGCCCGGGGCCCGGGACGCCCCACCGCCAGCTGTCATACGGAGAACGCCATGACCCGCACTCCCGTGAACGTCACCGTCACCGGCGCGGCCGGCCAGATCGGTTACGCCCTGCTCTTCCGCATCGCCTCCGGCCAGCTGCTCGGCGCGGACGTGCCGGTCAAGCTGCGCCTGCTGGAGATCACCCCGGCGCTCAAGGCCGCCGAGGGCACGGCCATGGAGCTGGACGACTGCGCCTTCCCGCTGCTCCAGGGCATCGACATCACGGACGACCCGAACGTCGCCTTCGACGGCGCCAACGTAGCCCTCCTGGTCGGCGCCCGTCCCCGTACCAAGGGCATGGAGCGCGGCGACCTCCTCGAGGCCAACGGCGGCATCTTCAAGCCGCAGGGCAAGGCCATCAACGACCACGCAGCGGACGACATCAAGGTCCTGGTCGTCGGCAACCCGGCCAACACCAACGCGCTCATCGCGCAGGCCGCCGCGCCGGACGTCCCGGCCGAGCGCTTCACCGCGATGACCCGCCTGGACCACAACCGCGCGCTGACCCAGCTCGCGAAGAAGACGGGCTCCACGGTCGCCGACATCAAGCGGCTGACCATCTGGGGCAACCACTCCGCCACCCAGTACCCGGACATCTTCCACGCCACGGTCGCCGGCAAGAACGCCGCCGAGGTCGTGAACGACGAGAAGTGGCTCGCCGAGGACTTCATCCCGACCGTCGCCAAGCGCGGTGCCGCGATCATCGAGGCCCGCGGTGCCTCGTCGGCCGCCTCCGCCGCCAACGCCGCGATCGACCACGTGTACACCTGGGTCAACGGCACCGCCGAGGGCAACTGGACCTCCATGGGCATCCCGTCGGACGGCTCCTACGGCGTCCCGGAGGGCCTGATCTCCTCCTTCCCGGTCACCTGCAAGGACGGCAAGTACGAGATCGTCCAGGGCCTGGACATCAACGAGTTCTCCCGCGCCCGCATCGACGCGTCGGTGAAGGAGCTCGAGGAGGAGCGCGACGCGGTTCGCGGCCTCGGCCTGATCTGACCGGTCACGCTTGATCGGCAGCATCCCACTCGGTCCCCGGCCGCTGCGACAGCGGCCGGGGACCGGTGCGTTCGGGGTCAGGTCGCGGAGTGGGGGAGTGGGGGAGAATCCAGGCGCTGCGCGCGCGACGGGGCACAGGGAGTGAGCCGGAGCGCGGGCCGGTCCCGGTCGTCAGTCGTCCCCTGAGCCCGGCCCGCAGCGGTGTGCCTGCCCTGCCGCCCCGGTCATGGGCGGCCCGCACCGGACAGCTCCCGCGCCCGCCCGGCGCTCACCCCGCGGCCCCCGGCCCCGCCGCCGCCGTACCCCGCCACCACCAGGGCCGTGGCCGCCAGCACCACCACCCCCACCGTCCGCAGCGCCGGCCCCATCCCGTGGAGCAGGTCCGCGTGGGCCGACAGCACCGTGCCGGTGACGGCGACGCCGAGCGCGGCCCCCGTCTCGCGGGCCGTGGTGCCGAGGCCGGAGCCGAGGCCCGCCCGGTGGGCCGGGAGGGAGGTGACCACGCCGACGGTCAGGGCGGGCATGGACAGTCCGGCGCCCGCGGAGATGACCAGCAGCCAGCAGACGAACACCGCGTACGGCGTGCCCGCGTCGGCCGTGGACGCGCCGAGCAGGCCGAGGCCGATCAGGGCGAGACCGGTGCCGATGACCGCGCGGGGGCGGTCGGCCCAGCGGGTGGCCGGCTTCTGGGCCACGGCCATCCCGAAGACCAGGGGCATGATCGCCACTCCGGTGAGGGCGGCGCCGTAGCCCTTCACGCCCTGCAGGTACTGGGAGTTGACGAAGAACAGGGAGAACAGGCCGAAGAAGCCGGTGGCCGTGCCGAGGGAGGCCGCCCGCAGGCGTGCGGAGGCGAAGACCCGCGGGTCGAAGAGGGGGGCCGCCGAGCGCAGGGCGTGGGCGGTGAAGGCGGCGATCAGCAGCGCGCCCGCCGCGAAGGCACCCAGGATGCGTGCGGAGGTCCAGCCGTACGCCGGGCCCTCGATGATGCCGAACAGGATCGCCACCAGGCCCGCCGTCAGCAGCAGGGTGCCGAGCGGGTCGGGGTTGCCGGCGGGGGAGCGTTCGGTGCGCGGGACCGTGGTCGAGACGGCCACCGCGAGGACGACGGCGAGCGGGACCATCACCGCGAACAGGGCGCGCCAGGTGAGGAACTGCCCGGCCAGGCCGCCGCCCAGGTTGCCGGCCGCGCCGCCCAGGCCGATCGACAGGGTCCAGGCGCCCATCGAGCGGGCCCGGTGCTCGGGCGCGGACAGCTGCATCAGGATCGAGAGGGTGGCCGGGGTGATCAGGGCCGCACCGGCGCCGGACAGGCCCCGGCCGACTGTCAGGACGGCCGGGCCGGTCGCGAGCGCGCTGGTGGCGGCGCCCGCCGCGAACAGGGCGAGCCCGGCGAGCAGGGCGCCCTTGCGGCCGTACCGGTCCCCGAGTGCGCCGGCCGGGATGAGCAGGCCCGCGAAGACGATGACGTAGGCGTCGACCGTCCACAGGATCTCGGTGCGCGAGGGATGCAGGGACGACGAACTCAGTTGCGGTATGAGGAGGTTGACGGCGGCGACCATGCTCTGCGCGACCAGGACGCAGGCGCACAGCGCGAGCAGGGTGGGGCGTTTCAGGGCGTGCGTGGGCACGGCTCCTCCCGGGAGCTTCGGTGGGTGGTGGGGGATGCGCCCTCACCGTAGGCTCGCCGGTGACCTGCTTTCCAGTGCAACCTTCGCAAGGGATACCTGCACATGACGCAATCCGCCGGGCTCGACCTGAATCTGCTGGTCGCGCTGGACGTGCTGCTGGAGGAACAGAGCGTGCAGGGCGCCGCCCACCGGCTGCATCTGTCCGAACCCGCCATGAGCCGTACCCTCGGCCGGATCCGCAAGGCGCTCGGCGATCCGGTCCTGGTGCGCGCCGGACGCCGGATGGTGCCCACTCCGCACGCGCTGGCCGTACGGGCCGAGGTGAGCGCGGTGGTGGAGCGCGCCCGGGCCCTGTTCGCGCCGGGCCGCGACACCGACCTGCGGGCGGTCTCCCGTACCTTCACGATCCTCGGCCACGACGCGATCGCCGCCGCCCACGGCGCCACCCTCTTCGCCCGCGCCGCCCGCGAGGCCCCCGGCATCCGGCTGCGCTTCCTGTCCGAGAGCCATGTGGACGTCCCGTTCCTGCGCCAGGGCACCGCCGACCTGGAGGTCGGGGTGATCGACACGACCGCGCCCGAGGTGCACCGGGAGACGGTGTACGAGGAGCGCATGCTGGGCGTCGTACGGCCCGGACACCCGCTGCTGCAGGGGGAGTTGACGCCCGGGCGGTTCGCCGGGGAGGCCGGTCATCTCGTCGTCTCCCGGCGCGGCCGGCAGCGCGGCCCGATCGACGACGCCCTGGCCGAACTCGGCCTCACCCGCCGGGTGGTGGGCAGCGTCGGCACCTACCCGGCCTCACTGTTCGTGCTGCGCGAGACCGACCTGATCGGGCTGATCACCACCAACAGCCGCCCGATGGCCGACTCCCTCGGCCTGGCCACCTTCGAGATCCCGTTGCCGCTCCCCGCGGTCGAGGTGGGCTTCGCCTGGCATCCCCGGCACGACGCCGACCCCGCCCACGCCTGGCTGCGCGGCTGCGTACGGGAGTTGATGAACGAGGTGTCAGGCGCCGTCCTCGAGAGGTAGCCGCTTCTCGAACCAGTGGCCGCCGTAGACGTCGTCGTTGTAGCGCGGAATCTCCGTGTACCCGCACGCCCGGTACATCGCCTGCGCCTCGGTGAGCACGGTGTGCGTGTCCAGGCGTACGACCGTCAGGCCGCGCGTCAGCGCCTCCCGCTCCAGCCCCGCCAGCAGCCGCCGCGCGAGCCCCAGCCGGCGCGCCTCGGGGTGCACCCACACATGCCGGATCTCGCCGACCCCGGGGGCGAGGCGTCTGAGGGCGCCGCAGCCCACCGGGCGCCGCTCCTCGTACGCCACCAGGAAGGCGCCGGCGTCCCCGGCCACCTCCTCGGGGCGTACGAGGGCCGCCTTGTCGTAGCCCTCGGGGAAGCGGGCGTCGATGTCCGCCGCGTAGGCGTCCAGGCAGGCCCGCGCGTCCGCCGAGGCGCCGTCGACGGTCTCCACGCTGATCGCGGCCAGCCGCAGCAGCCGCTCCGCGGTCGCCATGGCCGCGGTCAGCTCGGCCCGCTGGGCGGGGCCGAGGCCTTCGAGGAGACCGGCGGCGAGGGCGTCCGCCCGGCGCTGCTGCTCGGCGACCTCGGCGCGGCCGGCCGCGGTCGGCTCGACCAGCCGCAGCCGGTTGTCGTGCGCGGGCACCACGAGCCGGATCAGGCCCTGCGCCTGAAGGGCCTTCGTCATCCGGCTCAGGTATCCGGCGTCCAGACCGAGCCGCCGGCGCAGCTCCCGCAGGGACACGCCCTCACCGATCTCGAACAGCAGCCGGGCCTCGCCGAGCGGGCGGTCCTGACCGAGGTAGTGGTCGTCCAGGACGCCGATGCGGCGGGTGAAGTACCGGTTGAAGCGGCGGAAGGCGGCCACGTCCTCCGCCCGGACCGGTGGTCTTTGACTCTGGTCAAAGGCTTTCATTCTTTGACTGTAGTCAGAGACCACCGCCGCGTCCATGGCGCGGACGACGCGGCCTCACGGTGTGGAATCGGGCGGCTCGCTGTGCGTGGCGTGCCGCGGACGACTCCTGGCCGAGATCTGGCCGACGAGTTCCCAGAAGCACACCAGAGCGGTGACCGGCGGAATCCCGAAGATCACTAACGACAGCAGCGCATGTGACGAGTGGCTGACGCACAGCGCCACGGCCATCGCGGAAGCGGCCAGCACCACGCACCAGGAGCGGCGCGCACTGCGGCGCTGAGCGGTGGCCCGCAGAACGGAGAGGGCGGCCACGAACCACGGCCCGTACACCGTCAGCGGCCAGCATTGCGCCAGTCCCGACGGCAGCACCGACGAGGCGATTTCACGCAGTTGCCCGTAGGAATAGCAGACGGACCAGCCCAGCATGCACACCGCGCACACGGACACCGTCGCGATCAGCACCGTGATGTGGGTGACGCGCCGGCCGCCGTCGAGCAGATGGTCCTGCCGGAGCCTGCGGCGGCTGACCCTGCGCGGGTGCGGCAGGTCCAGGGGGGTGGTGACGGGGCTGACGCTGGTCGGCGTGGACAGTATCTGGGCCAGTTCCTCGACGGGGTCCCAGTCGTTCGGCGCGATGTCCTGTTCCGGGATGTTCCAGGTGTCCATCGATTTACCTCCGTACCCCCGCCTCAGGATGCCCTGTACAGAGCTGCCATCGACCGCCGATATTCATTTTCCATGGTGTTGATTTTTTTCAGGAAATCGTCGAGAAGGTCCGAGCACGAGGTGAGATCCGCCTCCGCTCCCCAGCGCAGCGTGGTCGTCGTATGATCCTCGGCCGTGAGCCAGTCCAATCGCATCACGGTCAGCTAACGACGGCCGGTGGAGGTGGGCTCTGAGGCATTCGGGGGAATGCGGTGACCCGGAAGTGGGGTCTGTCGATTTCCTGTTGACGCGTGATCTAAGGAATTATAAATGCGCGGCCAATTGTATTCCGTGAATACTCGAATCACATGGTCGGGGTGTTGATGATCAGGTGTGCGGTGATGTGACACCGCGCACTTTCGGGTCTCGATCGCGCATGCGAGTCGCCGGTCCTGGGCAGGCGGCGACGGTCCCCGAGCGTGACACGCATGTCACACAGGGGCACGGATCAGGAACGGAAGGCAACACCGATCATGGCGGACACAACGGCACGACAGGCCCAGGCGACCATCCACGCGGGAGGCGAGTGGCTGGCAGCGCTCTCCGGCGCGACACGCGAGATCCTCGACCCCGCGGACGCCCGGCCGTTCGCCGTGGTCGCCGAGGGCGACGAGAAGGACGCCGAGCGTGCGGTGGCCGCGGCCCGCCAGGCCTTCGACCACGGCCCCTGGCCGCACACCCCGGTCGCCGAACGCGCCGCCCTGCTGCGCCGGGTCGCCGACCTCCTGGTGCGGGACCGAGAGGGGCTCGGCCTGCTGGAGAGCCGGGACGCGGGCAAGACCGCCGAGGAGGGCCGGATCGACATCGACTGTGTCGCCGACGCCTTCCGCTACTTCGCCGACCTGGTCGCCGCCGAGGCGCCGGGCCGGGTCGTGGACGCGGGCTCCCCGGACATCCACAGCGTCGTCGTGCACGAGCCGGTCGGCGTCTGCGCGCTGATCACCCCCTGGAACTACCCGCTTCTCCAGGCCAGCTGGAAGATCGCCCCGGCGCTCGCCGCCGGCAACACCTTCGTGATCAAGCCCAGCGAGATCACCCCGATGACCACCGTCGCGCTGATCGAGCTGCTGGCGGAGGCCGGTCTGCCCGCGGGCGTGGCCAACCTCGTCACTGGCCCCGGCCACACCGTGGGCGCCCGCCTCGCCGAGCACCCCGACGTCGACCTGGTCTCCTTCACCGGCGGCCTGGCCAGCGGCACCAAGGTGGCCCAGGCCGCCGCCCCGACCGTGAAGAAGGTCGCCCTCGAACTCGGCGGCAAGAACCCCAACGTCGTCTTCGCCGACGCCTGCGCCACCGAGGAGGGCTTCGACACCGCCGTCGACCAGGCCCTCAACGCCGCCTTCATCCACAGCGGCCAGGTCTGCTCGGCCGGCTCCCGCCTCATCGTCGAGGAGTCGATCAGGGACCGCTTCGTCGGCGAACTCGCCCGCCGCGCCCAGAGGATCAGGCTCGGCCGCGGCACCGCGGACGGCGTCGAGTGCGGCCCGCTCGTCTCCGGGCAGCAGCGCGCCAAGGTCGAGGCGTACGTCGCCTCCGCGCTCGAAGAAGGCGCCGTGCTGCGCTGCGGCGGCAAGCGGCCGGAGCCCGGTGAGGACCGCCCGGAGTCCGGCTACTTCTACGAGCCGACCGTCCTCGACGCCTGCTACCGCGAGATGAGGGTGGTCCGCGAGGAGGTCTTCGGCCCGGTCCTCACCGTCGAGACCTTCCGCACCGAGGAGGAAGCCGTCCTCCTCGCCAACGACACCGAGTACGGCCTCGCCGGCGCCGTCTGGACCACCGACCCCGGCAAGGCCCGCCGCGTCGCCGGCCGGCTCCGCCACGGCACCGTCTGGATCAACGACTTCCACCCCTACCTGCCGCAGGCGGAGTGGGGCGGCTTCGGCAGGAGCGGCACCGGCCGCGAGCTGGGGCCCGCCGGACTCGCCGAGTACCGCGAGACCAAGCACGTCTACCAGAACCTCGCGCCGAAGCCCGTGCGCTGGTTCGCCGGCTGAGCCCCGACCTCGTTCCACACCCCTGGAGTAGTACCCCCATGCCCGAGACCCCCCACGTCTACGACTACGTCGTCATCGGCGGCGGCACCGCAGGCTCCGTCATCGCCTCCCGCCTCACCGAGAACCCGGACGTCACCGTCGCCGTCATCGAGGGCGGCCCGAGCGACGTAGGCCGCGACGACGTCCTCACCCTGCGCCGCTGGATGGGCCTGCTCGGCGGCGAACTCGACTACGACTACCCGACGGTGGAGCAGCCACGCGGCAACTCCCACATCCGGCACAGCCGCGCCCGCGTCCTCGGCGGCTGCTCCTCCCACAACACCCTCATCTCCTTCAAGCCGCTGCCGTCCGACTGGGACGAGTGGGAGGAGGCCGGCGCCAAGGGCTGGGGCGCCGTCCCCATGGAGGCCTACTTCGCCCGCCTGAAGAACAACATCGTCTCCGTCGACGAGAAGGACCGCAACGCCATCGCCCGCGACTTCGTCGACGCCGCCCAGGCCGCCCTCGGCGTCCCCCGCGTCGAGGGCTTCAACAGGAAGCCGTTCACCGAGGGCGCCGGCTTCTTCGACCTCGCCTACCACCCCGAGAACAACAAGCGGTCCTCGGCCTCGGTGGCGTACCTGCACCCGGTGATGGACCAGCGCCCCAACCTCACCGTCCTGCTGGAGACCTGGGCGTACCGGCTCGAGCTGACCGGCACCCGCGCCGAGGGCGTCCACGTGCGCACCAAGGACGGCGAGGGACTGCTGATACGGGCCCGGAGCGAGGTCGTGCTGTGCGCGGGCGCCGTGGATTCGCCGCGCCTGCTGCTGCACTCGGGCATCGGGCCCCGGGGGGACCTCGAGGAGCTGGGCATCCCGGTCGTCCACGACCTGCCGGGCGTCGGCGAGAACCTGCTGGACCACCCCGAGTCGGTCATCGTCTGGGAGACCCACGGCCCCATCCCGGAGAACTCGGCGATGGACTCCGACGCGGGCCTGTTCGTGCGCCGCGACCCCGGCCACGCGGGCCCGGACCTGATGTTCCACTTCTACCAGGTCCCGTTCACGGACAACCCGGAACGGCTCGGCTACGAACGCCCCCCGTACGGCGTCTCGATGACCCCGAACATCCCCAAGCCGAAGAGCCGCGGCCGCCTCTACCTCACCAGCGCCGACCCCTCCGTCAAGCCCGCCCTCGACTTCCGCTACTTCACCGACGAGGCCGACTACGACGCCCGGACCCTGGTCGACGGCATCCGCATCGCCCGTGAGATCGCCAGGACCGAGCCGCTGGCGGGCTGGCTCAAGCGCGAGGTGTGCCCCGGCCCCGAGATCCAGGGCGAGGCCGAACTCAGCGAGTACGCCCGCAAGGTCGCGCACACCGTCTACCACCCGGCCGGCACCTGCAAGATGGGCGCCGCCGACGACGAACTCGCCGTAGTGGACCCGGAGTTGAGAATCCGCGGCCTCGACGGCATCCGCATCGCCGACGCGTCCGTCTTCCCCACCATGACCGCCGTCAACCCGATGATCGGGGTGCTCATGGTCGGGGAGAGGGCCGTCGACCTTATCGGAGGTGACGCCCGATGACCCTCACCGTCCCCACCCGCAAGCCGCCCACCGACGACACCCCCGTCTTCTCCGTCTCCGGCCTGTGGAAGGTCTTCGGCCCCAAGCCGCAGCGGATACCCGACGACCCCGGACTGGCCGCCCTCGAACCCGCCGACCTGCGCGCCCGCACGGGCTGTACGGCGGCCGTCCGCGACGTCTCCTTCGACGTCCGCAAGGGCGAGGTCTTCGTGGTCATGGGCCTGTCGGGCTCCGGCAAGTCCACCCTGGTCCGCTGCCTCACCCGCCTGATCGAACCGACGGCGGGCACGATCTCCATCGACGGCGAGGACGTCCGCGCGATGGACAGAACCCGCCTGCGCGAACTGCGCCGGCACCGGGCCGCCATGGTCTTCCAGCATTTCGGCCTGCTCCCGCACCGCACGGTCCTGGACAACGTGGCGTACGGCCTGGAGATCCAGGGCGTCGGCAGGGCCGAGCGGCGCGAACGGGCCGCCGGGGTCGTCGCCAAGGTCGGTCTCGAAGGCATGGAACACCGCCGCCCCGCCGAGCTCTCCGGCGGCCAGCGCCAGCGCGTGGGGCTCGCGCGGGCACTGGCGGTCGACCCCGAGGTGCTGCTGTTCGACGAACCGTTCAGCGCCCTCGACCCGCTCATCCGGCGCGACATGCAGGACGAGGTGGCCCGCCTGCACCGCGAGGAGGGCCGCACCATGGTGTTCATCACCCACGACCTGGCCGAGGCCCTGAAGCTCGGCGACCGCATCGCCCTGATGCGCGACGGCAAGGTCGTCCAACTGGGCACCCCGGAGGAGATCGTCGGTTCCCCGGCCGACGACTACGTCCGCGAGTTCGTCCGGGACGTGCCGCGCGAGCAGGTCATGACGGTGCGTACGGCGATGAAGCCGGGTGCCTGCGGCGGCCCGGAGCACCCGGGCGCCCTCGCCCCGGACGCGGTGGTCGCGGACGCCATCAGAACCGTGGCCGAGACCGGCACACCGGCGTGCGTGGTGGAGGACGGCGCCTGCGTCGGCACCGTGGACCACGAGCTGCTGCTGGACGTCGTGGCCGGCATCGACGTGGCCGTACCCGGCCCCCGGACCAGCCCGGAGGCCGTCTGATGGCAACCCTCAGTCTTCCGACCTCCCGTACCGCCGGACCCCGCGTCCTGAAGAGCCGTACCGCGGGCAAACTCCTCCTCCTCGCGCTCGTCACCGCCGTACTCCTGCCCCTCCTGCACGGCGGATCCTGGCCCCACGACCTGACCGTCAGCCTGGACAAACCGCTCACCAGCGCCAGCAACTGGGTCATCGACAACCGCGACAGCCACCCCCTGTTCCTCTACTTCTTCGGCTACATCAGCAACGCGGTCGTCCTGTCCGTACGAGCCGTCTACCTCACCCTGCTCGCCGCGGGCTGGACCGGCGTCACGGCGCTCGGCGCCCTGCTCGCCTGGCGCTTCGCCGGCCCCCGCCTCGCCGCCGGCACCGCGATCGCCTTCCTGGCCTGCGGCGCCCTCGGCATGTGGGTGCCGACCATGCAGACCCTCGCGCTCATGGTCATCGCGGTCCTCGCCTCCGTGGTCGTCGGCGCGCTCCTCGGCCTCGCCGCCGGCCTGTCCGACCGCCTGGACCGCGCCCTGCGCCCGGTCCTGGACACCATGCAGGTGCTCCCGGCCTTCGCCTACCTCCTCCCCGTCGTCCTGGTCTTCGGCATCGGCGTCCCCGCGGCCGTGCTCGCCACCGTCGTGTACGCCGCCCCGCCGATGGCCCGCCTCACCGCGCTCGGCCTGCGCGGCGCCGACCCCGAGGTCCTGGAGGCCGTGGAGTCGCTCGGCGCGACCCGCCGCCAGCGGCTGCTGACCGCCCGTATCCCGCTGGCCCGGGGAGAACTCCTCCTCGGCCTCAACCAGACGATCATGATGGCGCTGTCCATGGCCGTCATCGCCTCGGTCATCGGCGCCGGCGGCCTCGGCGACCGCGTCTACCAGGCGCTCGCCTCGGTCGACGTCGGCCAGGCCCTCGCCGCCGGCATCCCGATCGTGCTCCTCGCGATCGTCCTCGACCGCGTGACCGCGGCGGCAGGCGACGGCACCACCCGCCCGAAGACCATCGGCTGGGCCTACGCCCTGGCCGTCACCGTGGCCGTCGCCCTGGCCGCCCGGCTCCTCGGCCGCCTCGACTGGCCCTCCGGCTGGACACTGGACATCGCCGAACCGGTCAACCGCGCCGTCGACTGGATGACCAACCACCTCTACTCCGGCGTCCCGGTCGTCGGCGGTACGGCCGACTGGGCGGGCCACTTCACCACCTGGGTGCTGGACCCCGTCCGCGGCGGCCTGCAGTGGCTGCCCTGGTGGTCGGTGCTGCTGATCATCGCCGCCCTGGCCTGGTCGATCGGCACCTGGCGCACCGCGCTGACCGCCGTCCTCGCCATGGCCGCGATCGGCGTCCTCGGGGTCTGGGAACCGGCCCTCGACACGCTGTCCCAGGTGCTCGCGGCCGTCGCCGTCACCCTGGTCCTCGGCTTCGCGACCGGCATCGCCGCCGCCCGCAGCGACCGCGTCGAACGCGCCCTGCGCCCAATCCTCGACGTGTTCCAGACCATGCCGCAGTTCGTGTACCTGATCCCGGTCGTCGCCCTGTTCGGCGTGGGCCGCGCCCCGGCCGTCGCCGCGGCCGTCGTCTACGCGCTGCCCGCCGTCGTCCGGATCACCGCCCAGGGCCTGCGCCAGGTCGACCCGGCCGCACTGGAGTCGGCGCGCTCGCTCGGCGCGAATGGCCGGCAGCAGCTGTGGCAGGTCCAACTCCCGCTCGCCAAGCGGTCGTTGCTGCTCGCCGTCAACCAGGGTGTGGTCCTGGTCCTCGCTGTCGTCATCATCGGCGGCCTGGTCGGCGGCGGCGCCCTCGGCTACAACGTGGCCTTCGGCCTCGCCCAGGGCGACCTGGCGACCGGTCTGGTGGCCGGTGCCGCGATCGTCTGCCTGGGCCTGATGCTCGACCGGGTGACGCAGCCGACCGAGCGACGCGCGAGGAAGGGAGCCTGACATGCGCGCACGTACGACACTCGCGGTGGGCTCGCTGCTGTTGCTGACGGTGACCGGCTGCGGCGCCGCCGACATGACCAAGCAGGCGTCGCCCTTCGCCAACGCCCAGGGCGCGAAGTCCGTGACCCTGTCCGTGCAGTCCTGGGTGGGCGCCCAGTCCAACGTGGCCGTCGCCCAGTACCTGCTGGAGCACAAGCTCGGCTACCGCGTCGACACCGTCCAGGTCGACGAGGTGCCCGCCTGGGACGCGCTCAGCCAGGGCCGGGTCGACGCCATCCTGGAGGACTGGGGCCACCCGGACCAGGAGAAGCGGTACGTCGAGGACAAGAAGACGATTCGGCGGGGCGGCGGCCTCGGGGTGACCGGCCACATCGGCTGGTACGTCCCCACCTACCTCGCCCAGCAGCACCCGGACATCACGAACTGGAAGAACCTCGACAAGTACGCCTCCCTCTTCCGCACCGCGGAGAGCGGCGGCAAGGGCCAGCTGATGGACGGCTCCCCGTCGTACGTCACCAACGACAAGGCCCTGGTGAACAACCTGAGACTGAACTACCAGGTCGTCTTCGCCGGCTCCGAGGCCGCCCAGATCACCCAGATGAAACAGTTCGCCAAGCAGCACAAGCCCTTCCTGACGTACTGGTACGCCCCCCAGTGGCTGTTCAAGAAGGTGCCCATGACGGAGGTGAAGCTGCCGCCGTACAAGGACGGCTGCGACGCGGACGCGGCGAAGGTCGCCTGCGCCTACCCGCACACCCCGCTGCAGAAGTACCTCAACGCCGGCTTCGCCAGGTCGGGAGGCAAGGCGGCGGCCTTCCTGAAGAGGTTCCAGTGGACGACCGAGGACCAGAACGAGGTCTCCCTGATGATCGCCGACCAGAAGCTCTCGCCGCAGGACGCGGCGAAGAAGTGGGTGGACAGCCACCCTGACGTGTGGAAGCGGTGGCTGTCCTGACGCCGTCATCCCTTGAGGGCCTCGGCGAGGTCCTGGACCGCCGCGGTGGCCCGCCGCTGCGGTCCCGGCCCGAACGTGATGCGGGTGGCCCCGAGTTCGCCGAGTCCGGTGGGTGAGGGGCCCTCCCCGTCCAGGCGGGACAGGGCGTTGAGCGGGCCCTGGATGCCGGACCGCAGCAGGGGCAGTACGCCGGCGGGGGCGAGGATCGGATAGACGCAGTCCGCGCCCGCCGCCACGTACAGCGCGGCCCGCTCGATGGCCCGCTCGGGATCCTTGTCGCCGTGCACGAAGACGTCCACCCGGGCGTTGACGAACAGCCGGTCGGCGGCGGCCGAGCGGACCTCGGCGAGGAACTCGGCCTGCTCGTGCGGGTCCTTGAGAACACCCCCGTCGGAGTCCTCGAGGTTGCAGCCGACGGCGCCGGCCTCCAGCAGCCGCTCCACGATCTCCTTCGGCGCGAGCCCGTACCCGCTCTCGATGTCCGCCGACACCGGCACGTCCACCGCCCGCGCGATCCGGGCGACCGCGGCGAACATCTCGTCGGCCGGGGTGGCCCCGTCCGCGTACCCGAGCGAGGCGGCCACCCCGGCGCTCGGTGTGGCCAGCGCCGGGAACCCCGCCTCCACGAACACCCGCGCACTGGCCGCGTCCCAGGGGCCGGGCAGGACCAGCGGGTCGCCCTGGGGGCGTCTGCGATGCAGGGCACGGAAGACATCGACCTTGTTCACGGCTGGTAACCCCCGGGTGGAACGCGACGGCTGACCATGATCCGGTTCCAGCCGTTGATGGCAGTGATCAGGGCGATCAGGTGGGCGAGTTCGGGCTCGGTGAAGTGCTTGGCCGCCCTCTCGTACACCTCGTCCGGCACAAAGCCCTCGGTCAGCACGGTGACCGCCTCGGTCAGCGCGAGCGCGGCCCGCTCCCGTTCGCTGAAGAGGTCCCCGGTCTCCTCCCAGGCGTTGAGGAGCTGGATCCGGTCCTCCGACTCGCCGTTCCCGCGGGCCACTCGACGGTGCATGTCCAGGCAGAACGCGCAGTGGTTGAGCTGCGAGGCGCGGATCATCACCAGTTCGGCGAGGACCGGATCGCCGAGCCCCCTCTTCGCGGCCGCGCTGAGCGCGGACATCGCCTGCCCGACCTTCGGGTCCAGCAGCTGGGTACGGTTCACTTGTGCGACCCCGGCTGGTAGTGGCCCGGGGCCATCCGCGTGGTCACACCGAACCGGTTCCAGGCGTTGATCACCGTGATCGCGGCGATCAGCTGGGCCAGCTCGGCCTCCTCGAAGTGCTTCGCCGCCCTCTCGTAGACCTCGTCCGGCACGAAGCCGTCGGTCAGGACGGTGATCGCCTCGGTCAGCTCGATCGCCGCCAGCTCCTTCCCGGTGTAGAAGTGCCTCGACTCCTCCCACGCGCTGAGCTGCACGATCCGCTGCACGCTCTCACCGGCCGCGAGCGCGTCCTTGGTGTGCATGTCGAGACAGAAGGCGCAGTGGTTGAGCTGCGAGGCGCGGATCTTCACCAGCTCGTACAGCTGGGGGTCCAGCCCCTGCTTGGCGGCGCTGTCCAGCCGGACCATCGCCTTGTAGACCTCGGGGGCGTGCTTGGCCCAGGCCAGTCGCGGGGCCGGCTCGGGGGCGTACTCGACGGTTTCCTCTGCAGTACTCATGCCTCCGACCCTACGAGCGAGGCAGCCCAGGAGTATGGTCCATTTCCATGGTGGAATCCTGGGCCACTCTGGGCGTCGACCTGCACCTCGAACCGGCCGGCTCCGGCGGGCTGCGCCGGGGCCTGACCGACGCCCTGCGCGAGGCCGTCCGCACCGGCCGACTCGCCCCCGGCACCCGGCTGCCCTCCTCCCGCACCCTCGCCGCCGATCTCGGCATCGCCCGCAACACCGTCGCCGAGGCCTACGCGGACCTGGTGGCGGAGGGCTGGCTCACCGCCCGGCAGGGCTCGGGCACACGGGTGGCGGCGCTGGCGGCGACTCCGCCCTCCGGCAGGGGCGCGGGACCCCGCCACCGGGAGCCCGACCGGCCGACGTACAGCCTCCTGCCCGGCGCCCCCGACCTCGCCGCCTTCCCGCGCACCGAGTGGCTCAGGGCCGCCCGCCGCGCCCTCACCACCGCCCCGTACGACGCCCTCGGCTACGGCGACCCGCGGGGCAGGCCCGAACTCCGCACCGCCCTCGCCGGGTACCTCGCACGGGTGCGCGGTGTCCGCGCCGACCCGGAGCGGGTGCTGATCACCTCCGGGTTCGCCCACGCGCTGCGCCTCACCGGCACTCTGCTGCGGGCGCGCGGGGTGCGGACGGTGGCGGTCGAGTCGTACGGCCTCGACGCGTACCGGGGCCTGCTGCAGCGGTCCGGACTGACCACACCGGCCCTCCCGTACGACGAACTCGGCACCGACACAAGGGCGTTGGGCGGGCAGGGCGCGGTCCTGCTGACCCCCGCCCACCAGTTCCCCATGGGCACGCCCCTGCACCCCGACCGGCGGGCCGCCGTCGTGGACTGGGCGCGGCGCACCGGCGGGCTGGTCCTGGAGGACGACTACGACGGCGAGTTCCGCTACGACCGCCAGCCCGTCGGCGCCCTCCAGGGCCTCGACCCCGACCGCGTGATCTACTTCGGCACCGCCAGCAAGTCACTGGCCCCCGGCCTGCGACTGGGCTGGATGGTGCTGCCGGCGTCTCTGGCGGAGGAGGCGGCCTCGGCCAAGGGCACCACCGACACCGTGGGGGTGCTCGAACAGCTCACCCTCGCCGAGTTCATCACCTCCGGCGCGTACGACCGTCACGTCCGCTCCTGCCGCCTGCGCTACCGGCGCCGCCGCGACGCCCTCGCCGCCGCCGTCTCCGCCCGCGCCCCCGAGGTGACGGTCACCGGCATCGCCGCCGGCCTGCACGCGGTGCTGCGCCTGCCGGCGGGCATGGAACAGTCGGTGATCCAGGCCGCGACCTGGCAGGGCCTGGCCCTGCAGGGCCTCGCCTTCCACCGCCACCCGGAGGCGGTCGCCGAACCGCTGGACGCGCTGGTCGTGGGATACGCGACCCCACCGGACAGCGCGTGGGCGGGGGCACTGGAGGCGTTGTGCAGGGTGCTGCCGTAGGAACGGGGCCTTCGGCCGGTACCGAGGGAGGCGATCGCGCTATTCATGCGGACCTCCCGCCTCGAGGAACTGCCGGTAAACGAGGTCGAGCAGGGCCGCGTCGGGTCTGCACGCGGTAGCGGTCGTCCTGGTGGGCGGCCTGGGTGCGGCGGGTGGTGAGGTAGGTGCCGCCCGCTCAGGCGGGCTGCTCCTCCGCGGGTGCCTCTCCGAATCGGGCCAGCGCCAACGCCCCCACCACAGCCACCAGGAACCCCAGCACCGCCAGCCAGGCGAGCCCCTCCTTCGTGCGGTCCCCCAG
Organism: Streptomyces sp. NPDC001153; assembly: GCF_053598315.1. Lineage (NCBI taxonomy): Bacteria > Bacillati > Actinomycetota > Actinomycetes > Kitasatosporales > Streptomycetaceae > Streptomyces > Streptomyces sp. NPDC001153. The sequence goes on from NZ_JBSFJZ010000016.1 coordinate 131,192, forward strand.
CCACACCACGCCCACGGCCGCCGGACCGATGGTCTCGCCGATCACCAGGCCGGCGGTGGCGGTGGTGACCGAACCCCGCTGCAGGGCCGAGGTGAGCAGCATGAACGCCGCGCCTCCTCCGATCAGCAGCGCATAGGCCGCCGGGTTGGTCAGAAGATCAAGCGGCGCCAGGCTGTCGATCAGCCGGACCGAGACCTCCACCACCCCGAACCCGAACCCGGCCCCGAGTCCGAGCACCAGCGCCCGCCCCGGGCCGGTCAGCCGACCGCCCGCGAACGCGAGCAGCAGCATGCCGACCGCGACCGCGAGCATCACGTACCGCAAGGCGTCCGAACCGTCCTGGTTCCCCTCCGGCCCGGACGCCAGCCCCAGCATCGCCAGCCCGGCGCACACCACGGCCACCGCGCTCCACTCGGTCCCGCTCAGCCGCACCCGCAGCAGCCGCGCCGCGACCACCGCGGTCACCGCCAGACTCGAGGCCAGCGCCGCGCTGACGGCATAGATCGGCAGGGACCGCAGCGCCGCGATCTGGAACAGGAAGCCGAGCCCGTCCAGCGCGAGCCCGGCGATGTACCGCCACTGTCGCAGCGCCCGCAGCAGCAGTGCCGCGTCACCGCCGCCACCCCCGTCCATGCTCGCCGCTCGCGCGGCAACCGCCTGCAACACCGTCGCGGTGCCGAAGCAGACCGCCGCGCCAAGGGCGCACACCATTCCGAAGACCACAAGGGGACTCTAGGAGACGGCTGATCCGGCCAACCCCTGTGGCCTGCGCTCTTACCGTTCTCTAGGCTGACGCCCCGCGGCGGCTGTCACGGCGCCGGGGGGTTCCAGCCGCCGTACGCCTGGGCCGGTGGCCGCCGGCCGGGCTGGTCGGTCATGACCGGGCGGAGGTCCGGGATCGCGAGCAGCAGCAGGGCCACGACGCCGACGGCGATCTCCAGGAGCAGGGTGAGTCGCTGCAGGACGACGTTCGTGGCCGCGTGGTGGAGGGTGAACGGGATGTGCTCCGTGTGGTACTGGACGAGTGCCACCGTGCCGAAGACGATCAGCGTCCCGCCGAGAGCCATGCCCATCGTGCGGGCCAGCGGTGTCCTGACGAACGCCTGGACCGCGGTGAGCACGCACAGCACCGCCGTCGCCCAGCCGCTCCAGGCGGGCGCGGGCGCCAGCAGGGCGCTGATGGTGTGCTCACCGGTGAGCATGTGCCAGTAGGTGAGGGGGCCGTACTTCTCGGCGGTGAACTCCCGCATGTCCCACAGCTGCCAGGCGGCGCCCACCACCCCGAAGACCGCGAGCAGCACCCCGGCGCAGACGGCCGGACCGGGCCGCGGCGGTGCGGCCGGGGCTCCCGCCGGCCGGCCGGCCACCAGTGCGGCGATGATCAGATAGACCGCCCCGAGGACCTCGGCGACGGCGGTGACCAGCACGAGGGTGCGGTCCGGCGCCCCCTCGGCCCAGTCCGCGCCGAGCATCCACACGGTGGGGGTCCGGTAGGCGAGGGTGAGCGCGGCGGCCGTGGCCAGGGCGCTGCGACCGGCGGGCTTCGTGGCCGTCAGGCCGGCGACGGCGTACACGACGAGGAGCACCACGTCCACGGCGGAGGTCGCCAGGATTCCGTGGTGCTGTCCCGGCAGCATCCCCCCGAACCAGGTCCACACGGTGTCGTGCAGCCCGGCGCCACGGAAGTCCCGGATCATCCAGGCGAGTTCGAGCAACGCCAGCACGACACAGATGATCGCGCCGAGTGCACGTGCGGTGGACGTGGGCACGGTCCCACGGTTCATGGCCATCAGATCCCCCCGGACACGGTGATCCCCTAAGCCTCCAGCACTGCCGCCAACTGTGCCACCCCCCAATCCAGTTCGCTCTCCTCGATCACCAGCGGTGGCGCGATCCGGAGCGTCGGACCATGGGCCTCCTTCACGAGGACCCCGCGCTCCATCAGCCGCTCGCAGACCTCCCGCCCGGTGCCGCGGGCGCGTGGGACGTCCACGCCCGCCCACAGCCCACGCCCGCGCACCGCCGTCACCGCGCCCGTGTCCAGCAGCGCCCCCAGCGCCCGGTGCATCCGCTCGCCCAGCTCGGCCGCCCGCGCCTGGAACTCGCCCGTGCGCAGCATCGCGATCACCTCCAGCGCCACCGCGCAGGCCAGCGGATTCCCGCCGAACGTCGACCCGTGCTCGCCCGGCCGGAACACCCCGAGCACCTCCGCGCTCGACACCACCGCCGACACCGGCACGATCCCGCCGCCCAGCGCCTTGCCCAGCACGTACATGTCCGGGACCACCCCCTCGTGCTCGCAGGCGAAGGTCCGCCCGGTGCGGCCGAGACCCGACTGGACCTCGTCGGCGACGAACAGCACGTTCCGCTCGCGGGTGAGCTCCCGCACCACGGGGAGATAGCCGGCCGGCGGCACGATCACCCCGTTCTCGCCCTGGATCGGCTCCAGCAGCACCGCCACGGTGTTCTCGGTCAGCGCCTGACGCATCGCGGTCAGATCGCCGTACGGCACGATCTCGAACCCGGGCGTGTACGGCCCGAAGTCCGCCCGGGCCCCGGGGTCGGTGGAGAAGCTGATGATGGTCGTCGTACGGCCGTGGAAGTTGCCGCCCGCGACCACGATCTTCGCCATCTCCGCGGGCACCCCCTTCACCCGGTACCCCCACTTCCGGGCCGTCTTCACCGCGCTCTCCACCGCCTCCGCCCCGGTGTTCACGGGCAGCACCATCTCCATCCCGCACAGCTCGGCCAGCTCCGTGCAGAAGGCCGCGAACCGGTCGTGCAGGAAGGCGCGGGAGGTCAGCGTCACCCGCTCCAGCTGGGCTTTCGCCGCCTTGACGAGCCGCCGGTTGCCGTGCCCGAAGTTCAGCGCCGAGTAGCCCGCCAGCAGATCCAGATAGCGCCGTCCCTCCACGTCGGTCATCCACGCCCCCTCCGCCGTGGCCACGACGACCGGCAGTGGATGGTAGGTGGGCGCACAGTGGGCTTCGGCGGCGGCGACGAGGTCTTCTGCAGCGGTCATGGCCTCTCCCGGAAAGGACGGTGGCCCCCTTCCTATCGTCGCTCGCATGGTGGACGCGGGACCTGCGCCGTCCGGCTCGCCCGGTAGGCTGATCACCGGGCCGTGACTGGCGCGCTGGGATGGGACGGACCATCGGGGAGCGGCCCGAGTGTGATGTGTGCCGTGCGCCTGGGCCGAACGTGAACGCTGTACACACGCCGTCCGGAGGTCCTCATGCCAGAGCAGCAGCCCCTCTCCACCGAGTCCACCGCCTTCCGCGCGGCCCTCGACGTCGTCCGCGCGGTCGAACCGCGCGTCGCCGACGCGATCGGCCAGGAGGTCACCGACCAGCGCGCGATGCTCAAGCTGATCGCCTCCGAGAACTACGCGTCCCCGGCCACGCTCCTGGCCATGGGCAACTGGTTCAGCGACAAGTACGCCGAGGGCACCGTCGGCCGCCGCTTCTACGCCGGCTGCCGCAACGTCGACACCGTGGAGGCCCTGGCCGCCGAGCACGCCCGCGAGCTCTTCGGCGCCCGCCACGCCTACGTCCAGCCGCACTCCGGCATCGACGCCAACCTCGTGGCCTTCTGGGCCGTCCTCGCCGACCGCGTGGAGGCCCCCTTCCTGCAGAAGACCGGCGCCCGCCAGGTCAACGACCTCACCGAGGCCGACTGGGCCGAACTGCGCCAGGCCTTCGGCAACCAGCGCATGCTCGGCATGTCCCTGGACGCCGGCGGCCACCTCACCCACGGCTTCCGCCCGAACATCTCCGGCAAGATGTTCGACCAGCGTTCCTACGGCACCGACCCGGCCACCGGCCTCATCGACTACGAGGCCCTGCGCGCCCAGGCCCGCGAGTTCAAGCCGCTGATCATCGTGGCGGGCTATTCGGCGTACCCCCGTCTGGTGAACTTCCGGATCATGCGCGAGATCGCCGACGAGGTCGGCGCGACCCTCATGGTCGACATGGCGCACTTCGCGGGCCTGGTCGCGGGCAAGGTCCTGACCGGCGACTTCGACCCGGTCCCGCACGCCCAGATCGTGACCACCACCACCCACAAGTCGCTGCGCGGCCCGCGCGGCGGCATGGTCCTGTGCGACGACTCCCTGAAGGACCAGGTGGACCGCGGCTGCCCGATGGTCCTCGGCGGCCCGCTGCCGCACGTCATGGCCGCCAAGGCCGTCGCCCTCGCGGAAGCCCGTCGGCCCGCCTTCCAGGACTACGCCCAGCGCATCGTCGACAACTCCCGCGCCCTGGCCGAGGGCCTGATGCGGCGCGGCGCCACGCTGGTGACCGGCGGCACCGACAACCACCTGAACCTGATCGACGTCGCCACCTCCTACGGCCTCACCGGCCGCCAGGCCGAGGCCGCCCTCCTCGACTCGGGCATCGTCACCAACCGCAACGCCATCCCGGCCGACCCCAACGGCGCCTGGTACACCTCCGGCATCCGCATCGGCACCCCCGCGCTGACGACCCGCGGCCTGGGGACCGCGGAGATGGACGAGGTGGCGGGCCTGATCGACCGCGTCCTCACCACCACCGAGCCGGGCACCACCAAGTCGGGCGCCCCGAGCAAGGCGGCCCACGTCCTGGACGAGAAGGTCGCCCAGGAGATCGCTCAGCGAGCGACCGACCTGGTGGCGGCGTTCCCGCTCTACCCGGAGATCGACCTGGGCTGAAGCGCCCCGTAAGCGGTGTGGGGAACTGTGCGGGCAACCACGGATCACGCGCAGTTCCCCTCGCACGGAACCCCCCGTGCTCTCTGCGACAATGAAAAACATGGCCTCTGCTGACCGACCCCGCGTGCTCTCCGGCATCCAGCCCACCGCCGGCTCGTTCCACCTCGGCAACTACCTCGGCGCCGTCCGCCAGTGGGTGGCCCTGCAGGAGACCCACGACGCGTTCTACATGGTCGTCGACCTGCACGCGATCACGCTCCCGCAGGACCCGAAGGAGCTGCGGGCCAACACCCGGCTCGCCGCCGCGCAGCTGCTGGCCGCCGGTTTGGACCCGGACCGCTGCACGCTCTTCGTCCAGAGCCACGTCCCCGAGCACGCCCAGCTCGCCTGGATCATGAACTGCCTCACCGGCTTCGGCGAGGCCAGCCGCATGACCCAGTTCAAGGACAAGTCCGCCAAGCAGGGCGCGGAGCGCGCCTCCGTCGGCCTGTTCACCTACCCGATCCTCCAGGTCGCCGACATCCTCCTCTACCAGGCGAACGAGGTGCCGGTCGGCGAGGACCAGCGCCAGCACATCGAGCTGACCCGCGACCTGGCCGAGCGCTTCAACGGCCGCTTCGGGCAGACGTTCACGGTCCCCTCGCCGTACATCCTCAAGGAGACGGCGAAGATCTACGACCTGCAGGACCCGTCGATCAAGATGAGCAAGTCGGCGTCCACGCCGAAGGGCCTGATCAACCTGCTCGACGAGCCGAAGACCACCGCCAAGAAGGTCAAGAGCGCCGTCACCGACACCGACACCGTGATCCGCTACGACGCGGAGAACAAGCCGGGCGTGTCGAACCTCCTCACCATCTACTCCACGCTCACCGGCACCTCGATCGCCGAGCTGGAGCGGGAGTACGAGGGCAAGATGTACGGCGCCCTCAAGACCGACCTCGCCGAGGTGATGGTCGAGTTCGTGACGCCCTTCCGGGAGCGCACCCAGCAGTACCTGGACGACTCCGAGACGCTCGACTCGATCCTGGCCAAGGGCGCGGAGAAGGCGCGCGCGGTCGCCGCGGAGACGCTGGCGCACGCCTACGACCGCGTCGGTTTCCTGCCGGCGAAGCACTGAGGAGCACGGACCGGCGCCGAGGCGCACGACCGTACACATGTCCCGCTCGGCAGAGCGCTGCACATCACTTCCGCTGCGCCTGCCCACGGGACATCCGTGGCCGTACAGTCGATAGCCAACGGCCCGAACGTGACGAAACGGGACGGCCGCCAAGACCACAGAGCGACGACAGGCCGACAAGTCCGACGAGAGACCGACGAGAGACCGACGACAGGAGACGACGTGGGGACCGTAACGATCGGCGTGTCGATCGCGGTCCCGGAGCCTCACGGCAGCCTGCTCCAGGAGCGGCGCGCGGGCTTCGGCGACGCCGCGGCTCATGGCATCCCCACGCATGTCACGCTGCTGCCGCCGACCGAGCTCGACGAGAGCGAGCTGGCGGCGGTCGAGGCGCACCTCACCGAGGTCGCCGCGGGCGGACGGCCGTTCCCGATGCGGCTGTCCGGCACCGGCACGTTCCGTCCGCTCTCCCCGGTGGTCTACGTCCGCGTCGTCCAGGGCGCCGAGGACTGCACCCTGCTGCAGCAGCGGGTGCGGGCCGCCTCGGGGCCGGTGGCGCGTGAGCTGCAGTTCCCGTACCACCCGCATGTCACCGTCGCGCACGGCATCGACGAGGCGGCGATGGACCGCGCCTTCGAGGAGCTGGCCGGCTTCGACGCGCAGTGGCCGTGCACGGGGTTCGCCCTGTACGAGCAGGGCGCCGACGGGGTGTGGCGCAAGCTGCGGGAGTACACGTTCGGGGGAACGGTGGTACCGCCGCAGGCCGGTGCGCTGCGCGGCGTGGGCCGTAGCGCGGTGTCGTAGGAAGGCCTCAGATCGGCAGCCGCCGGAACAGCGCCCGCGGCATGTGCCGCAGCGCCGCCATCACCCACCGCAGCGCGCCCGGCACCCACACCACCTCCGAGCGTCTGCGCAGACCCAGTTCGATGGCCGTGGCCACCGCCTGAGGGGTCGTCGTGAGAAGCCCCTCCACCCCGACGTACCCGGGCCGTACGACCATGACGTGCACGCCCGTGCCGTGCAGGGCGTCGCCGAGGCCCTGGGCGAAGGTGTCGAGGCCGGCCTTGCTGGAGCCGTAGATGAAGTCGGCGCGCCGGGCCCGCTCGCCGGCGACGGAGGACAGGACCACGAGGGAGCCGTGCCCCTGGTCCTGCAGGGCGCGGGCGGCGACCAGGCCCGCGGAGACGGCTCCGGTGTAGTTGGTCCGGGCGACCTGGACGGCGCGTACCGGGTCCCGCTCGTCGTGGGCCTGGTCGCCGAGGATGCCGAAGGCGAGCAGCACCAGGTCGATGTCGCCCTCGGCGAAGACCTTGCCGAGGACGGTCTCGTGCGACTCGGGATCGAGGGCGTCGAAGGCGACGGTACGGGCGTCCGCGCCGAGTGCACGCAGGCTCTCGGCGGCCTGTTCCAGCGCCGGTGAGGGGCGGCCCGCCAGCCACACCGTGCGGGTGCGGCGGGCGATCATCCGGCGCACGGTGGCCAGCGCGATCTCGGACGTGCCGCCGAGGACGAGCAGGGACTGGGGGAGGCCGAAGGCTGTGTCTCCAGGCATGTCGGTGACCGTATCGTCCCGATATGAGGGATTAGTTACTGAACATTCGGCCGCTCCACACAATGGGTGATTAGTGGGATGTCTTACGAGCGCACGGTCAGGGGCAGGAACGGATCATGGACTGGCTGAAGGGACTCCCCGGCATCGGGCCGATCGTGGTCCGGCTGACGGAGACACACGCGTGGCACTGCTACGAACGGCTGGACCGGGTGAAGTGGACCCGGCTGGCGGCCGCGATGACGTTCATCAGCTTCGTGGCGCTGTTCCCGCTGCTGACCCTGGTCGCCGCGATCAGCGCCGCCACGCTCAGCGCGGACCGGCAGAAGACCGTCGAGCACAAGATCGCCGAGCAGTTCCCCGGCGTCCTCTCCAGCCGGCTGGACCTGACCTCGCTCGTCCAGAACGCCGGCACGGTCGGTGTCATCGCGGGCGCCCTGCTGCTGTTCACCGGCATCGGCTGGGTCGGCCAGATGCGGGACTGTCTGCGCGCGGTGTGGGAGCTGCCGGAGCAGCAGCAGAATCCGGTGGTGGCCAAGGCCAAGGACGCCGGCATCCTCCTCGGCCTCGGCGGGGCCCTGCTGGTCACGCTCGCCGCGTCCACGCTGGCCTCGGCCGCCGTCGGCCTGGTGTCGCGCCAACTCGGCCTGGCCGCGCACAGCTGGGGGAGCCTGCTGCTGCGGATCGCCGCGTTCGCCGTCGCCGCGCTCGCCGACTTCCTCGTCCTGCTCTACGTCCTGACCCTGCTGCCCGGTGTCGAGCCGCCGCGCCGCCGCCTGGTGGTCGCGGCGCTGCTCGGCGCGGTCGGCTTCGAGCTGCTGAAGCTGCTGCTCAGCGGCTATATCCAGGGAGTCGCCGCGAAGAGCATGTACGGCGCGTTCGGCGTCCCCGTGGCGCTGCTGCTGTGGATCAACTTCACCGCGAAACTGGTGCTGTTCTGCGCCTCCTGGACGGCGACGCCGAGTGCGGCGGCCGAACCCGCGTGCGTCACGGACGCGGCCGACGGCGCATCAGGTCCGGCAGCGGCCACCGGCGATTGACCAGGAACGCCGCGCCCGCGAGGAGCACCAGCACCCCGCCGGTGATGGCCGCGGCGGTGCCGACGCCGGAGCCGGAGCCGGTGGCGGCGCCGGCCACCGGCCTGGTCCCGGACCCGTCCTTGCCCGCCTTCCCGCCGGAGCCGCTGGGCCCAGGGCTCGGCAGGGCGCTCTTCGGCGGCACCAGCTCGCCCACCGGACTGACCTTGCCGGCCGCCTGGAAGCCCCAGTCGAACAGCTTGGCCGTCTCCTTGTAGACCTCGTTGTGCGCGGCCTTCTCCGGATGCATCACCGTGACCAGCAGCACCCTGCCGTTGCGTTCGGCGACCCCGGTGAAGGTGGCGCCCGCGTTGGTGGTGTTGCCGTTCTTCACACCCGCGATGCCCTGGTAGACGGGCACATCGGTGTCACCGCTCAGCAGCCGGTTGGTGTTGCGGATCTCGCCCGACTCGAACCTGGCGCTGACGGTCGAGCAGTAGTCGCGGAAGTCCTTCTTCTGCAGCCCGGACCGGGCGAACAGCGTCAGGTCGTACGCCGAGGACAGCTGGCCCGGCTCGTCGTAGCCGTCGGGCGAGACCACGTGCGTGTCCTGGGCCTGCAGTTCGTCGGCGTGAGCCTGCATGTCCTTGACGGTCTGTGCGACACCCTCGTTCATCGCGGACAGCACGTGCACCGCGTCGTTGCCCGAGCGCAGGAAGACCCCGAGCCACAGGTCGTGGACGCTGTAGGTGTGCCCTTCCTTTATCCCGACCACGCTGGAGCCGGCGCCCATGCCCGCGAGGTCGGACGGCGCGACCTTGTGCCTCTCCTCCCTCGGGAAGCGGGGCAGCAGGGTGTCCGCGAAGAGCATCTTCAGCGTGCTCGCCGGGGGCAGCCGCCAGTGCGCGTTGTGCGCGGCGAGCACCTCCCCCGACTCGGCGTCGCTGACGATCCAGGAGCGCGCGGTGAGGTCCTTCGGCAGCACCGGGACCCCGGGCGCGAGATTGACCTGTGTGCCGGGCTGCCCGAGCCGGACGCCGCCCACGGTCGACATGGCGGCCGGGGGCGTGGCCGTCGGACCGGCCGGGGGGGACGGGGCGGCGAGGGCGGCGGGTGCGGTGGCGGACAGGCACAGCAGGGTGGCGGAGGTGACCAGCAGGGATCGCCGGCCGGTCTTCATCGGAGCGGGCACGGTCGAGAACGTACCTTTTGTCGGCCGTGAAGTCCCATGACCCGCCTCACCCCCGACACGGAACCGGACGGCGAACGGCGATACTGGTCGCATGAAGCTCAGCCGCCCGGTCTCCTGGTTCCTGCTCGCTTTCGGGGTGTGGTCCTGGGTCATCTGGGTCACTTTCGTCAAGAACCTGGTCAAGGACAGCAGCGGGCTCGCCTTCGACAACGGTCACCCGACCGCGTACTTCTGGGTGCACCTGCTGCTGGCGGTCGTTTCCTTCGTATTGGGGACGGCCGTCGGGGTCATCGGGTTGCGCGGACTGCGGGCACTGCGCCGTACGTCATAGCGGACACCCGGGACTTCGCACCGGGTCGCCGTACCCCCCTGGCCGAAACCGCTCCCACACCTGTGAAGGCGCTGTGAAACCCGGGGGAAACAACGCCTCGGTAAGTTCTTTCCCCATCTGGTCAGAAAGCCCTTCCCCCGGGCGAAACCCGTGTGATTAGGTGAGCCGCGCCACTAGGGGAGTGGCGAAATCGTGCTGGCCAGGGGTAGGGCCTTTGAAGGGGCCTGGGGAGGGCACCACCATGCGATCTGTTCGCATGCGCGTTCTCGTGGCACTGCTCGTGCTCGCGATCGCGGGAATCGGCGGCTGGCAACTGCTGCCGTCGCAGAACAACAAGGACAAAACCATCGCGGTCGGTACGACGGACGCCGTCACGAACCTCGACCCGGCGGGCGCCTACGACGCCGGTTCCTGGGCTTTGTTCAGCAACGTCTTCCAGTCGCTGCTGACGTTCGAGCCGGGCGGCGTCGAGCCGGTCCCGGACGCGGCGACGAGCTGTGCCTTCCAGGGCAGCGGTCTGCGGACGTACCAGTGCACGCTCCGCTCCGGGATCACCTTCCCGAGCGGACGCGCGATGACGGCCGAGGACGTCAAGTACTCGTTCGACCGGGTCAAGAAGATCAACTCCGATGTCGGCCCGTCATCGCTGTTCTCCACGCTCGCCTCGGTCACCGCCGACAACGCGACGACGGTCACCTTCCACCTGTCGTCCGCGGACGCCACCTGGCCGCTGAAGGTCGCCACGGGCGCCGGCGCGATCGTGGACAAGGACAAGTACCCGGCCGACTCCCTGCGCAAGGACAGCGCCGTCGACGGCACCGGCCCGTACATCCTGACGTCGTACACCAGGAACGAGAAGGCCGTCCTCCAGCCGAACGGCAGCTACAAGGGCTACCTCAGCGGCACCGGCCGCCCGATCGAGCTGCGCTACTACGCGGACTCCGCGAAGCTCGACAGCGCCTGGAAGGCCAGGCAGGTCGACGTCGCCACCCGGGAGCTGCCGCCCGGCGTGCTCTCCGCGCTGAACCCGAGCGACCCCAACCAGCGGGTCACCGAGTCCGACAGCGCCGAGACCCGCAACCTGTACCTCAACACGCGCGCCGACTCGCCCTTGCGCGACGTGCGGGTGCGCCGCGCGATGGCCTGGCTGGTCAACCGCGAGGAGCTCGCCTCGACGGTCTACGAGGGCACGGTCGACCCGCTGTACTCGCTGATCCCGACCGGCATCACCGGCCACACCACCTCGTTCTTCGACGACTACCCGAGGCAGAGCGTGCAGAAGGCGCGGGCGCTGCTCACCCAGGCGGGGGTGTCCCTGCCCGTCCGGTTCACCTTCGGCTACGGCAGGAGCCGGGGCGCGGGTGAGCAGGAGGCCGCGGCGCTGAAGAGGCAGCTGGAGGCCGGCGGCCTGTTCAAGGTGGACGTCCAGGGGTACGAGTGGACCGACTTCCAGAAACGCTGGGCCACCGGCAAGATCGACGCGTGGGCGGTCGGCTGGGTGCCCGACTATCCCGACCCGGACACCTTCGGCGCCGCGCTCGTCGGCACCGGCTCCACGATGAGCACCGGGTACAGCAACAAGCTGGTCGACCATCTCATCCTGGACAGCCAGCAGTACGCCGACCGCAGCCGGACCGCGAACGACTTCAGGGACATCCAGGCGGACGTCGCCCAGGACGTCCCGCTGATCCCGCTGTGGCAGCGCAAGGAGTACGTGGTCAGCACCGAGGACGTGGGCGGCAGCCAGTACCTGGACGACGGCACGGGTGTCTTCCGCCTGTGGCGTCTGCAGTGGATCTGATCAGCCGGCCTGCTCCGCGTGCCCCTTGGTCCCCTCGGCCCCCGTGGTCCGTGGGTCCGGCAGCGCCTTCGTCATGCCGGGCAGGAAGTCCGTGAACAGCTCATGGATCTCCAGGACCAGGGGGCGCAGCACGCGGAAGCGGGCGAGCGCCACGCCACGGGCGGTCAGCCGGGCCCCGCGCCGGGCCAGCCGGTAACTGCGCTCGCGCCCTTGCGTCCGGTCGAAGACCCAGTACAGGACGAGGCCCATCTGGGCGAGCCACATCAACTCCGGCAGGACATCGCGGAGTTCGGCCGGAACCTTGGACTTCGAGCCGGCCAGCACCTCGCGGTGGACGGCGATGGCCTGCTCACGGGCGTGCTCGCTCTCCGGGGAGAAGGGGCTGAGCGGGCTGTCGGGGTCGGCGGCGTTCTTGAAGAACTGCACGGCGAACTCGTGGTAGGGCCGGGCGATGTCGAGCCAGACGGTCAGCACGCCCGCGAGCCGCGCCTCCAGGTCGGTCTCCCGGTCCAGGACCTCGCGGACCGCCCGCTGGTGCTCGGCGGCGATCCGGTCGTAGAAGCCCTGGATCAGGTGCTCCTTGCCCTCGAAGTAGTAGTAGGCGTTGCCGACGGAGACCCCGGCCTCCTTGGCGATGGCCCGCATGGTGGTCTTGTCGTACCCGCGCTCCTGGAACAACCGCATCGCGGTCTGAAGGATCAGCGCGCGGGTCTGCTCGGACTTGCTGCTGGGCTCGGACTTGCTGCTGGGGGAGCCGGCCGTCTCGGGGCCGTCGTTCTTCGCGGGCACGGCAGAGAGCCTAACGAGTGGCTCGGGCGCCCCGGGTGGTCAGCTTCGGCGGCCCAGCTCCGGGCGCTTGGTGTAGTCCGTGAGTCCGAGGATGTTGCCCCACGGGTCGGCGAACTCCACGGTCCAGCCGGTGACCACCTGGAAGACCCCGTCCAGCGGCGGGATGCCGGCGGCGGCCAGCTCCCGCGCCGCCGCCCGGGCGTCCGGTACCTCCAGCCAGACACGCGGCGAGGGCCAGGGCGGGGTCCGGCGCCCCACCGCCTCCTCCGCCTGCAGCAGGATCCCGGGTGTCTCGCCCCCGACCTTCAGCAACGCGATACCGCCCTCGTCGAAGCGGAACCCCACGGTGAATCCGGCCCGCTCGTAGAAGCCGACGGCCTCGCCGAGGTCGCCGACGGGAAGCAGCACGTTGTCGAAACCGAGCAGCTCGTAGGACTCATCGTCTGCCATGTCGTCAGATTAGAGCCGCGGGGAATACAAACCGCGCAAACCCGGTCGAAAACGCCCGAGGGCCCCGCTTCCGGAGGATCGGAAGCGGGGCCCTCGGCGCCGGACCGGCAGGATCAGTAGCGGCGCGTGATCAGCGCGCGCTTCACTTCCTGGATCGCCTTGGTGACCTCGATACCACGCGGGCAGGCGTCCGTGCAGTTGAAGGTCGTACGGCAACGCCACACGCCGTCACGGTCGTTGAGGATCTCCAGGCGCTGCTCGCCCGCCTCGTCACGGCTGTCGAAGATGAAGCGGTGGGCGTTCACGATCGCGGCCGGACCGAAGTACTGGCCGTCGTTCCAGAACACCGGGCAGGAGGAGGTGCAGGCCGCGCAGAGGATGCACTTCGTCGTGTCGTCGAACCGCTCGCGGTCCTCGGCCGACTGCAGCCGCTCACGGGTCGGCTCGTTCGTGTCCTTGGTGACCAGGAACGGCATGACGTCCCGGTACGCCTGGAAGAACGGCTCCATGTCCACGACCAGGTCCTTCAGGACCGTCAGGCCCTTGATGGCCTCGATCGTGATCGGCTTCTCGGGGTTGATGTCCTTGATCAGCGTCTTGCAGGCAAGGCGGTTCTTGCCGTTGATCCGCATCGCGTCCGAGCCGCAGATGCCGTGCGCGCACGAGCGGCGGAAGGTGAGGGTGCCGTCGAGGTCCCACTTGATCTTGTGGAGGCCGTCGAGGACACGCTCCTTCGGGTCGATCTCCAGCTGGAAGTCTTCCCAGGCCGCCTCCGCCGAGACCTCCGGGTTGAACCGGCGGATCCGGAAGGTGACCGTGATGTAGGGGGAGTCGGCGAAACCGGGCTCGGGCTTGCCGGCCGCCTCTTCCTTGTCCAGAACAGGGGTAGCCATCAGTACTTACGCTCCATCGGCTGGTAGCGGGTCTGGACGACCGGCTTGTAGTCGAGACGGACGGTTTCCGAGCCGTCGGCGCCGACCTCGCGGTACGCCATGGTGTGGCGCATGAAGTTGACGTCGTCGCGGTTCGGGTAGTCCTCGCGGTAGTGACCGCCGCGGGACTCCTTGCGGGCCAGCGCCGAGACGGCCATGACCTCGGCCAGGTCCAGCAGGTTGCCCAGCTCGATGGCCTCCAGCAGGTCGGTGTTGAACCGCTTGCCCTTGTCCTGGATCGCGACGTTCTTGTAGCGCTCGCGCAGCTCGGCGATCTTCTCGACGGCCGTCTTGATCGTCTGCTCGGTGCGGAACACCATGACGTTGGCGTCCATGGTCTCCTGCAGCTCGCGGCGCAGGGTCGCCACCCGCTCGGTGCCGGTGGAGTTGCGCAGCCGCTCGATCTGCTCGACGACGAACGACTCCGGGTTCTCCGGCAGCTCGACGTAGTCCGCCGTGTGGGCGTACTCGGCGGCGGCGATGCCCGCGCGGCGGCCGAAGACGTTGATGTCCAGCAGCGAGTTGGTGCCGAGGCGGTTGGCGCCGTGCACGGAGACACAGGCGACCTCGCCGGCCGCGTACAGACCCGGGACGACGGTGGTGTTGTCCGACAGGACCTCACCCTCGACGTTGGTCGGGATGCCGCCCATCGCGTAGTGCGCGGTCGGCTGGATCGGGATCGGGTCCGTGTACGGCTCGATGCCGAGGTAGGTCCGCGCGAACTCGGTGATGTCCGGCAGCTTGGCGTCCAGCTGCTCCGGCGGCAGGTGGGTGAGGTCCAGGTAGACGTGGTCGCCCTCGGGACCGCAGCCGCGGCCCTCACGGATCTCCGTGTAGATGGACCGGGACACGACGTCACGGGACGCCAGGTCCTTCATGACGGGAGCGTACTTCTCCATGAAGCGCTCGCCGTCCTTGTTGCGCAGGATGCCGCCCTCGCCGCGCGCACCCTCGGTGAGCAGGATGCCCATGCGCCAGATGCCGGTCGGGTGGAACTGGAAGAACTCCATGTCCTCCAGCGGGAGCCCGCGCCGGTAGACCGCCGCCTGACCGTCACCGGTCAGCGTGTGGGCGTTCGACGTCACCTTGAAGAACTTGCCGCAGCCGCCGGAGGCGTAGATGACGGCCTTCGCCTGGAAGATGTGGATCTCGCCGGTCGCCAGCTCGTAGGCGACGACACCGGCGGACTTCTTGACGCCGTCGACCTCGGTGATCAGCTGGTCCAGGACGTAGAACTCGTTGAAGAACTCCACGCCCTCCTTGACGCAGTTCTGGTACAGCGTCTGGAGGATCATGTGGCCGGTGCGGTCCGCGGCGTAGCAGGACCGGCGGACCGGGGCCTCGCCGTGGTTGCGGGAGTGACCGCCGAAGCGGCGCTGGTCGATGGTGCCGTCCTTGGTGCGGTTGAACGGCAGACCCATCTTCTCCAGGTCGAGGACGGCGTCGATGGCCTCCTTCGCCAGGATCTCGGCGGCGTCCTGGTCGACCAGGTAGTCACCGCCCTTGACCGTGTCGAAGGTGTGCCACTCCCAGTTGTCCTCCTCCACGTTGGCGAGCGCGGCGGCCATGCCGCCCTGCGCGGCGCCCGTGTGGGAGCGGGTGGGGTAGAGCTTGGTCAGCACGGCGGTGCGGCTGCGCTTCGTCGCCTCGATGGCGGCACGCATGCCCGCGCCGCCGGCGCCGACGATGACGGTGTCGTACTTGTGGATCTTCATGATTCTCGCAGCCCCGTGCCTAGCGGATGTTCGGGTCGAAGGTGAAGATCACCAGCGTGCCCAGCAGGATGGTCCACACCGTGGCGGTGTACAGCAGGGCCTTCAGCCACATGCGGGAGCTCGCGCGCTCCGCGTAGTCGTTGATGACCGTGCGCAGGCCGTTGGCGCCGTGCAGCATCGCGAGCCACAGCATCAGCAGGTCCCAGACCTGCCACCAGGGGGAGGCCCAGCGGCCGGCCACGAAGGCGAAGCCGATCTTGGAGACACCGCCGTCCAGCACGAGCTGGATCAGCAGGTGGCCGATGACCAGGACGACCAGCACGATGCCGGACAGGCGCATGAAGAGCCAGGCCGCCAGCTCGAAGTTGCCCCGGGTCGACTTCGGGGTCTTCTTGGTGCGCTTGCGCGGCGCCTCGATCAGCGGGGCCGGGTTGTCGGCGCTGTAGACGGGGGCGCCCTCGACGGGGCCGATTCCGGACGCGGTGGTTTCAGTCGTGGACATGGGCCTCAGCTCCCGAACAGAACACGAGCGGCGTGGCCGAGGACGGGGTAGATCGCCCCCGCCATCAGGACGACCCAGACACCCATCACGGTCCAGAACATCTGCTTCTGGTAGCGCGGGCCCTTCGACCAGAAGTCGACGGCGATGACACGCAGGCCGTTGAGCGCGTGGAAGAGGATGGCGGCGACGAGGCCGTACTCCAGCAGCGCGACGATCGGCGTCTTGTACGTGGCTACGACCTTGTCGTAGTCCTCGGGGGAGACACGCACGAGAGCGGTGTCCAGCACGTGAACGAACAGGAAGAAGAAAATGAGGACGCCGGTGACTCGGTGAGCCACCCAGGACCACATTCCTTCCCGGCCGCGGTACAGCGTTCCAGCCGGCACGGAAGTCCCTCCGGGAGCGGGGATTGGGGCCGCGCCGGCTTCGGTGTCGGGCGGGCCCGGCCGGGTACGGTCCACCGGCCCCCAGCATCGTAGCCATGCGCCGCGTTGTGCCTTACGGGGGGCCTACCTTGTGTGATCAAATTGGCACCGGATGGGGGAGCGGGCGCGCGGCTACTGGGGTGGTGTGTCCTGTTACTTGCCGACTGCGGGTGCGTTGGGGCTGGTCGCGCCCCGCGGCGGAGCCGCTGACGGACAAGGCCCCGCGCCCCTCAGGCAGGTGCCCAGTCTGCTTCTCGCCAGGCGCCGGAGCTCCTCCGCCGCTATCACCCGTTCCTCCTCCGGATCGTTCGTCAATCGTGATCGGATCGCTTCGAGGATGCGGTCGAGGGATTCGTCCGGGTGGGTGTCGCCCAGGTAGATGACGAACGCGTGTCCGAACCTGGCCTCGTAGGCCGCGTGTGCCGCGCTCAGGGCCATGTGGGCCGCCGAGTAGGTGTCCTCGGGCAGGTCCGGGAGGGACTCCCCGGCCAGGGCCTCCGACAGGTCACCCGGGGAAAGGTCGTACGCCGCCTCGTCCGCCGCGGCCAGGAGGGAGTCCAGGTCGGGGTAGGGGCGGTGGTCCGCGACGCGGTGGGACCAGCGCAGGCTGTGGAGGCAGTGCAGCAGGAGGGCGCGTGCCTCGTCGGCGGGTGCGGCGTTGAAGGCGTCGAGGGGCTTGGGGAGATACGGAAGACGGTGGGCGGGCAGCGTGGGTCCTCGCGTCACATGTGGCGTGGCAGGGGATGCTGTGAAAGGTGTGTCGTCAGGTTATCGAGAGTGGTCACTGTGTGTCTGTGTGATGCCTGAAATTCACCCGAACGGGAGAGTTTCGGAACGTCTGGGTGACGGGTGACGCCCGGATCGGTCGTACGTTGGCGGGGTGACCCAGCACAAGCGCCGTGCCTCGGCGCACCAGGTGATACGCAAGCGGGCGGTCGTGGCCGCGGCGGTCCTCGGGACGGTCGCGGTCGGCACGGGGGTCGGCGTGTGGGCTTCGTCGGGCGCGGGCGGCGGGGCGTCGCAAGGGGGTGCCCGGCAGTCGTCGTCCGGCCGGGTGGCCGGTACCGCTTCCGGCGGGGCGGGCGCGCCGTCGGCGCGTCCGACGCCCAGCCGGTCCTATCCGCTGTCCCAGGCGCCGCGGACGATACCCGCGGTGCGCTCCCACACGCCGGCGCGCGGGCCCGGCTGGAAGCCGCAGAAGGCGGACCGGGTGGTGATCAGCGACGGGGAGCTGGCCGACGAGGGGCGGCTGATAGCCGGGGAGCTGGGGCTGACCTACGCGGGGGAGAAGGACGACGTGCGGGCGGGGGACGTCCGGCTGGCGCTCGGCGGCGGGGGCGGGAACCAGGAGTCGTACACCATGACCGTCCGCGACGGGCGGGTCGACATCAGCGGCCCCGGCGACGCCGGCGTCTTCTACGGCACCCGCACCCTGAAGCAGGAGGTGCACGGCGGCGGCACGGCCCCGGAGGGGGTCGTACGGGACGAGCCGGCCAAGCCGGTGCGCGGGTTCAACCTGGACATCGCGCGCAAACCGTACTCCGAGTCCTGGATAGAGGACCGAATACGGGAGCTGGGAGACCTGAAGTTCAACGAACTGGGGCTGCACTTCTCCGACGACCAGGCGTTCCGGATCGAGTCCAGCACCCACCCCGAGATCGTCTCCGCCAACCATCTGACCAAGGCACAGGTCAAGCGGATCGTGGACCTGGCCGGCAGCCGGCACATCACCGTCGTGCCCGAGATCGACTCGCCGGGGCACCTGGGCGCCGTCCTCGCCGCCCACCCCGACCTGAAGCTGCGCAACGCGAGCGGGGTCGTGACCAAGGGCGCCATCGACATCTCCAAGCCCGCCTCCGCCAAGCTCGTGGACGATCTGCTGAACGAGTACGCGGGGCTGTTCACCGGCAACCAGTGGCACCTCGGGGGCGACGAGTACCAGGCGCTGACCATGAAGGACCCGCAGGCCTCCTATCCGCAGCTCGCGGCCGCCGCCCGGCAGAAGTACGGCTCCGGCGGCACCGTCGCCGACCTCACCACCAGCTGGCTGAACGACCGTGCCGCCACCGTCCGCGCCCACGGCAGGACCATGCGCGCCTGGAACGACGGCTTCTACCGCGGCACGTCCGTGCAGGCGGCCGGGGATCTCCAGGTCGCCTACTGGACCGGCAAGGAGATCGGCGCCCGGCAGCCGGCCGAGTACCTGAGCGCGGGCCGGAAGGTCATCAACTACAACGACGAGTTCCTCTACTACGTCCTCGGCCAGCCGCAGACCTTCGTCTATCCGACCGGACAGCGGATCTACGAGCAGTGGAACCCACGGGTGCTGCGCGGCACGACCGCCGTACCGGCGAGCTACGACGGCCAGATCCTCGGCGGGGCGTTCGCGGTCTGGGGCGACTTCCCGAACGCCCAGACCGAGGCCCAGGTCGCGGCCGGCATCCGGATGCCGCTGCGGGCCACCGCGCAGAAGCTGTGGGACCCGGGCGCGCCCGCGCTGTCCTGGACCGACTTCCGCAACCTGGCGAACCGGCTGGGCTGACTTGGCCGGAAACATCTGCTGTGACACTCCCGCGCCGTATCACGCAGTAAAGGGAAGTGCGGGCTCCGTAACGGTCGGCGCCCCGGCGAGGGAGACATTTCATGAGCCTGGTGGAACGGATCGCACAGGCCGACGAACGCGGACTGGCCACCAGCGGGCTGGCTTGTTTGGATCGGTGTCTGCCGCTGCTCGGCGCCGACGACGAGCTGCTGCGGCCGCTGTGGGCGAGCCTTGCCGATGGCTCCGACTGGGGCGCGAGCCTGGAGAAGGCCCGGGGAGCCGTCGGCGCCGAGGGGCCCGGCGACGACGAGGCCGTGCGGCTGGCCCGCCGCATGCTGCAGGCCGTTCCGGCCGAGCGCACCGCCGACGCGGTACGGCCCTGGGCCGACGCCTGCTCGGTCGCCTCCCTGCGCATCCACCGGCTGCTCGACCCCGCGGCGGACGGTACGTCGGCGACCGAGGGGCTCGACGCCGGGCGGGCGGGGGAGACGGCGGACCTGCCTCCGCTGGTCGCGGCGGAGCTGCGCCGGCAGACGGCGGTGCTGGACCTCCTCGCCGAGCACGGTCCGCAGGGCCTGCGCCGCGCGCTGGACCTGTCGATCGAGGGACGGCGCGTCCTGCGCGCGGTGGTGTCACGGCGGGCCCGCAGTGGGTCCTGAGCAGCGCCGCGGTTACGGCGATCCGGGGGTCAAACCCCCCTGCGTGCGTGAGTCCTGTGCCTGTCGTGCGGTGGACGTGGGGTAGTTCCGCGACGGTTGGCGAAACGTTTCGAATTGGCGTGACGGATGATCGGTCCAGCCCGCTCTTCCCTATGTGACAGCCCATTACGTGACAGCGCAGCAGGACACCAGGCCGCACGCCGCGGCGAAGCCCGTGCGATGGGCCGCGGACACCGTGGCGACCATGCGCGAGGGCGCGCGGGTGCGGCTCGACTACTCGGCGCAGAGCCTGTGGCGGGTGGACCGGATGATCGAGGAGATCCGGCGCGAGGGGCCGCCGTACGCCGCCGTCGAGAGCGTGCTGCGCGGCTTCGGTGCCTACGCCGGTGAGGTGATCGTCCGGCAGAGCGGCGCCGAGTGGTGGACGACCGGCGGCGACCACTGGGTGCGCACCCCCGACGGCCGGCTCTGGGACCCCATCGAGGAGGCCCGGCGCGCCTACGAGGGCCAGGGCTCGCTGCGGCTGCTCTGCCGGGACGCGACCGGCTCCCGCTGACCGGCCGGGAGCCCCGCCGCGTCACTGGTGACACCACCCGCCCCAGGCGGTCACTCGTGCCGCTGTCCGCGGTAACTCCCCCATGGGCCAGGCGGGTTGGCGGGTCCGCCGGTCGTCTGCCGGTCCGGTCTCCGTGCCGCGGGCCGCGGCGGGCGGAAGGCTGTGACACTTCCGTGAGCCCTGACGCTGATGTCCCTGGGGATTCGCTACGAGCACGAGCGCAGGTCCGAAGCGGGCGTGGGCTCGGTACGGACGAGGACGGTTCTTGGGTCACGCAGGGGAACCCCGCCGCCGGCAGGCGTACGACGGGGAGCTGGGCGCGGCCGTCGCGCGGGCCCAGGACGGCGACGTGACCGCCTTCGCGGTCGCCTACCGGATCGTGCAGCCCGGCCTGCTCGGCTATCTGCGGGGCCTGGTCGGCGAGGACGCCGAGGACGTGGCGTCCGAGGCCTGGCTGGAGATCGCCCGCGACCTGGGCCGGTTCAAGGGCGACGGCGCCGGCTTCCGCGGCTGGACCGCGACCATCGCGAGGCACCGCGCCCTGGACCATCTGCGCCGCCGGCGGGTACGGCCCCAGGCCGCGCCGCTGGAGCAGGACGCGCTGGAGCTGCCCGGCCGGCTCGACACCCACGACCAGGCCCTGGAGTCGCTGTCCACCGCCCGCGCGCTGGAGCTGGTGCGCACCCTGCCCAGCGACCAGGCCGAGGCCGTCATGCTCCGCGTGGTCGTCGGCCTCGACGGCCCGGCCGCCGCGCGCGTCCTCGGCAAGCGCCCCGGCGCCGTCCGCACGGCCGCGCACCGCGGGCTGAAGCGCCTCGCCCGGCAACTGGGCGTCCAGGACCCGGCGGACGAGGGTGTGACGGACGGCGGCACCCGGACGCCGGGTGAGTCGACATGAACGGTGCCGGCCGCGAGCCGTATGGATACGGGAGCGCGGTCGGTCCCGGAGCCCGCACGAGGCCCGGGAAGCGGTATGTCTCCGGTACGCCGGACGAGGACGGGGAACGGGCATGGGTGAACGGCACGGCGGCGACGGTCCCTTCGGTCGCCGCCGTGCGCACCCCGGCGGCACCCTCTCCGCGCCCGGCGACGCCTGCGCGGACCAGGCGGACGAGGGCGGTGCGGACTCCGGGTTCGAGGCGCGGCTCGGTGCCGCCCTGCGCGCCGGCGGCGTCGACGCCGAGGCCGAGCGCCGGGCCGTGGCCGCCTTCCGCGCCGCCCATGCGACGCGGGCGTCCCGCGCCCGCACCCGGCGCCGGGACGACTGGCGGCCCGCCGTGCCGAGGCGTGCCCGGGTGTCGCTGAGGGCCGCGCTCTCGGTGGCGCTTGCGAGCCTCACGCTGGGCGGTGTCGCCTTCGCGGCGATCGGCTCCGCCGGTTCCGGCACCCACGGCCGCCCCGGTACCCCGCATCCGGCCCTCCCGTCGGCGAGCACCCCGCACCGGCCGCCCGCTCCCGGCACGCCCGCCGGGACCGCCGGTCAGGCATCCGGCGCCGCGTCCACGCGCCCGCACCATCCGGCCACCGCCCGGGACACGGTGGCCCACTGCCGCGCCTACGAGCGGGCAGGGGACCGGAGTGGCGCCCTGGACGCGACGGCCTGGCAGCGGCTCGTCGGGGCGGCGGGCGGCGAGGAGAAGGTGGCGGCCTACTGTGCGGCCCAGGTGAAAGCCGCATACGGGAAGAAAGCCGACAAGGGCGGCAACAGCGCCGGAAACAGTGGCAGTTCCGACCGTAGGGCCCCGGGGAAGAAGTAGTCCTCGTCACGCGGGCCCGTCGGTGTGTCACGGCAAGGTCACGGACGTTCTAGACGCGGGTGAGAACCCGTGGAGGCCTCCGCGCAGGTGAGGCACCCCTCGTCGGGCCGCAACCAGGGCCCGGCACGGAAAGCGCCGAGTCGAACGGGCCCGCACACCAGCATTGGCCGCGCGTTGGCCGCATTGGTCGCCGATGCCGCGCATCGGCCCAGGTCAGAACGGCAAACTGATGCAACGGCCGGGGCCGCCACCCCCCACAGGAGAGGCCCCGGCCGTCGCGCTGACGGGCCGCGCGCGACCCGTACTCTCTACAGCGCCGTGCGTGCTGTTTCTGTCACACCCGGCCACCGTCGAATCTCACCCTGCGCACATCCGCACCTGGTCACGAGTTAGTTGCATCTTCTACGGACATGGACGGGGAGCTGTTTCACGCCGTAACGTGCCTTTCGCGCCGACCGGGAAACAGGCGTAAAGGGAGTCAGGTGCTGGGGGACGACGCGGAGCTGACCGCCGCGGTGCGATCGGCGCAGGACGGTGACGAGACCGCGTTCCGTACTGTGTACCGCGCGGTGCATCCACGGTTGCTCGGATACGTACGGACGCTGGTGGGCGATCCGGACGCCGAGGACGTGGCGTCCGAGGCCTGGCTGCAGATCGCCCGCGACCTCGACCGGTTCAGCGGAGACGCCGACCGCTTCCGTGGCTGGGCCGCCCGGATCGCCCGCAACCGCGCCCTGGACCACATACGCATGCGCGGCCGCCGCCCCGCCATAGGCGGCGACGAGACGGAACTGACCGGCCGGGCCGCCGAGTCCGACACGGCCGGCGAGGCCATCGAGGCCCTGACCACCGACGGCACCCTCTCCCTCATCGCGCGGCTCCCGCAGGACCAGGCCGAGGCGGTCGTCCTGCGCGTCGTGGTCGGCCTGGACGCCAAGAGCGCCGCCGAGACCCTCGGCAAACGCGCCGGCGCCGTGCGCACCGCGGCACACCGCGGCCTGAAGCGGCTCGCGGAGCTGCTCGGTGACGATCCGGAATCGGCGGGCGTGCTCGACGCGCTCCCACCCCAGCGAGAACCGCGCGGCCGCGCGGTGTCGTCCGCAACTGTGACGGATACGCGTGCGCGGACGCAGAAGGACATGTGATGGCCGACGAGCAGGACAAGTGGCTGAACCGTGAGACGGCGGAACGCCTGTTGCGCGGCGAGTCGCTGGAAGCCGTCGATGCCTCCGCCCGTGACCAGGCCGAACGACTCTCCCGGGCGCTCGGCGCGCTGACCTCCCGGACGGCCCCCGCCACCGGCGAACTCCCCGGCGAGCAGGCCGCCCTGGCCGCGTTCCGCAAGGCCCGCGAGGCCGCCGCCGCGGAAGGCACCGCCGTCGGCCGTGCCGAGGGCGCCTCCGGCCTGTCCGTGCCCGGCGGCGACGCGGGCCTGGTCCGCATCGCCGCCCCGGCCCGTACCGGAATCCCCGCCCGCCGGACCCGCTGGGCCCGCCCCGTGCGGCTGGCGCTGGCCGCGGCGGTGGCCGTGGGCACGGTCGGCGGGGTCGCCATGGCCGCCGGGACCGGGATGCTGCCCACACCGTTCCGGCACGAGCACCCCGCCGCCTCCGTCTCCGCCGACCCGACCTCCCGAACGCCGCTCGCCTCCGTCCCGCAGGGCACCCCGGGGGCGACTGCGGGGCCCGGCGCGCCGAGCGGCAGCGCGGGCACCGACCGCGGTGGCGCCTCCGGCGAGGCCGTCGTACCGGGCGACCGCAACGGCAGGAGCAGCTCTCCCGGCACCGGCGACCCCTCCGGCACCCCCGGCGGCTGGTGGCGGGACGCGGCCTCGGCCTGCCGGGACATCCGCGACGGCAAGGAGCTGGACTCCGGCCGCCGGCGCGTCCTGGAGCACCTGGCGGGCGGCAGTGCCCGGGTGAGCCGGTACTGCAAGGTCGTCCTGGCCACCGTCGACTCGGCCGACGGCGCGACGGGCGGCGGCAAGGGCGACGAGAACGGCGACAAGGGCAAGGGCAACGGAAACGGCCGGGGCGGCGACGAGGAAGGCAACCCCGGCCACGGCGGCGACGGTCACCCCGGCTGGGGCGGCAACCCCGGCAAGGGCACCGGCGACGGCAAGGGCAGCGGAGGCGGCAAGGGTTGGCACGGCGACGCTGTGGCGCCCGCACCCACGGCCTTCGCCCCGGCCCGCCCCGCCCGGAGCACCGGCACCCGGCCCGGCCCGGCGCCGAGCCCGACGTACACCGCCCTCTGACCCGACCGGCCCGCGGGCCGCTCCCTCCCTCCGCTCCCTTTTTTGCCCCTCTGACCTGCGCTTTTGTGGGTCGTGAAAAATTCTTCGGGCGGGGTGTGACGTTTTCGGCGGCCGGTACGCAGTACTGAGTGAGCCGACTGGTCATCGGCCGTCGCACTGAGCCGGGGTTCCCCCCGTACCCACGGCTCGTGCACCTGGCGCGGGCGGGACACGTTCCCCCGGTCCCGCCCGCGCCCCGCAATCCCGCCTCACCAGTGGACGACGACTTTGTCGCCCACCCGCACCTGAGCGAACAGCTGCTGGATCGCCGTCTCGTCCCGGACGTTCACGCACCCGTGCGAGGCCCCCGCGTAGCCACGCGCCGCGAAGTCGTACGAATAGTGCACGGCCTCGCCGCCGCTGAAGAACATCGCGTACGGCATCGGCGAGTGGTAGAGCGTCGACACCCAGTTCCGCTCCTTGCGGTAGACGTGGAAGACACCCTCGCGGGTCGGCGTGTACTGCGCCCCGAACCGCACCGCCGTCGTCGAGAGCGTCCGCCCGCCGACCATCCAGCGAAGCGTCCGCGTCGTCTTGTCGATGCACAGCACGCGCCCGGTCATACAGCGCGGGTCGGGCGCGCCGGCCGGCTGACCGCCCATCAGATACAGCTCCCATGTGCCGGGCGCGTGGGTCATCCCCACCAGCCGCTGCCAGGTGACGGTGTCCGTCCGCCCCGTCCGCGGCAGCCCGCGCTTGCCCTGGAACCCCTGCACGGCCTGCTCGGTCGGAGCGTCGTACGACCCCGTCGGCCCCTCGAACAGCCAGTCCAGCTGGCGCAGCCGCGCCTGCAGCTCCCGTACCCCCAGCCCGCTGTCGCCGCGCGAGTACAGCAGCCGGGGAGCGGGCGCGGGCACGGCGGGGGACGGCGGCCGGGGAGCGGGCGCGGCCGGGGACGGCTGCTCCGTCCGGGTGGGCTGTGCCGCGCGGCTTTCCAGGGGCGGTGCCGGGCTCTGGGCGTACACCGGGGCCCGGGGTTTGCCGTCGGCGTCCGAGGGATGCACGGTGCAGCCGCACAGGGCGGTGAGGGCGGCGAGTGCGGTGGCCGATGTGAGGGCGGCGGCGGGTCTTCGCGAGATCGTCATGCCGGGATGCTTCCCCGCGTGACCGTCGCCGAACGACGGGGCATGGTGAGGGGTGACAAGACGTACTCCGGAGGCATCCATGTCGCGTGAGTCCGAGTCGGGACTGCCCATCGAGCCGGTCTACGGGCCGCGGGACCTGCAGGGCTGGGACCCGGCCGGGAAACTGGGCGAACCGGGCGTGTACCCCTTCACCCGCGGGGTCTACCCGAGCATGTACACCGGCCGGCCCTGGACCATGCGCCAGTACGCGGGCTTCGGCACGGCCGCCGAATCCAACGCCCGCTACCGGCAGCTGATCGCCCACGGCACCACGGGCCTCTCCGTCGCCTTCGACCTGCCCACCCAGATGGGCCACGACTCCGACGCACTCCTCGCGCACGGCGAGGTCGGCAAGGTGGGCGTGGCGATCGACTCGATCGAGGACATGCGGGTGCTGTTCGACGGCATCCCGCTCGACCAGGTCTCCACGTCGATGACGATCAACGCCCCGGCCGCCCTCCTCCTGCTCCTCTACCAGCTGGTGGCGGAGGAACAGGGCGCGCGGGCCGACCAGTTGACGGGCACGATCCAGAACGACGTGCTGAAGGAGTACATCGCGCGGGGGACGTACATCTTCCCGCCGAAGCCCTCCCTGCGCCTGACGGCGGACATCTTCAAGTACTGCACCGCCGAGATCCCGAGGTGGAACACGATCTCGATCTCCGGCTACCACATGGCCGAGGCCGGGGCGTCGCCCGTCCAGGAGATCGCGTTCACGCTGGCGGACGGCATCGAGTACGTCCGCACGGCGGTGGCGGCGGGGATGTCCGTGGACGACTTCGCGCCCCGCCTGTCCTTCTTCTTCGTGGCCCGTACGACGCTGCTGGAGGAGGTCGCCAAGTTCCGCGCCGCCCGCAGGATCTGGGCGCGGGTGATGCGGGAGGAGTTCGGCGCCCGGAACCCCAAGTCCCTGATGCTCCGCTTCCACACCCAGACGGCGGGCGTCCAGCTGACGGCCCAGCAGCCGGAGGTGAACCTGGTGCGGGTCGCGGTGCAGGCGTTGGCGGCGGTGCTGGGCGGCACCCAGTCCCTGCACACCAACTCCTTCGACGAGGCGATCGCGCTGCCGACCGACAGGTCCGCCCGGCTGGCCCTGCGCACCCAGCAGGTGCTGGCCCACGAGACGGACGTGACGGCGACGGTGGATCCCTTCGCGGGGTCGTATGCGGTGGAGCGGATGACGGACGACGTGGAGGACGCGGCCGTCGAGCTGATGCGTCGGGTGGAGGATCTGGGCGGGGCGGTCGCGGCGATCGAGCGGGGCTTCCAGAAGGCCGAGATCGAGCGGAACGCGTACCGGATCGCCCAGGAGACGGACTCCGGGGAGCGGGTGGTGGTCGGCGTGAACCGCTTCCAGCTGGACGAGGAGGAGCCGTACGAGCCGCTGCGCGTCGACCCCGCCATCGAGGCCCGGCAGGCGGAACGCCTGGAGAAGCTCCGGGCCGAACGGGACCGGCGGGCGGTGGACTCGGCGCTGGACGCGCTGCGGAAGGCGGCGGAGGGGGAGGAGAACGTCCTGTACCCGATGAAGGAGGCGCTGCGGGCGCGGGCGACGGTGGGGGAGGTGTGCGGAGCGCTCCGCGGGGTTTGGGGGGCTTACGAGCCGTCGGAGGTGTTCTGAGCTGGGTGGTTACTTCGTATGGGTGATCGCGAGCCGAGTCCCCATGTTCCCGGTTACTCTCGTCGCAGAGTGGGCCCCGAAAAGGAGGACGCCATGGCCGTACTGCAGCAGGAGCTGACCCTGGGCGAGGCTGCCGACCAGCTTGCCCGTGCACTGCCTGGCCACCGCGTGGAGATTCTCCAGGGGAGGCTTACTGTGACACCGCCGCCGGATGGTTCGCACGCTCTGTCGCTGACGAAACTGGGCAGGGCTTTCGACCGGGCGGGGCTCGTTGAGGCGGGGTACGAGTACGTCCAGGGCGTCGGGCTCTGGCTGCCCACGCTGCCTGAGGACTTTGCGATCCCCGACTTCTCGGTCGTCGACCAGGACTTCCGCGACGCCCATGTCACGAAGAACTACTACGCACCGAACGTCTTCCGCATGGTGGTGGAAGTGACGTCCTCGAACTGGTCCGACGACCTCGGTCCCAAGGTCGAGTGCTACGCCCAGGCAGACCTTCCCGCCTACCTCATCGCTGACCGCAAGCACGACGAGGTCCTCCTCTACACCGACCCGGCCGACGGCAAGTACCCCGACCCTCAGCGCTTCAAGCGAGGTCAGTTCGTCCCCGTCCCGGAATCCGTCGGCGTCACCCTCGACCTCCCCGTCGGCACCCTCCTCGACGGCGACGACTGACCACCACCCCGGTCAGACGCCGACCTCGGCCAGGTAGGCCTCGGCCCCGTCCGGCGAGTCTCCCGCCCACCCCACATAGCCGTCCGGGCGGATCAGGCGGACGCCCGGGCCGTAGGACTCCGGCGCCGCCGGGAGCGCCCGCACACCGGCAACGGAGGCGTCCGCGCCCAGCAGCGTCCAGTGCGGTCCCCGGAACGCGTCGAAGAGGCGCACGCCGGACACCGTGCCGTCCGGGGCGCGGTCGCCCGCCCGGACGCCGGCCGGCTCGTCCCGCGTCTCCCTGCTCAGGGACGACTCCCGGTAGCCCAGCCCCAGCTGCACCGTCGCCCTTCCGCGCCGTACCTCGCCGCGGTGGACGCCCGTGGACAGGTCCAGCATGGCCGCCGCGTTCGCCCGGCGCTCCTCCTCGTAGGTGTCCAGCAACGCCTCCGGCGCCCCGCCGCGCAGGACCGCGCCCAGCTTCCAGCCCAGGTTGTAGGCGTCCTGGACGCTGGTGTTCAGGCCCTGGCCGCCGGCCGGCGAGTGGACGTGGGCGGCATCGCCGGCGAGGAAGACCCGGCCCACCCGGAAGCGGTCCGCGAGGGCGGCGCGCGGGCGGAAGCCGGAGGACCAGCGCAGCTCGGTGACGTCCTCGGCGTCCAGGTGGGTGTACGCGGCGACCAGCCTACGGATGCCATCGAAGCCCGGGTCGGGTTCCGTGCCCTCGGCGAGGCGTGCCTGGAGCTGGAAGTCGTTCGTGCCGGCCTGCGGGCACAGGCCGACGACGGTGCCGTCGTCCTTGGGGAAGACGTGCCAGAAGTCCCGGTCCAGGCCCGTCAGCCGTACGTCCGCCACCAGGAACGGCGCCGGGTCGACCGTTTCCCCGGCCATGCCCACGCCCACCGCGCGCCGGACCACCGAGCGCCCGCCGTCGGCCGCGACGACGTACCCCGCGCGCACGGCCGTACCGTCGGCGAACCGGACGGTCACGCCCTCGGCGTCCTGCTCCAGGCCCGTCACCTCGCGCCCGAAGTCCACCCGGCCGCCCAGCTCGAGCAGGCGCGCGTGCAGGATCTCCTGCGTCCGCCACTGTGCGACCATCCACGGCTCGGTGTACGGCGCGCCCTCGTCCGCCTCGATCCTCTCGAACATCGGCAGCTCGCCGACCCGCTCGCCGTCCTTCCAGGTCACCCGGTGCGGATAGGGGCCGCCCGCCGCCCGGATCGCGTCCACCACGCCCAGGTCGTCGAAGACCTCCAGGGTGCGCGGCTGGAGCCCCTTGCCGCGCGAGCCGGGGAACAGCCCCTCCGCCCGCTCCACGACCAGCGCTTCCACGCCCCGGCGGGCCAGGTCGATGCCGAGGGTCAGGCCGGTGGGACCCGCGCCCACGATCAGCACATCCATCACACTTCTCCTTAACGCCGTTAAGTGCCGTTGCCCAGAAGGGTGCCCTTAACGCTGTTAAGCTGTCAAGCGTGAGCCCTGAGAAACGCGCCCCCCTGGACCGCCGCCGCGTCGCCGCCACCGCCCTGCGGCTGCTCAACGAGGTCGGCCTGGACGGCCTGACCCTGCGCGCCATCGCCAGGGAACTGGACGTCAAGGCGCCCGCGCTGTACTGGCACTTCAAGGACAAGCAGGCGCTGCTGGACGAGATGGCGACGGAGATGTACCGGCGGATGGCCGCCGGTACCACGCTCGACCCCGCCGACAGCTGGCAGGAGCGGCTGCTCAAGGCCGGCCGCGGACTGCGGGCGGCGCTGCTCGGCTACCGCGACGGCGCCAAGGTCTACAGCGGCTCACGGTTCACGGGCACGGAGCACGCCCCCCAGCAGGAGGCCGGCCTGCGGCTGCTGACGGAGGCCGGATTCACCCTCGCCCAGGCGGTCCACGCGGCGCGCACGGTGAACGCGTACACCGTCGGCTTCGTCACCGAGGAGCAGGGCGTACAGCCCCTCCCGGGCGAGCGCCGAGAGGGGTACGACATCGAGGAACGCGCCCGGCGGCTGGCCGGCCACCCGCTCGCCGCCGAGGCCGGGAAGCTGCTCTTCGACGGTTACGACGAGCAGTTCGAGGAGGGGCTGGCGATCGTGATCGCGGGGATCGGGGCGCGGTACGGGATCGGCTGAGCGGGCGGTCAGCGCCGGTTGGCGCGTGCCCGGGCGCGTGCCTTGCGGATCGCCCGGGTGGCGACCGGCGGGAGGAGGTCGACGGCGATCCGGCGGACCCTGCTCGCGTTGCGCCGCGGCGCGTGCCGGACCGGCGCCGGCGCGGGAGAGGGCGCCGCGGCCTCCTGAGGTACCGGTACCGGCTCCGGCTCCGCGTCCGCCGCCGCATGCCTGGACGGCGGGAACTCCGGCGCCCGCATCCCCTTCGACTTCAGCCGGACGATCCGGTGCCCGGCGGCCTCCTGGACGCTCAGATGGCAGTCGGACCGCTCCCGCACCATGGCCAGCAGCTCCTCCTGGACCGGCTCCGGGTCGCCCCAGGTGCCGTAGAGCTTCTGGGTGCTCAGACAGACCGGGTGCAGGCCGCGGTTGAGCACGGCCTCCCAGGTGGCTATGGAGACGCCGGGGGTGTGCTCGGAGCGGAAGTCGTCCAGGACGACGATCCCGTCCGGGAGCAGCAGATCGCGGGCGGCCCCGATGTCGCCGTGCACATGCTCGTACAGATGGGAGGCGTCGATGTGCACGAACCGGCAGGAGTCCGGCTCGACCTCGCCGGGCACCAGCGAGCTGGGGCCCTGCAGCACGCGGGGCAGTTCGTCGTGGAAGGAGAGGTAGTTGTCCTCGAAGACGCGCCGGGTCAGCGCGCCGTACGACTTCGCCGACTCCGCCCGGTTGGCGTCGTCCGGGGCGTCGCCCTCGAAGAGGTCGCACACCGTGTACCGCTCGCCCGGCTGCCGGTGCCGGCCGGTGAAGATCGCGCTCTTGCCCATGTACACCCCGACTTCCAGCAGATCACCCCGCATCCCGGTGGTCTCCTGCCGGTTCAGGAACCAGTCGAAGAGCAGCTGGTCGAGCACCGGGAACCAGCCGGGGACGTCGTCGAGACGGCGGGGCGGTCG
Source organism: Streptomyces sp. NPDC001153 (assembly GCF_053598315.1). NCBI lineage: Bacteria > Bacillati > Actinomycetota > Actinomycetes > Kitasatosporales > Streptomycetaceae > Streptomyces > Streptomyces sp. NPDC001153. The sequence goes on from NZ_JBSFJZ010000016.1 coordinate 161,971, forward strand.
GATCGCATCCTGGATGGTGGCCATGCGGGGTGGGCACTCCCTCGGTACGGCGTCTGTGAGATCCCTGCGGAAAGCCTGTGCGGCATCTGCGGCAAGGGCTCTACGGTGCCTGCCCGACGGCCCGGTTCAAAACCCAAGACCAGGTGAACGGTCGCCCAACTTACGCTCCTTCAGGGCCCGCTTCAGCCGCGGCCCGAACGGCCTCTCCACGAACCGGTGGATCAGCCAGGCCAGCACCAGCATGCCGAGCACGGTCACCGCGAGCGTCGGCCACGCGGGCAGGCCGAGCCCCCGGTGCAGCACCCGTATGGCGAACCAGCCGAGGTGCTCGTGGACCAGGTAGAACGGGTACGTCAGCGCGCCGGCCGTGACCAGCCAGGACCAGGAGGCCCAGCGCGTCCAGCCCAGTGCCACGGCGGCGACGGCCGCGAAGGCGACGGTGACGATCAGGACGACGACGTAGGGGTCACGGTGCGGGTGCGGGCCCCACAGCCCGCGGGTGGCCTCGCTCTGGGCGAGCAGCCAGGACATCGCGACGATGCCCCACGCGAGCAGGTCGCTGCCGAAGCGGTGTATCAGGTACAGCGCCAGACCGCCTATGAAGAACGGGGCGTACTCGGGCATGACGACCTGGTTCAGCAGCTCGTTGCCGGACGAGTGGCACAGCACGCCCGCCACGGTCCACAGGCACGCGAACAGCACCACCCGGCGGTAGGTCACCCCGCGCAGGACGACGAGCAGCGCGAACAGCACATAGAAGCGCACCTCGACCCAGAGCGTCCAGCACACGCCCAGCACCCGGGTCGCGCCCATCGGCTGCTGGAGCATCGTCAGGTTCACCAGGAACTCGTCGAGCCGGACCGGGTGGACGACGACGGGCAGGGCCAGGGACGCCCCCGTGACCAGGGCCAGGGCCACCCAGTACGCGGGGTACAGACGGGCGACCCGGGAGCGGAAGAAGTCACCGAGGGTGCGGCCCCAGCTGCTCATGCAGATCACGAAACCGCTGATGACGAAGAAGAGCTCGACGCCGAAATTGCCGTAGACCGCGGCCCGGGACAGGCCCGGGAAGAGGTGGCCCGGGCTCCCGTGCCAGGACGCGGAGACCGTGCCGCCGCGGCCGGTGTAGTGGTAGAGGCAGACCATCAGCGCGGCGACGAGCCGCAGACCGTCCAGGGCGAGCAGACGGCTGCGGGGCCTGGAAGCGGGGGCCGTTCCGGGGGCGGGAGGAACGGGAACGGCGGTGCGGGCGGGGGATGGAGCAACCATGGTGTAGGCCGCCTTGCCAGGGTCTCGGCGCCTCACACCCACGACCGGGCCGCTCGGCACACTGTTCGTCAACTGGTCGGTGAACATTCACTCGGAGCTGTCAGCGGCGCACCGAATTGCGCAGACTGCGCGCCTTCTTCGCCATCCGGCGGACCGTCGGGTTGCGCGGGATGAACGCCAGCTGGGCGGGCACCCCGCCGGGCAGGGCCAGCGAGGACAGGCGCCGGCGCTTGAAGTAGCGCATGGTGCGCTGGTTCAGGTTCCGCGCCAGCCAGGCCTCGGTCTCCGGGCGCAGGCTCGGGTAGATCTTCGGCTGCATCGCGAAGCCCACCGCGCGGATCAGCGCGCCGAGCGCGTCCACGGCCATGCCGGTGCGCTGCTCGGTCACCGCGCCGCGGTCGCCGAGGGCGGGCAGCAGCGCGTCGACGATGGTCACCGGGACCCGGTTGCTGTTCTCGTACGGCGTCAGCCGCTCCAGCAGCACCTCGGTGCCGATCCGGGCGACGGGCAGGCCGTACAGGGCCTTGGCCGTGAGCAGGGCGGTGGAGAAGCAGCCGACGACCAGCGCCGGACGCATGCGCTGGTACAGCACCTCGGCGAGGACCGGGGTGTCGAGCACGGTCAGCTCCACCTTCAGCCGCTCCGCCTCCTGCTCCAGCAGGCGGGCGAAGCGGGCCGGGGCGGACGGGTGCGGCTTGAACACCACCTTGGTGTGCCCGAGCGCGGCCGCGCCCTTCAGCATCCGCACATGCAGGTTCTCCTCCTGCTCGGCGGTGAGGATGTCCAGTGCGGACAGGTACTGGCCGAGCAGCAGCGCGGGCTCCTCGACGTCCGGCAACTCGGCGCCGGACGGGGCGAGTTCGGCGAGGACCTTGGTGAAGGCGGCCGTCGGCACGAGCTCGCCGGGCACGTCGAACTCGGTCAGCAGCAGCGGCTTCAGGCCCGGCACCAGGTCCAGGTGGAGCACCCGGTCCACGCGGGTGCCGGCCAGCGGGTCGATCTTGTTGCGGGTCGGGCCGTAGCTCATCAGGCCGTCGGCGTAGACCGTCACCGGGGCGCCGTTGAAGATCTGCGCGAGCGCCAGGGACGGGTTGACCTGGATCGACTCGACGGCCAGCTCCACGTCCTCGTCGCCGAGTTGCCACTCGTGGCGCAGGAAGCGTTCCCACAGCGGCATGTCGTCCACGCGGGGTGCCCAGCCGCCCGGGTGGAACGGGAAGATGGTCTCGTTGTACAGGATCACGTCGTCGAAACGGTCGCGCAGCTTCTCGAAGCCCGGCGCCTCGTCCAGCCCGGGCGTCGTCTCGGGCGTGGCCGCGTTGTTGCAGACCAGCAGGATCCGCCGGTCGGCCGGGCGGAAGCAGCCGGAGTCCAGGGCGGCGGCGAGCGTGGCCGTGCCGTAGAGCGTCGACGCCTGGAAGATCTGGGTGGTCACGCGGCGGCCCCCGCGGAGGCGGGACGGCGGCGCATTCGGCGCAGCTTGGTGGCGCGCTCCAGGTCCATGGAGTCGAGCGCGTCGTCCAGCACGTCCTGCGGCATGCGCCGCAGGGCCGCGGCACTCATGGATTTCAGTTTCTTCGCCACCGCGGGCTCGAACCTTTCGATGGATCCCAGATGATGGGAAATGATGGCGCAATAGGTGCGGACCGCCTTCGGCAACAGGTCATCGGCGTCCCGGTCCTGGGCGGTTTCCGTAATGACCTGATCGAACGCGCGAATGAAATCGAGCTGCCGGACATCGCCGATCTGGGTGAGCGAGGAGGCGACTCCGCGCCGGTAGAACACGCCGAGCATGCTCACCGCGGCGAAGGATTCCGCCTCCCGGTGCAGTTTCCAGATCCACGGCCGGTCCTCGGCCGTGCGCAGACCGTCGGTGAAGTGCAGCAGCCCCTTGTCGACGAGTCGGCGGTGGTAGACGCCCGCCCACGCGTACGCGTAGTCGACGGAGGTGGACCGGTCGGCGGGCAGGATCGCCTCCCGCGGGCTGAGCACCACGTTCCGCCGGCCGACGGGCACCCGGTTCACCGTGCGCGACCGTGCGGTGCACTGCACATGGTCGGTGCGGATGAAGTCGCAGCCGAGTTCCTCCATGGCCGCGACCAGCTGCGGGTAGTAGCCGGGGGCGAGCCAGTCGTCGCCGTCCAGGAAGGTCAGGTACTCACCGCGCGCCCGGTCGATACCGGTGTTGCGGGCGGTCGCCAGCCCTCCGTTCTGCTCGTGCCGGACGTAGACCGCTCCGGGCAGCTCGCGCTCCGCGCGCGCGAGAATCTCTGGTGTCCCGTCGCGCGAACAGTCGTCGACGAGAATGAATTCGAAGTCCTCACGCGCGTTCGCCTTCAGGCTCCTGAGCGTGTCGGGCGCGTATTGCTGCACGTTGTAGAACGGCACGATGACGGAGAGCTTGACCACGGCTTGAACGTTAGGACGAAGCCCGTCATTCGTCTTGACCGCCCGCTTGATGCTGAGTGAACGGCATGTGGCGAAGCCGTGAACCAGGTCTTTTTCGCTTGCCCCGGCGGCCCGATTCGCCATTCGGCGGTGTGCTGTTAACCGTTTGTTGCATTCGGGTTGGGCGGAACCTCGGAATGGCTTCCTAGCGTCTTCGGCGTGCCAGCAAGTGCTACGAAGTCCCTGCGGGTCGCCGTCCTCGCCGATTCCGACACCCGGTGGAAGTGGGGTGCGCTCACAGCGCAGCGCCTCGCCCCCGCGGACGCCGAGATCCGGCTCGACGGCTACCTCCTGCGGGGGCGAGCCACCCCGACGGCCCGTCAGCTGAAGGAGGTCGGCGTCCGGGCGGACTCCCTCCGCGAGGTCACCGGCGTCGAGTTCCTGCGCGGGATGGGCGGCGCCGCCGAAGACCGGTACGACGTCCTCATCCTCGCGCTTGTCGGCGGCGGCGTCCAGGCCATGCTGCACGGGCTGCGCGCCACCTGGGCGGGCGCCGCCCGGCGTCCCGTCGTCGTCACCGGGTACGTCGGTGTCGTCTACGAGAAGCTCGCCGACGGCCTGCTGCTGCGGCACGGCGCCGACCTCGTCCTCGCCAACTCCCGCCACGACGCGGACCGGTTCCGGGCCGTGTACGAGGGTGTGGGCGCCGACGCCTCCTCGGTCACCGAGGTCGCGCTGCCCTTCCTCGGCGGGGCGCCCTACACCGGTGAACACGAGCCCTACACCGTGGTGTTCGCCGCCCAGCCGTCCGTCCCCGACAGCCGCAAGGACCGTACGTACCTGCTCAACCGGCTGATCGAGCACGCCCGGAAACACCCCGAGCGCGAGGTGCTGCTGAAGCTGCGCTCCAAGCCGGGCGAACACACCACCCACATCGAGGAGCTGCCGTACCAGAAGCTGGTCCAGGGCAAGGACGTGCCCGCCAACTTCCGCCTGGTGTACGGCCACATGGGCGGGGTGCTGGACCGCACCGACCTGCTGGTCACGGTCAGCTCCACGGCCGCCCTGGAGGCCCTGCACCGCCGCATCCCCACGGTGCTCCTGACCGACCTGGGCGTGCGCGAGGTGCTCGGCAACCACCACTTCACCGGCTCCGGGTGCCTGGCCTCCTGGGACCAGCTCGACGCCGGGTACCGGCCGGTGCCGGACGCGGAGTGGGTGGCCCGGCAGGGCGTGGCCGCCGACGGGTCGTACGGGACGGCCTTCGACGTCGCGCGTGAACGCATCGCCAAGCTGCTCGACCGCCCCGGCGGCCTGCCGCCCGTGAACCCCTACTACACCCCCGAGACCGCGCCCGGCTATCTGCCCGGCATCCTCGCCCGCCACCACCTCGGCCCCGACGGCGTACCGCTGCCCGGCGCGCCCGCCGCCGACAAGGAGCCCGGGCCGGTCCGCCAGATCGTGCGCCGTGCCGCGCGTGGCGCCTACCGCCACGGCGTGCAGCGGGTCGCCCCGGTGATCCGCCGGATGGGGGAGCTGTGACCTCTCAAGGAGATCGGATGTCCAACTCGGAAGCGGGACAGGGCGCGACGGTGCGCCGGGTGCTCGCGGTGATCCCCGCGCGCGGCGGCTCCAAGGGCGTGCCCGCGAAGAACCTCGCCCCCGTCGGCGGAGTCCCGCTGGTGGCGCGCGCGGTGCGCGAGTGCCGGGCGACCCGGCTGGTGACCGACGTCGTCGTCTCCACCGACGACCAGGCCATCGCCGCCGCCGCCCGCGAGGCCGGCGCCGAGGTCGTGCTCCGGCCCGCCGCCATCGCCGGGGACACCGCGACCTCCGAGGCCGCGGTCCTGCACGCCATGGACGCCCACGAGGCGCTGCACGGCGCGGCGGTCGACGCGGTCCTGCTCGTGCAGTGCACCAGCCCGTTCATCGTCCGCGAGGACATAGACGGGGTGGCCGGCGCGGTCGTCGAGAACGGCGCGGACACGGCCGTCACCGTGGCCCCCTTCCACGGCTTCGTCTGGCGGGAGGCCGACGCCGAGTCCGAGGGCGGCGCCGGGGTCAACCACGACAAGTCCTACCGCCCGCGCCGCCAGGACCGCCCCCAGGACTTCCTGGAGACCGGCGCCGCCTACGCGATGGACGCGGCCGGCTTCCGCAAGCACCAGCACCGCTTCTTCGGCCGTACGGAACTCGTCCGCACCGACCCCGCCCGGGTCCTGGAGATCGACGACCCGCACGACCTGGCCCGCGCCCGCGCCCTGGCCCCCCTGTTCGACGCGGACCGCCCCGGTTCGCTGCCCGCCTACGACGACATCGACGCCGTAGTCCTCGACTTCGACGGCACCCAGACCGACGACCGGGTGCTGATCGACTCCGAGGGACGGGAGTTCGTCTCCGTGCACCGCGGTGACGGACTCGGCATCGCCGCCCTGCGCAGGAGCGGCCTGAAGATGCTGATCCTGTCCACGGAACAGAACCCTGTGGTCGCCGCCCGCGCCCGGAAGCTCAAGCTCCCGGTGCTGCACGGCATCGACCGCAAGGACCTCGCGCTGAAGCAGTGGTGCGAGGAGCAGGGCATCGCGCCGGAGCGCGTGCTCTACGTCGGCAACGACGTCAACGACCTGCCGTGCTTCGCCCTCGTCGGCTGGCCCGTGGCGGTCGCGAGCGCCCACGACGTCGTACGCGGCGCCGCACGCGCGGTCACCACCCTCCCCGGCGGTGACGGCGCGATCCGAGAGATCGCCAGCTGGATCCTCGGCCCCTCTCTCGACTCCCTCCCCAAGTAAGGACATCCCCCTGATGAGCACCAACTCCCGTCTGCGTACGTTCGGTTCGCGCGAGGTCGGCCCGGGCCGTCCCGTCTACATCTGCGGCGAGATCGGCATCAACCACAACGGTGAGCTGGAGAACGCCTTCAAGCTGATCGACGTGGCCGCCGCGGCCGGCTGCGACGCGGTCAAGTTCCAGAAGCGCACCCCGGAGATCTGCACCCCGCGCGACCAGTGGGACATCGAGCGCGACACCCCCTGGGGCCGGATGACCTACATCGACTACCGCCACCGCGTGGAGTTCGGTGAGGACGAGTACCGCCAGATCGACGAGTACTGCAAGGAGAAGGGGATCGACTGGTTCGCCTCCCCGTGGGACACCGAGGCCGTCGCCTTCCTGGAGAAGTTCGACCTGCCCGCCCACAAGGTGGCCTCCGCCTCCCTGACGGACGACGAGCTGCTGCGCGCGCTCCGCGCCACCGGCCGCTCGGTCATCCTCTCCACGGGCATGTCGACCCCGAAGCAGATCCGCCACGCGGTCGAGGTCCTGGGCTCGGACAACATCCTGATGTGCCACGCCACCTCCACCTACCCGGCGAAGGCCGAGGAGCTGAACCTCCGCGTGATCAACACGCTGGAGAAGGAGTACCCGAACGTCCCGATCGGCTACTCCGGCCACGAGACGGGTCTGCAGACCACCCTCGCCGCGGTCGCGCTCGGGGCGGCCTTCGTCGAGCGTCACATCACCCTCGACCGCGCCATGTGGGGCTCCGACCAGGCCGCGTCGGTGGAGCCGCAGGGCCTGGAGCGCCTGGTCCGCGACATCCGCGTGATCGAGGCGTCCCTCGGTGACGGCGTCAAGAAGGTCTACGACTCCGAGCTCGGCCCGATGAAGAAGCTGCGCCGCGTCGCCGGTGCCGTCGCCGAGGCGGAGATCGCGGCCGCGGCCGGCGAGCCGGTCACGGTCTGAAGCCCGACCTCTTGAGCCCCTTACGACGGGACGGTCGTACGCCGATGAGCCCCCGCGCCGGTCATGCCGGCCACCCTCCCCGCACGCTCGCCTTCGTGGAGAGCCCCGTCCAGCTGCTGAACGTACTGGAGTGGGCGCATCTGCACGGGCTGCGCGGCGCGGACCCGGTCCGGCTGCCGGGCTCGGAGCCGCTGCCGGGCACGGACCCGCTTCCGTCCGTGCCCTCGCAGGTGCGGCGGACGGTGGCCGGCGACCCGCCGGGGACCGGCGCGGACCTCACGGTCGTCGTCCTGTCCCCGACCGACCCCATGACCCGGGGCCAGCTGCGCCGCATGGCGGACCTGGCGCGGGACGAGGGGTACCGGGTGCGCTGGGAGGAGGCGCGGGGCGGCACGACCGCGCCCTTCTCGACGATCGGCGGCCTGGCGGGCGCGCTGCGCCGGGCCGACCGGATCGTCATGGGCGACCCGTTCTCGCGGTATGTGCAGTTGCTGCTGACGATCACGCGGGCCAAGGACCTGGTCGTGGTCGACGACGGCACCGCGACGATGGAGTTCGTCGCCCAGCTGGCCCGGGGCGAGCGGCTGGTCCGCTGGCACCGCAAGGGCGGCCGTCCGGGGGCCAGGGACCTGCTCTTCGCGCCGGTGTCGTCCTCGGCCCGCCGCCGGCTGACACCCAGCGCGCGCCGGAGGGTGGAGGTCTTCTCCTCGATGCCGGTGACGGAGACCCCGCAGGGCGTCACGGTCACCGCGAACGACTTCTCCTGGACCCGGGCCCGCTTCGGTCCGCCGCGCATCACCAAGAGCGCGGACATGGTGGGAACGTCCTTGGTGGAAACGGGAGTTGTGGACGGGGCGGCCTATCTGGAGGCGGTCCGTCGCCTGGCCAGGACGCACGGCGCGACCCGCTACTTCGCGCACCGCCGCGAAAGCGCCGAGAAACTCCACCGCCTGGCCGCCGAGACCGGCCTGGAGATAGTCCGCCCGGACCTCCCCCTGGAAGTGATCGCCCGCCGGGGCCCGATCGGCCGTACGGTCCTCAGCTTCCCGTCGACGGTCGTCCACACCCTGCCGCTGGCCCTCGCGGGCACCGGGGTACGGGTGGCGGTCTTCGACATCGACCCGACCTGGCTGACCGAGTCCGCTTCCCCACGGGCGCAGGGCTTCCTGTCGGGGGTTACTGGTACGGCGAGGGACGTGCACCGGCTGGCCGCGGTGAGCCCGGCGTAGCCGGCCTGGCCGGCGTGTCAGGTCGGTTCCTCGTCGGCTTCCGCCGCGATCGTGATCGCCGTCTCTGCCCCCGGAGGTCTCGGTGAGCCGGTTCTCCAGGGGCAGGCAGCTGTGTGCGATCACCCGGGACGGCATCGTGGCCCTGGTGACCTTCGAGGGGCAGTCGCCCAGCACCAGTGCCAGCACCTACGTCACCCTGGACATCACCCTCTGGCGGGACGCCGTACCGGCGCGGAGCGACTGACTCGGCCGGCCTTCCTGGCCAGTGCGAACCGTCGAGTACAGAGCGAGGATGCCGCCCAGGGTGGCGTCCGGCAGGTCCAGGGAGGTCATCGAACCGATGGGGAAGCGCAGTTCGGGGTAGGTGTCGCGGGCCGGCGTCACCATGGCGGGGGAGAGGTCCACGCCGAAGGCCGGGACGCCCAGCTCGTGCAGCAGTGCGGTGACGTGTGCGGGGCCGCTGCCCAGGTCGGCCAGGGGGCCGCGCCGTGCTCGGCGACCAGCTGGTCGAAGGCGGTGATCACGGTGCGGCCCAGGGGATGCCGGCCGTCGGCCGGACACCGGGCGGCGTAGTCCTTGGCGATCGCGTCGTAGGAGATGCGGTTCGTCTGCAGGAAGGTCGTGTGCAGGAAGGTCCAGGTCGCGTCGGTCACGAGTGCGGGCCCCAGCGGGACGCGGGTCGCGCTGTAGTCCGGTTCGTGGACATCGCGAGCGTGACCGTGGCGAGGCATGGTATCCGTGGAAGGAGAAAGAAGGGTTTTACCCATCACAGTCCGCCGCCATGCGTCCGCCGGTCAGATTTTCTTCCCCTAACGGGCTGAAGTTTTGTTGATCGAGGGGTAGTTGACCAGCCGGGCGTCCTACCCTTCAGAGGGTGAAGCAATTGATGTCCCTAGAGTCCGAGGCCGGCCTCGCGGGGGATGTGCTCCCCGGCGTGCTGAGCGAAGCCCTGCACGCCGAACTCGTCGCCTTCCGTCGCGACTTGCACATGCACCCTGAGCTGGGCAATCAGGAGTTCCGTACGACCGCCGCGATCAAGGAGCGGCTGGAGCTGGCCGGGCTTCGGCCCCGGGTGCTCGCCAAGGGAACCGGACTCGTGTGTGACATCGGTGTGGCGGAGGGTGATCGGCCGGCCGTACCGCTGCTCGCACTGCGCGCGGACATCGACGCCCTGCCCATCCCGGACACCAAGACCGACTGCCCGTACCGGTCGACCGTGCCCGATCGGGCCCATGCCTGCGGTCATGACGTGCACACGACCGTCGTGCTGGGGACCGGGCTCGTGCTCGCCGACCTGCACAGCAAGGGTCTGCTGCCCCGTCCCGTGCGGCTGATCTTCCAGCCCGCCGAGGAGGTGCTGCCCGGCGGCGCGCTGGACGCCATCGAGGAGGGGGTGCTGAAGGGGGTCGAGCGGATCCTCGCCGTGCACTGCGACCCCCGCGTCGACGCCGGCAAGATCGGACTGCGGCACGGCGCGATCACCAGCGCCTGCGACCGGCTGGAGATCGCGCTCGACGGCCCCGGCGGCCACACCGCCCGCCCGCACCTGACCACCGACCTGGTCACCGCCGCCGCCCGCGTCGCCGTCGACGTGCCCGCGCTGATCGGCCGCCGTGTGGACACCCGCGCCGGGCTGGCGCTGACCTGGGGGCGGATCGAGTCCGGGCACGCGCCGAACGTCATCCCGCAGCACGCCGAGCTCTCCGGGACCGTGCGCTGCCTGGACCTGGACGCCTGGCGGCAGGCCCCCGACATCGTGCACGCGGCCATCGACGAGGTTGCCACCCTGCACCGCGCCAAGTCCGAGATCACCTATGTGCGCGGGGTGCCGCCGGTCGTCAACGACCGGGAGTCCACCGACCTGCTGCGCCGGGCGATGGCGGCGCGCCGCGGCCGGGACTCCGTCGAGAGCACCGAGCAGAGCCTCGGCGGCGAGGACTTCTCCTGGTACCTGGAGAACGTCCCGGGCGCCATGGCCCGGCTCGGCGTCCGGCGGCCCGGCGAGCGCACCGTGCGCGATCTCCACCAGGGCGACTTCGACGCCGACGAGCACGCGATCACGGTCGGCGTGGAGATGTTCACGGCAGCGGCCTTCCTGGAACCGAACGAGGTACAGGGCTGACCCCGCGGTCCGCGGTGCGGCCGTTCGGCGGAGTCCCGTGTCCCGAGACGGGAGTCCGGCGCGGACCGGAGGCGGGAGTCCGGCGGCCCGAGGCGGGGGACCGGGCTGTCCCCGAGGCGTGAGTCCGGGGTCTGGGCTGGGGGCTCGGGGTGTCGCCGGGGCGGGGAGTCCGGGGGCTGGGGTGTCCCGAGGTGGGAGATCGGCCCGAGGCAGAGGCCAGGCGCGCTTCAGCGGCGAGAGTCAGGCGGGCCCCGCCGGGGAGTCCGGAGTCTTGGGTGAGAGTCCGGCGCGGCCCTGAGGCGGGGAGTCCGGCGCGCCTCTGAGTTCCGGTCCGGGGGCTTCGAGGCGGGAGGCTGGGGCGCTCCCGCGGTGGGAGTCCGGCGCGGGCCGGAGGCGGGAGTCCGGCGGCCCGAGGCGGGGGACCGGGCTGTCCCCGAGGCGTGAGTCCGGGGTCTGGGCTGGGGGCTCGGGGTGTCGCCGGGGCGGGGAGTCCGGGGGCTGGGGTGTCCCGAGGTGGGAGATCGGCCCGAGGCAGAGGCCAGGCGCGCTTCAGCGGCGAGAGTCAGGCGGGCCCCGCCGGGGAGTCCGGAGTCTTGGGTGAGAGTCCGGCGCGGCCCTGAGGCGGGAAGATCGGCGCGCCCCGGAGGCCTGGTCCGGGGGCTTCGAGGCGTGAGTCCGGCACGGGCCGGAGGCGGGAGGCCCGGGCGCCCCTAGGTGGGAGTCCGGGCCCCGAAGCGAGAATCCGGTGCGGGCCCGGGGCTGCAGTCCGGGGAGGCTCGAGGCCGGAGTCCGGGGCCTGAGGTGGGAGTCAGGCGTGGCCCCGGGGCAGGAGGCTGGGGCCCCGAGGCGCGGGCGGCGGGCGCGCCCGCCGCGGCGGGACCTCAGAGGGGATCGAGGCGGAGACCGGGCTCGGGCCCCGAGGCGGGATTCCTGGGCGAGCCCCGAAGCGGGAGACCGGCGCGGGACCGAGGCGTGATACCGGCGCCCTCCGGAGGTGGGGGACCGGCGCCCCCCGGAGGTGGGAGACCGGTGCGCCCGGAGGTGGGAGACCGGTGCGCCCCCGAGGTGGGAGACGCGCACCTCCGACGCTGCAGTCCGGGAGCCTCGACGCGGGAGGCCGGGCGTCTCGACACCGGAAGGCCGGCCGGGGCCTTCGGGGGCGGGGGGCGGGGCCCCGAGTGTCCTTCCCCTGGGCGGCGCAACACACTCGTAAGCCATTCGTACACGCTGTGCAACAGCGCCATGAGAGGGCCGAGAGGCCGAGTTCAGACGCTGTTTGCCTCGAATCGATAACGGAGTCGCGAGAGGGTTTTTTGCGACATCTACGCGCGTTACGATGCCGCGAAGCCGACGCCGCCGGGGCGTTTCGGCTCGAGCACTGGCATGGTGCTCACATCAAGCGCCGACACGGCGCTCAGGTCAGGTGAAGGAGCCTCCCGTGCGCCGGGTAGCCAAGCTTTCCGCTGCGGCAATCGCCACCGCAGCTCTCGCCGTGACTGCCACCGCGTGTGGCAGCACGTCCTCCGACAACAACGCCAGCCCCTCGTCCTCGGGCAGCGCCAAGGGCGGCATCAAGATCGGCCTCGCCTACGACGTCGGCGGCCGTGGTGACCGTTCCTTCAACGACTCCGCCGCGCGCGGTGCCGACAAGGCCGCGAAGGAGTTCGGCGGTTCCATCAAGGAGCTGACCGCCAAGACCTCCGACACCGAGGCCGACCGCGAACAGCGGCTGTCGGACCTGGCGCAGGCGGGGTACAACCCGATCGTCGCCGTCGGTTTCTCCTACGCGCCGGCCGTGACCAAGATCGCCAAGCAGTTCCCGAAGACCAACTTCGGCATCGTCGACTCGGTCGTGAACGCGAGCAACGTCGACAGCATCACGTTCACCGAGGAGCAGGGCTCCTACCTGGCCGGTGTCGCCGCGGCACTGAAGACCAAGACGGACCACGTCGGCTTCATCGGCGGTGTCGACGTCCCGCTGATCAAGAAGTTCGAGGCGGGCTACGTCCAGGGCGTCAAGGACACCAACCCGAAGATCAAGGTCGACACCCAGTACCTGAGCCACGGCTCGGACTTCTCCGGCTTCGCCAGCCCCGACAAGGGCAAGGCGGCCGCGCAGGGCATGCTGGACAACGGCGCCGACGTGATCTACTCGGCGGCCGGCTCCTCCGGCAACGGCGCGATCGAGGCCGTCAACGGCAAGAAGGGCGCCTGGGCCATCGGCGTGGACTCGGACCAGTACAACATCCCGGGTCTGGCCAAGTACAAGAGCTCGATCCTGACCTCCATGGTCAAGAACGTCGACGTCGGTGTGTACGACTTCATCAAGTCCGTGCACGACGGCAAGCCGCTGGCCGGCCTCAACGCCTACTCCCTCGCCAAGAACGGTGTCTCGCTGGCCACCAGCGGTGGCTTCATCAACGACATCCAGCCCAAGCTGGACGCCGCGAAGCAGAAGATCGTCTCCGGCCAGATCAAGGTCAAGACCACCCCGTGACCCGTCCGGTACGGCCGGACCGCCGATGTGACGGTCCGGCCGTACCGTGGGACTTGAGGCTCGGCGCGGGGGCGCCCTCCGGAGCCCCCCGCCGAGCCATAACAATGTGTCAACTCTACGCGTGTAGCATGGAGTTGCCGCGCTAGCGTCGCCGACGCCCCAGCCCTCCCCTACGCAGCCCCTTTCCCACAGGAGAGTGCGCCATCAACGCGTCCAGCCCTCCCGCTGCCGTCGAACTGCGCGGCATCACCAAGCGTTTCCCCGGCGTCGTCGCCAACCGCGACATCGACATCACGGTCCGCACGGGCACCGTCCACGCCCTGTGCGGTGAGAACGGCGCCGGCAAGTCCACCCTGATGAAGATCCTCTACGGCATGCAGCAGCCGGACGAGGGCACCATCACGGTGGGCGGCGAACAGGTCACCTTCCACAACCCCGGCGACGCCATCGCCCGCGGCATCGGCATGGTGCACCAGCACTTCATGCTCGCCGACAACCTCACCGTGCTGGAGAACGTCGTCCTCGGCGCCGAGAAGCTGTACGGCATCGGCGGCAAGGCCCGGGCCAGGATCAAGGAGATCTCGGACGCCTACAGCCTGAACGTCCGCCCGGACGTGCTGGTCGAGGAGCTGGGCGTCGCCGACCGCCAGCGCGTGGAGATCCTCAAGGTCCTCTACCGCGGCGCCAAGACCCTCATCCTGGACGAGCCGACGGCCGTACTCGTGCCGCAGGAGGTCGAAGCGCTCTTCGACAACCTGCGCGAGCTGAAGTCCGAGGGCCTCACCGTCATCTTCATCTCCCACAAGCTGGGCGAGGTGCTCTCGGTCGCCGACGAGATCACCGTCATCCGGCGCGGCACCACCGTCGGCACGGTCTCGCCGCAGGGGACCACTCCCAAGCAGCTCGCCGAGCTGATGGTCGGCGCCGAGCTGCCCACCCCCGAGACCGCGGAGTCCACCGTCACGGACGTCCCGATGCTGAGGGTGGAGGGGCTGCACCTGGCGCAGACCGACCTCGAGGGCATCGAGCGGATCATCCTGGACCAGATCTCTTTCACCATCCACAAGGGCGAGGTCCTCGGCATCGCCGGTGTGGAGGGCAACGGCCAGTCCGAACTGGTCGAGGCGATCATGGGCATGCGCCACCCGGACGCCGGTGTCGTCACCCTCGACGGCACCGACATCTCCCGCACCCCCACCCGCGACCGCCGCGAGGCCGGCATCGGCTACATCCCCGAGGACCGCCACCGCCACGGCCTGCTGCTGGAAGCCCCGCTGTGGGAGAACCGCATCCTCGGCCACGTCACCGAGAAGCCCAACTCCCGCGGCCAGCTGCTCGACATCAAGGCCGCCCGCACCGACACCGAGCGGATCGTGCAGGCGTACGACGTCCGCACCCCCGGTATCGACGTCACCGCGGCCTCGCTGTCCGGCGGCAACCAGCAGAAGCTGATCGTCGGCCGGGAGATGAGCCACAACCCCAAGCTGCTCATCGCCGCCCACCCCACCCGCGGTGTGGACGTCGGCGCGCAGGCCGCGATCTGGGACTACATCCGCGAGGCCCGTCGCGAGGGCCTGGCCGTGCTGCTGATCTCCGCGGACCTGGACGAGCTGATCGGGCTCTCCGACACCCTGCGGGTGATGTACCGCGGCCGCCTGGTCGCCGACGCCGACCCCGCCACCATCACCCCCGAAGAGCTGGGCTCCGCCATGACGGGTGCGGCCACCGGCCACCTGGAGCACACAGAGGACGACGAGCGATGAACAAGCTGACCTCTCGGATCGACAAGGAGCGGCTGCTCCTCGGCATCGCCGCGCCGGTGCTGGCGGTCGTCGCCGCGCTCGTCGTCACCACCCTGGTGATCCTCGCGACCGGCAAGAACCCCGGCAACGCGTTCAGCGACATGGTGACCTACGGCCTCGCCAGCGACAGCCAGGTCTACATCCTGAACAAGGCGACGACGTACTACCTCGCGGGTGTCTCCGTCGCCATCGGCTTCCGGATGAACCTGTTCAACATCGGTGTCGACGGCCAGTACCGGCTCGCCGCGTTCTTCGCCGCCGTCCTCGGCGGCGCGCTGACCGTGCCCGGCTGGATCGCCATCCCGCTGATCCTGATCTGCGCCATGGCGACCGGCGCCCTGTGGGCCGCCATCGCGGGCATCCTCAAGGTGACCCGGGGCGTCAGCGAGGTCATCTCGACCATCATGCTGAACTCGATCGCCACCGCGATCATCGCCTACCTGCTGCAGCCGGGGAAGCTGGCCCAGCTGGAACAGGGCGGCACCGTCGTCTCCACCAAGCCGCTGCCGTCGTCCTCGTACTTCTTCAGCATCAACACCGGCCCGGCCGGGCAGCTGTGGGGCTTCATCTTCATCGCCGCGGCCGTCGGCGTCGCGTACTGGTTCGTGCTCGGCCGCACCCGCTTCGGCTTCGACCTGCGCACCGTCGGCCAGTCCGAGAGCGCGGCCTCCGCGAGCGGCGTGTCGGTGAAGAAGATGATCGCCACCAGCATGATCATCTCGGGTGCGGTGGCCGGTCTGATCGGCATGCCGACCCTGCTCAACGACTCCTACGCGTTCAGCAACGACTTCCCGGTCGGCGTCGGCTTCACCGGCATCGCCATCGCGCTGCTCGGCCGCAACCACCCGGTCGGCATCGCGCTCGGCGCCCTGCTCTGGGGCTTCCTGGAGCGCACCACCAACCACCTGGAGTTCCAGGGCTACGACAAGGAGATCCTCGGCGTCATCCAGGGCGTCATCGTCCTGTGCGTCGTGATCGCCTACGAGGTCGTCCGCCGCTACGGCCTCAAGCGCCAGCAGCAGAAGGTCGGCGCCGAACTCGCCGCGCAGGCCGCCGCCCCGACGAAGAAGCAGGAGGTGGCGTGATGACTGCCACGATGACCGACACGCCGCCGCCCGCGGCGCCCAAGGCGGCGGGCGCGCCGCAGCGCTCCGGCCGCTCCTTCGGCCAGATCCTCCTGCTCGTCGCGGGCGCGCTGCTGCTCCTGGCCGCGGTCCGCGTGATCACCGGCTCCAACCAGCTCGACTCCGCCGGGCAGGTCAGCGCCGCGCTCGGCCTCGCCGTGCCGATCGGCCTCGCCGGCCTCGCGGGTCTGTGGTCCGAGCGGTCCGGTGTGGTCAACATCGGCCTCGAGGGCATGATGATCCTCGGCACCTTCGGCGCCGGCTGGGTCGGCTGGCAGTCCAACCCCTGGCTCGGCCTGCTGTGCGGCATCGGCTTCGGCGTCCTCGGCGGCCTGCTGCACGCCGTCGCCACCGTCACCTTCGGCGTCGACCACATCGTCTCCGGTGTCGCGATCAACCTGCTCGCGCTCGGTGCCACCCAGTACCTCGCCAAGCTGTTCTTCGCGGGCGGCAGCGCGGCCAACGCGGGCGGCAACCCCAAGCAGTCCCCGCCGGTGGACTCGCTGCCGCAGGTCACCGTGCCCGGCCTCTCCGACGGTCTGCAGTCGCTGGAGAACCACCACTGGTTCCTGATCTCCGACCTCGCCGGCATCCTCGGCGGTCTGATCACCAACCTGTCCGTGATCACGATCCTGGCCGCGGTGCTGTTCGTCGGCAGCTGGTGGCTGCTGTGGCGCACGCCGTTCGGTCTGCGGCTGCGCTCCTGCGGCGAGAACCCGACCGCCGCCGAGTCCCTCGGCGTCAACGTCTACAAGTACAAGTACGCGGCCGTCGCCGTCTCCGGCGGCCTCGCCGGCCTCGGCGGCGCCTTCCTCGCGCTGGTCACCTCGCACACCTACCTCGAGGGCCAGACCGGCGGCCGCGGCTACATCGGCCTCGCGGCGATGATCTTCGGCAACTGGCGTCCGGGCGGCCTCGCGATGGGCGCGGGCCTGTTCGGCTACTCCGACGCGCTCCAGCTGCGCAACGGCGGTCCGACCGTCCACGCGCTGCTGCTCCTGCTGGTCATCCTGCTCGTCGTCCTGGCAGGCTGGAAGCTGTACCGCACGTCGCTGTGGCAGGGCGCGGTCAGCCTCATCGTGGCCGCGCTGGTCCTGCTCTGGTACCTGGTCACCGACGAGGTCCCGAGCGACTTCGTGGGCGCCACGCCGTACGTCGTCACCCTGCTGGTGCTGTCGCTGTCGGCGCAGCGTCTGCGGATGCCCAAGGCGGACGGCATGCGCTACCGGAAGGGCCAGGGCAAGTGACGGCCGCCGACTTCGACTGGGAGGCGCTGCGGGAGGTGGCGCGCGAGGCGATGTCCCACGCGTACGCCCCCTACTCCGGCTTCCCGGTCGGTGTGGCGGCCCGGGTCGACGACGGCCGCACGGTCACCGGCTGCAACGTGGAGAACGCCTCCTACGGCATCGGCCTGTGCGCCGAGTGCGGCCTGGTCTCGGACCTGCAGCGCACGGGCGGCGGCCGGCTGACGCACTTCACCTGCGTCGACGGCACCGGCGGCCTGCTGGTCCCCTGCGGCCGCTGCCGTCAGCTGCTGTACGAGTTCGGCGGCCCGGACCTCCTCCTGGACACCCCCGAGGGCGTCCTCCCCCTCTCCGAGATGCTGCCCCAGGCCTTCGGGCCCGGGCACCTCTCCTCGTAAGTCCCGTACGGCCCCCCTGCCCCGCTCGCAGGGGGGCCGCACACTTCGCACCTCCCGGAAGGAACCACACCCGCCATGGCCATGGACGCCATCTCCGTGATCCGCACCAAGCGGGACCGCGGCGAGCTGACCGACGAGCAGATCGACTGGGTCATCGACGCGTACACCCGCGGCGAGGTCGCCGACGAGCAGATGTCCTCGCTCGCCATGGCGATCCTGCTCAACGGCATGAACCGCCGCGAGATCGCCCGCTGGACGGCCGCGATGATCGCCTCCGGCGAGCGCATGGACTTCTCCGCCCTGTCCCGCCCGACGGCCGACAAGCACTCGACGGGCGGCGTCGGCGACAAGATCACGCTCCCGCTGGCTCCCCTCGTCGCCGCCTGCGGTGCCGCGGTCCCGCAGCTCTCGGGCCGGGGCCTGGGCCACACCGGCGGCACCCTGGACAAGCTGGAGTCGATCCCGGGCTGGCGCGCGCTGCTCTCGAACGAGGAGATGCTGTCCGTGCTGGAGGGGACCGGCGCGGTGATCTGCGCGGCGGGCGACGGCCTGGCCCCGGCGGACAAGAAGCTGTACGCGCTGCGGGACGTGACGGGCACGGTGGAGGCGATCCCGCTCATCGCCTCCTCGATCATGTCGAAGAAGATCGCCGAGGGCACGGGCTCCCTGGTCCTGGACGTGAAGGTCGGCAGCGGCGCCTTCATGAAGACGCTGGACGACGCCCGCGAACTGGCGACCACGATGGTGGGCCTGGGCACCGACCACGGCGTGAAGACGGTGGCCCTGCTGACCGACATGTCGACCCCGCTGGGCCTGACGGCCGGCAACGCGCTCGAGGTCCGCGAGTCGGTGGAGGTCCTGGCGGGCGGCGGCCCGGCGGACGTGGTGGAACTGACGCTGGCCCTGGCGCGCGAGATGCTGGAGGCGGCCGGGGTCAAGGACGCCGACCCGGCGAAGGCCCTGGCCGACGGCTCGGCGATGGACGTATGGCGCCGCATGATCGCGGCCCAGGGCGGCGATCCGGACGCCGTGCTGCCCACGTCGAAGGAACAGCACGTGATCAAGGCGCCGTCCTCCGGCGTCCTGACCCGCCTGGACGCCTACGGCATCGGCATCGCCGCCTGGCGTCTGGGCGCCGGCCGCGCCCGCAAGGAGGACCCGGTGCAGGCGGCGGCGGGCGTCGAGATGCACGCCAAGCCGGGCGACACGGTGACGGAGGGCCAGCCCCTGCTGACCCTGCACACGGACACCCCCGAGCGCTTCCCGTACGCGCTGCAGGCGGTGGAGGGCTCCTACGACATCGCGGCACCGGGCACCGACTTCACGGCATCGCCGGTGGTGCTGGAACGTATCGCCTGACCAGGGGATTTCTCTTTTGAGTGAACGGGATCGGTGGACCGCCGCCGGTCCCGTTCGGCATGCTGGGATCGGTGACGCACCGATAGGAGACCGCCGTGAGCGCACTCACCGTGAGCCAGGACCCCGACCAGAACTGGGACGACCTCGTCCGGTACTGGGAGGAGATGGAATGGCCCGAGGGCAGCAAGGTGGAGATCATCGAGGGGATCATCACCGTGTCACCCACTCCCGCGTTCCGCCACAACGTGATCGCGGAACGCATCCAGCGTCGCCTCTACTCCGTAATCCCTGACGACTGGGGCATCTTCCAGACACTGTCGATCGCCGTACCTTCACGGCTGGGCATGTTCATCCCGGACCTGCTGGTGACGCTGGTGCAGGAGCCCCCGGAGACGGACTCCTACATTCCCGCTGCCCTCGCCGAACTCGTCGTCGAAGTGACCTCCAAGTCCAACGCGCGCCACGACCGCGTCAGCAAGGCTGCCGCGTACGCCACCGCCGGGATCCCGCTCTACCTCCTCATCGACCGCTGGGCCCCCGGAGGCCCCACCGCCACCCTCTACGGGGAGCCGAAGGGCGATGTCTACCGGGTCCTCAGCGCCGTGAAGTTCGGCGACCCCATCAAGCTCCCGGCACCGTTCGACATCACGATCGACACCAGCGAGTTCCCAGTCGACTGACCCGGCGTCACCCCAACACCGCCGCCACCCCCACCAGCACCGGCACCGACACCACGGTCGACAGCAGGATCGACTCGCGGGCCAGGCCCTCGGCCACGCGGTAGCGGCTGGCGTAGGTGAAGAGGTTCTGTGCGGCGGGGAGGGCCGAGGTCACCACCACGTCCAGCAGCGGGGCGCCGTGGAGGTCGAAGACCGCCGTCGCCAGTGCCCACGCCGCCAGGGGCTGGGCCAGGGACTTCAACACGACGGACAGCAGGACGAGTTGGCGGTCGCGGCCCCGGCCGGGGGCCGAACTGCCGTGCAGCGACATGCCGAAGACCAGCAGGGCCGCGGGGACGGACATGTTGCCGATCAGGGTGAGGGGGTTCATCAGGGGGCCCGGGATCGTCCAGCCCGCCGCCGACACGGCGACCCCCGACAGCGAGCCCACCGCTATCGGATTCCGCAGCGGTGTCCCCAGGCGCCGCCACAGCGTTCCCTTCTCGCCCATGCCCGACAGATCCAGGATCGTCAGCGCGACCGGCGTCACCAGGACCACCTGGAAGAGCAGCACCGGTGCCACCAGGGACGCGTCGCCCAGAACGTACGCCGCGATCGGAATACCCAGGTTGCCCGAGTTCACATAACCGGAGCACAGGGCGCCGATGGTCGTACGGCCCACACCCCAGCGGCGCACCGCACCCACCGCGGCGAACACCCCCGCGACCGCGGCCGTGCTCAGCGCCGTCACCAGCAGCCGTGCCGAGAAGAGCACCGACAGGTCCGCGCGCGCGAGGGTCGTGAAGAGAAGCGCGGGGCCCGCCACCGTGAAGGCCAGCCGGGTCAGCACCTCGCCGCCCTGCGCCCCGAGCGTCCCGCGCCGCCCGAGCACATAGCCCACCCCGATGACGACCGCGATCACCGCGAACCCGCTCAGCACCCCCGTCACACGGCCAACCCTCCGAGGAGAAGAGGGAACTGGTCAATGTGATCTGTGCCGACGGTGATCCGTGGCGATGAGTTACGCCAGGCCCGCCGGTCTACCGCACGTGAAGGCCGAGGAACCCGCCGTGCTCGTGCTGCCCGGCCCCGTCAGCGGGGACGAGCTGGCGTCGCTGTGTGCCCAGGTGCGGATGCTGCTGGCGGGCGGCGGCGCCCGCGTCGTCGTGTGCGACGTGGGCGCACTCGGGCCCCCGGGCCTGGCCGCCGTGGACCTGCTGGCGCGGCTGGAGCTGGCCGCCCGCCGGGCCGGCGGGCGGATCCGGCTGCGGGACCCCGACCCCGCGCTACCCGCCCTGCTCGACCTCGTCGGGCTCCGCTTCCAGATGGAGGGGGAGGCCGAACAGCGGGAACCAGCGCCTGGTGTCGAGGAAGCAGTGGAAACCGGTGATCCGGCCCCCTGACAGCTCCAGCACCTGCACGGCCCAGGGACCGAAACCGCCCTTCTCCTCGTCCGGCTTGTAGTGCGCGAACCCCGGCAGCCCGTTGACCCGCACCGGCAGCAGACGCGACCCGGCGCAGGAGGCGCCGAGCGTCGACATGAAACCGGTGATGTCGGCGGGGCCGCGCAGCCACAGGTCGAACGGCGGCATCGTCATGACGGCGTCCTCGTGCAGCAACGCCGTCAGCGCCGTCATGTCGTAGCCCTCGAAGGCTTTGACATAGCGCTCCAGGAGTTTCTGCTGCTCCTCGTCCAGAGGATCGGACACCGCGCCCTCGGGGCCCGCTTCCGCGCGCTCCGCGAGCGTTGCCCGCGCACGCTGCAGCGCGCTGTTGACCGAGGCCACCGAGGTGTCCAGCAGCTCGGCGACCTCGCTCGCCTTCCAGGCCAGCACCTCGCGCAGGATCAGCACCGCCCGCTGCTTGGGCGGCAGCTGCTGCAGGGCCGCCATGAAGGCCAGCCGGATCGACTCCTTCGCGACGGCGGCCTCCGCCGGATCGTCGACCGTGGGCAGCACCCGCGCGTCCGGCATCGGCTCCAGCCAGGTGTGGTCCGGGCGGGGGGAGAGCGCGGCCTGCGCGAGCGGGGTCGATTCCGTCAGGTCCATCGGTCTCGCCCGCTTGTTGCCCGCCGTCAGCATGTCCAGGCACACGTTCGTCGCGATCCGGTACAGCCACGAGCGCAGGCTCGAGCGGCCCTCGAACTTGTCGTAGCTCCGCCAGGCCCGCACCAGGGTGTCCTGCACCGCGTCCTCCGCCTCGAAGGAGGAGCCGAGCATGCGGTAGCAGTACCCGGTCAGCTCGGTCCGGTGCTTCTCCAGTGCGACGTCGAGGTCCGCCGTCGCCGTGCTGTCGCCCATCGTCCACCCACCCCTGTGGCCGTTCCTGTGGCGCGCCTTCGCGCCCCAGCACCTTGGAAGCTACCGCAGGGCACTGACAATGGCGCCCAGAGTGGGAAAAGCGCAGGTCGGACGGGGCGCTTCAGTGCGCGTTGGCCACGACTGCGCGCCGGGCCGCCACCCGGGCCGCCCGCGTGCCGAGCACCGTGATGGTGACGACCCCGACGACCGCGAGCAGGCCGACCTGCACCGTGCCGCTCCACCCCGCCGCGTGGAACGCCGTCGCGCCGACCGTGCTGCCGACGCTGGAGCCGATGTAGTACGTGGACTGGTACAGGGCCGAGGCCTGGGCGCGGCCCCGCGTGGCCGTCTTGCTGACCGCGGAGGAGGCGACCGCGTGGCCCGCGAAGAAGCCCGCCGTGATCAGCACCAGACCCAGCAGGACCAGCGGCAGCGAGGGGACCAGCGACAGCAGCAGGCCCGCCGCCGTCGTACCGCCCGCCAGGTACAGCGCGCCCCGGCGGCCGAGCCGGCCCACCAGCCGGCCCGCCGTGGACGCCGACACCGTACCCACCAGGTAGACCAGGAAGATCGAGCCGATGATGCCCTGCGGCAGCCCGAACGGCGCGCCCGTCAGCCGGTAGCCGATCACCGTGTACACGCCGCCGAACACCGTCATGAACAGCGCGCCGATCGCGTACAGCCGCCGCAGCAGCGGGTTCGCGAGGTGGTCGCGGACCGTGCCGAGCAGGACGCGAGGCCGCAGCGAGCCCGCCGTGAAGTGCCTCGGCGCCGGCAGCAGCAGCCGGAAGGCGATCGCGCAGCCCACCGCGATCACGCCGATCACGCCGACGGCCACCCGCCAGCCCCACTCCTGGGCCACCCAGCCGGTGATCACCCGGCCGCTCATGCCGCCCACGCTGTTGCCCGCGACGAACAGGCCGATCGCCGTGACCAGCGCCTTCGGCCGGACCTCCTCGGCCAGATAGGCCTGCGCCGAGGCCGGCAGACCGGCCAGCGCCGCGCCCTGCACCGCCCGCAGCACCACCAGCACGCCGAGCGACGGCGCGAACGGCACCAGCAGTCCCACCGCCACCGCGACGGCCAGCGAGGCCGTCATCACCGTACGGCGGCCGAAGCGCTCGGACAGGGCGCTCATCGGCAGGACGAACAGGGCCAGTCCGCCGGTCGCGGCCGCCACGGTCCAGCTCGCCTCGCTCGCCGCGACCCCGAACTCGCCGGAGATCAGCGGCAGCAGGGCCTGCGTGGAGTACAGAAGAGCGAAGGTCGCGACTCCGGCGAGGAAGAGGGCGAGGCTCATCCGGCGGTAGCCGGGGCCGCCCGGAGTCATACGGGAGTCGGAGTCGGAGGCGGAGGTGTCGGAGACGGGGACGGTCGGTGCGGCGCCCACGGTGGTGGACGCCCCGGTACTGGCGGGAGACATGCCACGACCGTAGGTACGGCCCGTCTCATCCGTCCAATGCATGGAATCGCCATAATCGTTCCCATGCCGCATCAGCAGAGCTCACAGCCTCGCCTGTCACCGAACAGTGACACAGAAGACATGTCCGCGATGTCGCGGGTACTGGCTCCCCGCCTCGCGTACTTCGCCGGTGTGGCCCGTACCGAGCACGTCACCCGCGCCGCCCACGAGATGAACGTCCCCCAGTCCACCCTCTCCCGCGCGATGGCCCGCCTGGAGCAGGACCTGGGCGTCGACCTGTTCGCCCGGCACGGCCGCACGGTCTCCCTGACCCCCGCCGGGCGCACCTTCCTCACCTCCGTCGAACGCGCCCTCGCCGAGATCGAGCGGGCCGCGGAGGAGGTACGCGCCGACGCCGACCCGGCCACCGGCAAGGTCGCCTTCGGCTTCCTGCACACCATGGGCGCCGAGACCGTCCCGGGCCTCCTGCACGCCTTCCGCGAGGACCACCCGCGCGTGCGCTTCAGCCTGGTGCAGAACTACGGCGAGGCCATGCTGGAGGGCCTGCGCGCCGGCGAACTGGACCTCTGCCTCACCTCACCCGTCCCCGACGCCCCGGACCTGGTCGCCCGCCGCCTGGACGAGCAGAAACTCCGCCTGGTCGTCCCCGCCGACCACCGCCTGGCCACCCGCCGCCGCGTCCGCCTCGCCGAGGCGGCCGACGAATCCTGGGTCACCCTGGAGGCCGGCTACGGCCTGCGCCGCATCTTCGACGCCCTGTGCCGGGAGGCCGGCTTCCGCCCGAGGGTCGCCTTCGAGGGCGAGGAGGCGGAGACCCTGCGGGGCCTGGTGGCGGCGGGCCTGGGCGTCGCCCTTCTGCCCCCGCCCACAGTCCCCAGGCCCGGGGTCGTGGAACTGTCGGTCACGGCCCCGAGAGCGGTACGGGAGATCGGCGTGGCGTGGCTGGCGGACCGCCCGGACACACCTCCGGTGGCCGCCTTCAAGAGGTTCCTGCTCTCGAGAAGGGGCAGCCTGCTTCCCTGAGCCCTACCGCTTCAACGACTTACCGAATCCCACCGCCAACGGCATCCGAAGCCCGATCGGCGGCGGCGCGGCAAGCGCGTCCTCGACGGGGCGGGACACGGAGTGTCCGAACAACGCCCCCATCATGAAGTCGACGGCCAGGGAGGCGACCTCCTCCCGGTGGCCGTGCAACCCGTGCCCGTCGGAGTGCACTTCGAACCGGCACACCTCCCGGTTGACCTTCTTCGCCCGCGCCGCGAACCGGAACGACAGCTCCGGGTCGGTCCGCTCGTCGTTCGTGCCGTGCACGATCAGCACCCGCCGCCCCACGAGCTGCTTCACCGGCTCGGCGGGCGCGGCGACGTCGTCCTCCGGCAGCCAGGGCGCAAGAGCGACAACGGAGTTGACGGCCTCGTGTCCGCCCGCCCGCAGCGCCGCCCGTCCCCCCATGTCCACCCCGACCAGGCACACGGGAACGTCCCCGTACCGGCGTACGACCTCGTCGGCGGCCCACTCGGCGTCCACGGCCAGATGCGCCTCGCTCCCGTTCCAGCCCCGGCAGCGGTACTGGACGGTATGGACAGCCAAGCCCTCCTCCCGCCCCGCGCGAGCGAACCGCCGGCCCAGCGAGCGCAGCGCGATCGTCGCCCGCACGGGGGACGGCCTGCGGGTGGAGGCCTCCTCCCCGCCGGGGAGCAGCAGCACCGCTCCGCTCACCGCCGTCGGCACCGGGCCGACCGCCTTTCCCAGCCCGGCCGTTCGGACCGGTGTCGCTTGCTGTCCCATGACAGAACAGTGTCAGAAGGGGCGGTGGACGAAACCCGTATGGGCGGTCACCGTTGGGTATCGGCGGAAAACCGCCGCCGCGGAACTGTCGCGTTCGCCGGGATCTCTACGCGCGTAGGCGTTACAGTGCGGAAATGACGAGCCAGACTGCACCAAGTGGGGCCGTTCCGACGCCGGACCAGATCCGCCGGGCACCCAAGGTTCTGCTGCACGATCATCTCGACGGCGGTCTCCGCCCCGGAACCGTCGTCGAACTCGCCCATGCGAGCGGCTATACGGAGCTCCCCGAGACCGATCCGGACAAGCTGGGCATCTGGTTCCGCGAGGCCGCCGACTCCGGCTCGCTGGAACGGTATCTGGAGACCTTCCGGCACACCGTCGGCGTGATGCAGACGCGGGACGCACTCGTCCGGGTCGCCCGCGAGTGCGCCGAGGACCTGGCGGAGGACGGCGTCGTCTACGCCGAGGTGCGCTACGCCCCCGAACAGCACCTCGACATGGGGCTCACCCTCGAAGAGGTCGTCGAGGCCGTCAACGAGGGGTTCCGGCAGGGCGAGCGGCTCGCCCGGGAGAACGGCCGCCGCATCCGGGTCGGCGCCCTGCTGACCGCCATGCGGCATGCCGCCCGCTCCCTGGAGATCGCCGAACTCGCCAACCGCTACCGGGACTCCGGGGTCGTCGGCTTCGACATCGCGGGCGCGGAGGCCGGCTACCCGCCCACCCGGCACCTGGACGCCTTCGAGTACCTCAAGCGCGAGAACAACCACTTCACCATCCATGCCGGCGAGGCCTTCGGGCTGCCGTCCATCTGGCAGGCGCTGCAGTGGTGCGGCGCCGACCGGCTCGGGCACGGCGTGCGGATCATCGACGACATCGAGGTCCACGAGGACGGCTCCGTCACGCTCGGCCGGCTGGCCTCGTACGTCCGCGACAAGCGGATCCCGTTGGAGCTGTGCCCCAGCTCCAACCTGCAGACCGGGGCCGCGCCCTCCTACGCCGAGCACCCGATCGGGCTGCTGCGCCGGCTGCACTTCCGGGCCACCGTGAACACCGACAACCGGCTGATGTCGCACACGAGTATGAGTCAGGAATTCGAGCATCTCGTCGAGGTGTTCGGTTACACGCTGGACGACCTGCAGTGGTTCTCGGTCAATGCCATGAAATCGGCGTTCATTCCTTTCGATGAACGGCTCGCTATGATCAATGACGTCGTCAAGCCCGGATATGCCGAGCTGAAATCCGAATGGCTGTTCCGGCAGACGGCCTCCACCAGCGGTTCTGCCGGTTCGGCGGGATAGCGGCGGTTCGGCGGGGGGACGGGTTGTGAAAGACGGTTCACAAGCCGTCCGCATTTCGGTGTTTGCGGCGGGTGATCGGGCGTGTTTACGGTCGAGGACCGTTCATCGTTTTTGTTCTCCGTCCCCTATTTCAAGGACGCACTCACCATGAAGCACTCTGCCGTCAGGACTCTCGGCGTCGCCGCCCTCGGTGCCGCTTTCGCCGCCGTCGGTGCGGGCGCGGCCAACGCGGCCCCGGCCGTACCGGACGCGACCCCGCCGCTGGACACCGTCTCCAGGACGCTGCCGGCCGGGGACGCCGGCATCGCCCAGCCGGGCACCACCGACGCCCTCTCCCGGGGGCAGGACGCCCTCGGCGCCGGCATGGCCGCCGCGCAGCCGGCCGTCGAGAACGCGCTGCAGGGCGGGGCGACCGGGCCGGTCCACAGCCGCCTCGGCGGGCTGCCCGTGCAGGGCGCGCCCGTGCACGGCCTGCCGGTGAACGGCATCGCGCTCGGCTGAGGCCGGCCGCCGTACGACGCCGTCGGGGCGCCTCGGTCAGGTCCGGGGGCGCCCTGTCGGCGTTTTGCGCACTCCGGTCGCCGGGCGGCAGACGGCGGTCACCAGGCGGTACTCGTCCGGTCCTCGGCCGGCAGCAGGATCCACAGCGCTATGTAGAGCAGGAACTGGGGGCCGGGCAGCAGGCAGGACAGCAGGAAGATCACCCGCATCGTCGTCGCGGAGGTGCCGAAGCGCCGGGCGAGTGCCGCGCACACTCCGCCGATCATGCGGCCGTGGGTCGGGCGGGCAAGGGTGGTCATGTCGGCTCCTCCGTGGTCGTCGGTTCCTGTCGGCTGTCTTCCAGCAGCTGTCTTCGACGATACGGACACGAAGCGGACGAAGCGTCACTCTATGGAGCTATCCCGACCCTGGGAATCGTCGGGGTACGCCCCTGAGACAGCTCCTCCTGGACGGTGACCGGCTCGGCCCCGGTGTGGTCCTGCAGCTGCCACCGCCGCACCCGGGCGCGGCCCGCGGGTACGACCACCAGGTGGGCCAGCGCGACGCCGGCGGTGTTCAGCAGCAGCGAGTCGATGTCCACGACCCGGCCCGGGATGCCGGTCTGCAGCAGGGCGATGCCGACGGAGACCAGGGCGCCGGCGGCGGCCGTACGGATCAGGGAGGAGACCGGGGAGACGGTCAGCCTGCCGTGCGCCATCGGCAGCAGCACGCCCAGCGGGGCCAGCAGGGCCAGGCCCTCGCCGATGGGTCTGGCGGCCTCCGGCCAGCCCAGGGCCAGGTCGGCCCTGATGCCGGCGAGGGGGTGCAGGTTGGGGGGTGACACCCAGGGGACGTCCAGGGGTCGCAGCATCAGCCAGGCGACGAGGGCCAGGTGGGCGACGAGGAGGACACCTCCCGTCACCCGGATACGGATCGCGGCGCTGTCGCCGCCGATGGAGCCTTGACGCTGCACGTCCCCCAAGACGCGCTGCCGCACCCGATCGGTTCCGCCCCGCAACCTTCCGGTTGCCCTGCGCTCCGGAAAGGGGTTTCGCACGGGGAGGACGACCCCGCGCACCCTCGGGCGGCTACTTCCCCGCGACCTCGCTGGACGGCGGTTCGACGCTGCCCGGGCGGTCGCGGACGTCGGCGGTGCACGCGTAGCGGCGCAGCGGTCCGTTGTCCGGACCGCCGAGGATGACCGAGCCGTCGCCCTCCGTCGCCGCCGAGTCGGACAGGGTGCACACCAGCTGCGCCAGGGCGTAGGAGGTGAGCCGGGACGGTGGCGTGCTCAGGTGGAGCGCGTCCTCGGGGTCCCCGTGGCCGGGCCCGCGCACCGTGAGGCCGCCCGGCACGTACGTCGTATAGCCCGCGGAGCGCTCCGCGGCGGACGGGGACGCGGCGAGCTGGTCCAGGAGCCGCTGGGCCACGATCACGCGGCGTCGCGCGTCCGGGGTGCCCTCGGGAACGCCGACCGTCCGGTCGACGGTCACCAGGGACGCCCCGCAGAGCAGGAAGACCTGCACGGGCACGCCCTGCGCGGACTGCGTGGCCCGGTCCGGCCCGGCCAGCGAGCACGGCACCCTGGACGGCGCCGCCCCGAAGTCGGTCGGCACCTGGGTGGCCCGGATACCGCAGCCGGAGACCAGCAGGCCGAGGAGGGGCAGCGCCAGCAGGCGTCGCACGGTCAGGCGTCGTACGGACATCACCCCTCCTTTCCTGAACTTCCCGGGCTTCCGGAGTTTCCGGAAGCGTTCTCGTCGGTCTTCCCGCCCTCGTCGGACTCCTCCGTCAGCCGGGAGGCGTCCCGCGGCAGCCGCAGTGTGAACACCGCGCCGCCCTCGGGCGAGTTGGCGGCGGTGATCTCACCGCCGTGGATGTGGGCGTTCTCCATGGCGATGGACAGGCCCAGCCCGCTGCCCTCGGAGCGCGGCCGGGAGGCGCTCGCCTTGAAGAAGCGGTCGAAGACGTGCGGGAGCACGTCCTCGGGAATGCCCGGCCCGTGGTCACGCACCGCGATGACCAGGTCGTCGCCGTCGATGCGCACCGACACCCGCACCGGCGACCCGCCGTGTTTGAGCGCGTTGCCGATCAGGTTGGCGAGGATGACGTCCAGCCGGCGCGGGTCGAGGCGGGCGTGGATGCCGCGCTCGGCGTCCAGGTCGACCGCGTCCAGCCAGGCCCGGGCGTCGATGCAGGCGGTGATCTGGTCGGCGAGGTCGACGTCGTCCAGGACCAGCCGGGCGGTGCCCGCGTCGAAGCGGGTGACCTCCATCAGGTTTTCGACCAGGTCGTTCAGCCGCCGGGTCTCGCTGACCACCAGCCGGACCGCGGGCTCGATCATCGGGTCGATGCCGCCGGCCTCCGACTCCAGCTCCTCCTCCAGCACCTCCGTCACGGCGGTGATGGCGGTCAGCGGCGTCCGCAGCTCGTGGCTCATGTCGGCGACGAAGCGACGCGAGGCCTCGTCCCGCGCGGCCATCTCCGCGACCCGCTTCTCCAGCGCCTCGGCGGCGTTGTTGAACGTCCGGGAGAGGTCCGCGAGTTCGTCGGTCCCCGACACCCGCAGCCGCGTGTCCAGCCTGCCCTCGCCGAGCCGCCGGGCGGCGACCCCCAGCCGGTGCACCGGTTTCAGTACGGTCGTGGCGGCGGCCTGGGCGAGCAGCGCGGCGCCGATCAGCGCGAGCCCGGTGGCGATGCCGAGCGACCAGGCCAGCGAGTTGAGGTCCTTCGCCTCCGGCTCCAGCGACTTGGCCATGTAGCCCGTGGGCCCGCCGCCGATCAGGCGCGAACCGGCCACCAGGTACGGCGTGCCGTGGTCCACGACCCGCTGCCAGTACAGGTGGTACGGCTCCTTGTTGGCGTCGGTCACCTTCTGCCGCTTGTCCACGGCCGCGCGCAGCGGTTTCGGCACGTCCTCCAGCGAGAAGCCGTTGATGCCGCCCGAGTTGCCGTACACCGTCTTGCCACCGGTGTCCTGGGCGACCAGCAGCACGCTGAAGTGCTGGCTGCTCGCCGCCATCTGGCCCGCCACGCGCTGGAGTTGGTCCTGTGTGGGGTGTGCCGGCAGCGTGCCCGCGCGGTTCTGCATCTCCTGCCGGAAGTCGCGCAGCACCGCGTCCTGGGCGCGGGTGAGCACCGCCTCCCGGTTCAGCCAGTAGGCGATGCCGGACGCCGAGACGGCGGCCGTGAGAGCCACCAGCGCGAAGACGACGACCAGGCGCAGCCTGAGGCTGGTGAACCTGAGCCGCGACAGATTTCCCGTGCGCCCCGCGGCCCAGCCGCGCAGCCCCCCCTGCTCGTCGGTCACTGAGGAGTGTCCAGGCGGTAGCCGACACCACGGACGGTACGGATCAGGGTCGGCGACGAGGGCACGTCCTCGACCTTGGCGCGCAGCCGCTGCACACAGGCGTCCACGAGCCGCGAGTCACCGAGATAGTCGTGCTCCCACACCAGCCGCAGCAGCTGCTGCCGGGACAGGGCCTGACCGGGCCGCCGGCTCAGCTCCAGCAGCAGCCTCAGCTCGGTCGGGGTCAGCTGCAGGTCCTCGCCGTTCTTCGTCACGGTCATCGCCGACCGGTCGATGACGAGGTTGCCGAACGTCGCCGAGTCGCTGGACTCGCGCTCCCCGCGCCGCAGCACCGCCCGGATCCGGGCGTCCAGCACCCGGCCCTGCACCGGCTTGACCACATAGTCGTCGGCGCCGGACTCCAGCCCGACCACCACGTCGATGTCGTCACTGCGCGCGGTCAGCAGGATGATCGGCAACTGGTCGGTGCGCCGGATGCGACGGCACACCTCGAAGCCGTCGATGCCGGGCAGCATCACGTCCAGCACGATCAGGTCGGGCCGCTGCTCGCGCAGCAGCTTCAGACCGTCCTCACCGCTGGCAGCGGTCGCCACCCGGTGGCCCTGGCGCGTCAGGGAGAGCTCCAGGGCCGTGCGGATGGCGTCGTCGTCCTCGATCAGCAACAGGGAAGGCACGGGCTCATTCTGGCCCATGGACGGGCTGTCGTACGACCCGCCGACACCGGGCCTTCCCCACCGCCACCATCTGTGCACTTCCTGTGACGATGCCGGGCCGGACCCCTGTGACAGGTCTGTGACAGTCGGCGGACACGTCCATGAAGTCGCCCCGGCAGTCTTTTGGGCACGGGCAGGGCGGCCAGCCGAGCCGGCCCGGGCAGGACCGAACGACCGGAAGTCCACCACGGGGAGCGCGAGATGAACACGCTGCACAGCATCAGCACCAGCGCCGTAATCACGCGACTGCACGATGTGCACCGGGGTTCCGAGAAGTCCGGTGCCGTGAGCGGGCGGGGGTGCGCTCGCGGCACCGGGCGTCAGCACACCGCCTACATGACGGTGGTTGACGCGCACACGGGGGAGACGCACGGGGGATCCGCGTACAGGGAGGACTCGGGGGAGCAGCGCCGTTCCCTGACGGAGGCGGAGTTCACCGCCTACGTCCAGGAGCGCCGCGCCTCCCTGTACGCCACCGCCTACCACCTGACCGGCGACCGCTTCGAGGCCGAGGACCTGCTGCAGAGCGCGCTGTTCTCGACGTACAAGGCGTGGGACCGGATCAGCGACAAGGCCGCGGTCGGCGGATACCTCCGCCGCACCATGACCAACCTGCACATCAGCGCCTGGCGGCGCCGCAAGCTCAACGAGTACCCGACCGAGGAACTGCCGGAGACGCCCTCCGACACGGACGCGATGCGCGGCACCGAGCTGCGCGCGGTCCTGTGGCAGGCGCTGGCCCGGCTGCCCGAGCTCCAGCGCACCATGCTGGTCCTGCGCTACTACGAGGGCCGTACGGACCCGGAGATCGCGGAGATCCTCGACATCAGTGTCGGCACGGTGAAGTCCAGCATCTGGCGCTCGCTGCGCCGGCTGCGCGAGGACGAGGTCCTCAGCTTCGGCCGTGACGAGGAGGACGCCTTCGGCGAGCTGGTCGCCTGAAGGTCGGGGGTCACCGGGAGGTGACCCGACGGGGGACACGGGGGAAAACGGAGGGGGACACGGGGGAGCACCGGGGGAGGGCCCACGGGGGAAACGGGGGAGTGCGCGAAGCGGGACTGGAGGGTCGGGGGGCCTGTCCAGTCCCGTTTCCGTTTCCGTACGGCGCTCACGCCACCGTCTGCCGACGGGCGTGCCGCCCCGCCGCGGCTGCCGCGAGCCGCCCCAGCGCCTCGTCGCGGTCGCACGGATGCGCGCCCAGCGACACCTGGCGGGCGACGATCGAGCGCTCCGCGCGCATCAGCCGCCAGCCGCGGCGCAACAGGAACGGCACCGACTTGCGGCCCTCGCTCAGATCCCGCAGGAACCGCCGCCGGAACGTGGTGAACGGCCCGCGGCTCAGGCACAGCGCGTCCGCGAGCACGCCCAGTTCCCGGCAGCGCGCGACGATCTCCGCGGCGAAGATGCCCTCCGCTATGAACAGCGGGGTACGGCCGATGTGCAGCGTCTCCTCGCCGGTACGGGCACTCAGCGCGATGTCGTACACCGGCACCGGTGCCGAACCCGTGGCGCACAGCCGGGCGATGGCCTGCACCGCGACCTCCGCGTCCCATGACTCCGGGTGGTCCCAGTCGATGTCCGAACTCCCCTCCACCAGGGGCAGAGTGGGGTCGTCGCCCTCCTTGTAGAAGTCGTCCAGACGCAGGACGGGAAGCCCGGAACGGGCGGCGACAAGGGACTTGCCCGAGCCCGAGGGGCCGCACAGCAGCACGACACGGGCGGGGGACGGGGGATGAATGCTCACGGAACACCAGTTTGACGCATGGCGGCGCGCCTGCCGACCCCGCGGGTCGGCTTTTGAGCGTGACTCCCGCCTCAACTACCCTCTGTGTCGACCGTTTCACCCTGAGTATCAGAAGGTGACCCCGCATGACACGACACACGTCCCCCCGCAACCACACCGCGCGGCGCGCCCTGATCGTCCTCGCGACCGCCTCGGCGGCGCTGGGTGCGGGCGTGGCGACGGCGTCCGCGGACGCCGCTCGCGTCCCGGACGTGCCCTTGCGGCCCGCTTCGCTCGGGACGATGGCCCCGCAGGCCGGCACCCAGGTGCCGGGACTGACCGACTACGCCGCCATCCCCGTCCAGGCCCTCCAGTACACCCCGGTCGCCCACACCCGTGTCATGCCGGGGGACGACGGCGACCTCGGCGGCCTGACCGGACCGCTCGCCCGGATGGGCCCGATCGGCGCCGTCCCGGCGGCGGAAGGACTCGGGGGAGTGCTGGGCGGCCTGACCGGAACCGAGGGCTGACCGCGGACGAGAGAGCCGCGCCGCCCCTCCGTCCAGGGGCGGC
>NZ_JBSFJZ010000017.1:0-192305 GCF_053598315.1 Streptomyces sp. NPDC001153
ATAAAACACTCCCCTCGTGCCCGCCCCCACACGCGCCCCGCCTCCCCCCAACGCCCCCCCCTCACCCCACCCCCCACCCCGGGCGGGGGGGGGGCGCCCCCACAACCGGGCCCCCCCCCCCGCCCGTTGAGCAGGACTTCTCGAACAGTCAGGGATTTCGGCTAGGAAACCACCGCCGTGTTCGCCGAGTTGGAGACCCGCCCGGTGCTCTCGTCGTCGCCGACGGCGATGCCGCGCCGCTTGGAGACGTACACGGCGACGACGATCACCACGAGCGCGAGGAGCGCGATCGTGATCCGCACGCCCAGGTTCTTGTCGTTGCCGTAGGAGAACTTGATGACCGCGGGCGCGATGAGCAGGGAGACCAGGTTCATGACCTTCAGCAGCGGGTTGATCGCCGGCCCGGCGGTGTCCTTGAAGGGGTCACCGACCGTGTCGCCGATCACCGTGGCCGCGTGGGCCTCACTGCCCTTGCCGCCGTGGTGGCCGTCCTCCACCAGCTTCTTGGCGTTGTCCCAGGCGCCGCCGGAGTTGGCGAGGAACACCGCCATCAGCGTGCCCGCACCGATCGCGCCGGCGAGGTAGGAGCCGAGCGAGCCGACGCCGAGCGTGAACCCGACGAAGATCGGCGCCATCACGGCGAGCAGACCTGGCGTGGCCAGCTCCCGCAGGGCGTCCTTGGTGCAGATGTCGACGACCTTGCCGTACTCGGGCTTCTCGGTGAAGTCCATGATCCCGGGCCGCTCACGGAACTGCCGCCGCACCTCGAACACCACCGAACCCGCCGAACGCGACACGGCGTTGATGGCCAGTCCGGAGAAGAGGAAGACGACCGCGGCGCCCGCGATGAGGCCGACGAGGTTGCTGGGCTGCGAGATGTCCAGGGACAGACTCATCGGCGCACCCGGCCCGGTGAGTTTCGCCCCGACGTCCTGCACGTTGGTGGTGATCGCGTCGCGGTACGACCCGAACAGCGCCGACGCGGCGAGGACAGCGGTGGCGATGGCGATGCCCTTGGTGATGGCCTTGGTGGTGTTGCCGACCGCGTCCAGGTTGGTGAGCACCTGTGCGCCCGCGCCCTCGACGTCGCCGGACATCTCGGCGATGCCCTGCGCGTTGTCGGAGACCGGCCCGAAGGTGTCCATGGCGACGATCACGCCGACCGTGGTGAGCAGGCCGGTGCCGGCCAGCGCGACCGCGAACAGCGCGAGCATGATCGACGTACCGCCGAGCAGGAACGCGCCGTACACGCCGAGCCCGATGAGCAGCGCGGTGTAGACGGCGGATTCCAGGCCGACCGAGATGCCGGACAGGACGACGGTGGCCGGTCCGGTGAGGGAGGTCTTGCCGATGTCCCGGACCGGGCGGCGGTTGGTCTCGGTGAAGTAGCCGGTCAACTGCTGGATGACGGCGGCCAGCAGGATGCCGATCGCCACCGCGACCAGGGCGAGGATCCGCGGATCGCCGTCCTTGCCCCTGATCGCCGCGTCCGTCACGCCGTGCAGAGCGGAGTACTTCGAGGGCAGGTAGACGAAGACCGCGACCGCGACCAGGGCGAGCGAGATCACCGCGGAGATGAAGAAACCGCGGTTGATCGCCGTCATGCCGCTGCGGTCGGCGCGCCGCGGGGCGACCGCGAAGATGCCGATCATCGCGGTGATGACGCCGATCGCGGGCACGAGCAACGGGAAGGCGAGTCCCGAGTTGCCGAAGGCGACCTTGCCGAGGATCAGGGCGGCCACCAGGGTCACGGCGTACGACTCGAAGAGGTCGGCCGCCATGCCCGCGCAGTCGCCGACGTTGTCGCCCACGTTGTCGGCGATGGTCGCGGCATTGCGCGGATCGTCCTCCGGAATGCCCTGTTCGACCTTGCCGACCAGGTCGGCGCCGACGTCGGCGGCCTTGGTGAAGATGCCGCCGCCCACACGCATGAACATCGCGATCAGGGCGGCACCGAGGCCGAAGCCCTCCAGCACCTTCGGCGCATCGGCCGCGTACACCAGCACCACGCAGGAGGCGCCCAGCAGGCCGAGCCCCACCGTGAACATGCCGACGACGCCGCCCGTGCGAAATGCGATCTTCATCGCGGTGTGCGAGACGGTGGTGAGATCCTTTTGCGGTTCGCCCGGTCCCGGGGTGGCTTCCCGGGCCGCCGCGGCGACCCGTACGTTGCTGCGCACGGCGAGCCACATGCCGATATAGCCGGTGGCCGCCGAGAACGCCGCACCGATCAGGAAGAACACCGATCGTCCGGCACGCTGATTCCAGTCGTCCGCGGGCAGGAGCATGAGCAGGAAGAAGACGACCACGGCGAATGCGCCGAGCGTGCGCAACTGCCGGGCGAGGTACGCCTTCGCGCCTTCCTGGACCGCCTCGGCGATCCGCTTCATGCTGTCGGTGCCCTCGCCCGCGGCCAGCACCTGACGCACCAGGATCCCCGCGACCACCAGTGCGGCGAGCGCGACCGCCGCGATGACGGCCACGATGATCCGGTTGTCGCCGGTCAGAACTGCGGCTGCGAGGGATGTGGGATGACCCGATTGAGGGGTAGAAAGCCCCGCCATTCGTCCTCCTTGACGCTTGGGCTGAGCTCAAGATGTGGGGATTCTAGGTACCTCAGTGTGATCTAAACAGGGCGCGGTAAACGGAATTCGCCTCCGCCGACCCATCAGTAAATGATCGAGATCCCACCCGACCACCCGAATGGAGTAATGCCTCCGAGGCATTTTTAATGATCGTGAATTTATTCACGAATTCGGGATGTGCGCCTTGCGCTGGAAAAACACCGAGGGCCCTGCTCGGCAGGGCCCTCGTGAGGTGGTGCGGCGCGGCGTTCAGACCAGCGCCGTGGCCGGCGGTGTGGTCGGCCAGGTCATGCGGATCAGGCCGCCGTCGTGTCCGGTGGTGACCTGGACGTCGTCGACGAGGCCGCTGATGACCGCGAGGCCCATCTCGTCCTCCTCGACCTCCGCCTCGCCATCCTGCGCGGCGCCGGGCGTGTCGCCCGGGGCGGCGTGCGGCGCCTCGTCGCCGACTTCGATGGAGAACTGTTTCTCCTCTTCGATCAGCGCCACCTTCACGGGCGCGCTGATGCCGCTGCTCTGGTGCAGTCCGACGGCGCGGGAGCAGGCCTCGCCGACGGCGAGCCGGAGCTCGTCGAGGACGGCCTCGTCCACTCCGGCCCTGCGTGCCACCGCGGCCGCCACCAACCGGGCGGTCCGGACGTGCTCGGGCAGCGCGCTGAAGCGGAGTTCGACGGTGGCCATGCATCCCCCTCGCGACTACGGGCGTGCGGTCGGGGGCAGGGCCGCCGGGAGCCCGCACCCCTGATGTGCTTCTGTGCCCCGGGCCGCTTCAGGGCCCGGGACGGAACCGGTCGACGCCCCGGCCGCCGGCGCGGCGGACCGGACGCCATCGGCCGGCGTCCGGGCTCCGAAGGGAGCCCGGCGCCGGTCACCGCTCCAGGGTCAGTCGGTGGCCGCCACCGCTTCCTCGACCGAGGTGTGGATCGGGAACACCTTGGTGAGGCCGGTGATACGGAAGATCTTGAGAATGCGCTCCTGGTTGCAGACCAGGCGCAGCGAGCCCTCGTGGGCACGCACTCGCTTCAGGCCGCCGACCAGCACGCCGAGTCCGGTGGAGTCGAGGAAATCCACGCCCTCCATGTCGACGACGAGGTGGAAATTCCCGTCGTTCACCAGCTCGACCAGCTGCTCGCGCAGCTTGGGCGCGGTGTATACATCGATTTCGCCACCGACCTCGACGACCGTACGATCGCCGACGGTACGGGTCGACAGGGACAGGTCCACGGATCCTCCAGCACCTTGCTATCGAGCGGTCGCCCTTAAGGACACCTCGGCTTGCGGCCCCAGGGACGCAACGCCAGCCGCGATGGCATTCAATCACTTACCGGCAGGTGTGCACGACGCCTTGACTCCATTGTCCGTCACGCCAGTGACACACTCGGTGCCGATGGCCAAGAATCACCGATCCGATCGATCCCCGGCGGACCCGGCGTCCCGCCCGTCTCCGGGCGCGGTTCTGGACCGGCTCGCCTCCGGGCCGAGCCGGGCTGCGCGCATCACTCATACGGAGCACTTGCCCCCGCGCGCGGGCCGCCATGCCGTCTGGCCTGACCGAATCCGGTCCGAGGTGATCGCGGCCGTCCAGGCGTGCGGCATCGAACACCCCTGGGCGCACCAGGCGCTGGCCGCCGAGCACGCCCTGGACGGTGACTCGGTGGTCGTCGCCACCGGCACCGCCTCCGGAAAGTCCCTCGCGTACCTCGTGCCCGTCCTGTCCACCCTCCTGGACGGCTCCGAGGCTCCGAACGGCCGAGGCGCCACCGCCCTGTACCTCGCGCCCACCAAAGCGCTCGCGGCGGATCAGTGCCGTTCGGTGAAGGAACTTTCACAACCGCTCGGCACCTCGGTGCGCCCGGCCGTGTACGACGGCGACACCCCGTTCGAGGAACGGGAGTGGATCCGCCAGTACGCCAACTACGTCCTCACCAACCCCGACATGCTGCACCGCGGGATACTCCCCTCCCACCCGCGCTGGTCCTCCTTCCTGAAGGCCCTCAAGTACGTCGTCATCGACGAGTGCCACACCTACCGGGGCGTCTTCGGCTCACACGTCGCCCAGGTGCTGCGTCGGCTGCGCCGCCTGTGCGCCCGCTACGGCGCCTCGCCCGTCTTCCTGCTGGCCTCGGCGACCGCCGCCGAGCCCGCCGTGGCCGCCCGCCGGCTGACCGGCCTGCCGGTGCTCGAGGTCGCCGACGACGCCTCCCCGCGCGGGGAGCTGGTCTTCGCCCTGTGGGAGCCCCCGCTCACCGAGCTGCACGGCGAGAAGGGCGCGCCCGTACGGCGTACCGCCACCGCCGAGACCGCCGATCTGCTGACCGACCTCACCGTGCAGGGCGTGCGCTCGGTGGCCTTCGTACGGTCCCGGCGCGGCGCCGAGCTGATCTCGGTGATCGCCCAGGAGAAACTGGCCGAGGTCGACCGCGCCCTGGTCCGGCGGGTCGCGGCCTACCGCGGCGGCTACCTCCCCGAGGAGCGCCGCGCCCTGGAACGCGCCCTGCACTCCGGTGAACTCCTCGGCCTCGCCGCCACGACGGCCCTGGAACTCGGCGTGGACGTCTCCGGCCTGGACGCGGTGGTCATCGCCGGCTACCCGGGCACGCGCGCCTCCCTGTGGCAGCAGGCGGGCCGCGCGGGCCGCTCCGGACAGGGCGCGCTCGCCGTGCTGGTGGCCCGCGACGACCCGCTGGACACCTTCCTGGTCCACCACCCCGAGGCCCTGTTCGCCCAGCCGGTGGAGTCCACCGTCCTCGACCCGGACAACCCCTACGTCCTCGCCCCGCACCTGTGCGCCGCCGCCGCGGAACTCCCGCTGACCGAGGAGGACCTGGACCTCTTCGGCCCTGCCTGTGCGGACGTGCTGCCGCAGCTGGAGGCCGCGAAGCTGCTGCGCCGGCGGACGAAGGCCTGGCACTGGACACGCCGGGAGCGGGCCGCCGACCTGACCGACATCCGCGGCGCGGGCGGGCGCCCGGTGCAGGTCGTGGAGTCCGGCACCGGTCGCCTGCTCGGCACGGTCGACGCGGGCGCCGCGCACTCCACGGTCCACGAGGGCGCGGTCCACCTCCACCAGGGCCGCACCTACCTGGTCCGCCGGCTGGACCTGGAGGACTCGGTCGCCCTGGTCGAGCAGGCCGATCCGCCGTACTCCACGGTCGCCCGCGACACCACGTCGATCTCCGTCCTGGAGACGGACACCGAGATCCCGTGGGGCGCGGGCCGCCTGTGCTACGGCTCGGTCGAGGTCACCAACCAGGTGGTCTCCTACCTGCGCAGACGCCTCATGACCGGCGAAGTGCTCGGTGAGACCAGACTCGACCTCCCTCCTCGTACGCTGCGCACGCGCGCGGTGTGGTGGACGGTCACCGAGGACCAGCTGGACGAGGCCCGGATCACCCCGGAGATCCTCGGCGGCTCCCTGCACGCCGCCGAGCACGCCTCCATCGGCCTGCTCCCCCTCTTCGCGACCTGCGACCGCTGGGACATCGGGGGCGTCTCGGTCCCGCTGCACCCGGACACCCTGCTGCCGACGGTCTTCGTGTACGACGGCCACCCCGGCGGCGCGGGCTTCGCCGAGCGCGCCTTCCACACCGCCCGCACCTGGCTCACCGCAACCCGCGAGGCCATCGCCTCCTGCGAGTGCGAGGCCGGCTGCCCGTCCTGCATCCAGTCCCCCAAGTGCGGCAACGGCAACGACCCACTGCACAAGAGGGGGGCGGTACGGCTCCTCACGGTGCTGTTGCGGGGGGCACCGGAGGAGAAGCCGGCGGAGCAGCCGACGGGCGTGTCGGCTGTTCGGGAACAGCCGGCGGAGGGGCTGGCTCCGGCGGAGCAGCCGACGGAGGAGCCTGCTCCGGGGCCGGCACCGCGGGGTTGAGCGCGTGCGGCGCGGGGCTCTCCGGCACGAGGGGTCCGCGATGGGTGCGGGCTCCAGCGCGGGGGCTTTCCGGCGCTGGGTCTCCCGGCGCGGGGCCTCCCGGCGCGAGGACTTTCCGACGCTGGGGCTCCCGGCGCGGGGCCTCCCGGCGAGGGAGCCCGGCACGGGGCTCCGGGCACGGCTCACCTCACGGTGCCGCTTCGAGCCCCGCTCCTCCCGGTACTGCGGCTTCCAGCCCCCGTCCTCGCCCGTACGGCGGCTTCCGGCACCGGTCCTCCCCGTACGACGGCTTCCGGCACCGGTCCTCCAGGTACAGGGTCTTCCGGTGCCGGTGCACCGGACGCAGGGGATTTCCCGCGCTGAACCTTCGGCACTGATCCGCTCGGCACCGGTCCCGCCGGCCCCGCTCTGGCCCTGGCCTCCGCCGCGAACGGCCCTCTTCCCGAGGCCGCCGTCACGTCCGAGGTCTCGCCGACGACCGTGCACCGGACCAGCCGTACCCCCTGGGCCGCCGCCACCCGCTCGGCCCGCGCGCAGGCCGCCGCGCCGCCCTGCTCCCAGTGGGCCGCCGCCGCGAGCGCCGCCAGATCCGCGCCGCCGGCCGCCCGGTGCCGGACGACGACGGCCTGCCCCAGCGCGAGCACGGCGCCGAACACCGCGCACAGCACGGCCATCGCCCCCAGACTCCACACGGTGGCGGACCCCCGGTCCGAGTGGTGCCGTTCCCTCGCCCCACAGCCCCTCACTGCTCCGCCTCCCCGGTCGCCGCGGTCTCCTCGGCCGGTGCGACGGCCTGCTCCCGCAGCTCGAACGGCAGTCCGCTCAGCACCGGCGGTCTGGCCACCACCGTCACCCGTACCTGGTCGCCCTCGCGACCGACCGTCACCCGGGCGCCGCGCGGCGCGGCCTGCCGGGTCACCGTCACCACGGCGTCGGCCGGGTCCTGACGGGCGGCGGCCCGGGCGCCGATGCGGGCGGCGTCCACGCACTGGATCTGTGCGGCCACCACGAGCAGCCCCCAGACCAGTGCCATCGTGAACGCCACCAGCACGCACAGCACCACGGCCGCCTCCGCGGTCACGAACCCCCGGTCGGCTCCTCGCTCACATCCGCGCACTGAGGGCCTTCTTCACGATGTCCTGCAGCTCCGCCCGGACCTGGCCGCTGGTGACGACTTCGTAGAGCAGCAACGCGAAACCGACGGCCGCGATGATGCCCATCGCGTACTCGGACGTCACCATTCCGGCGTCCCCGCGGCCCTTCCGCCGCA
The DNA here is from genome assembly GCF_053598315.1 of Streptomyces sp. NPDC001153. Lineage (NCBI taxonomy): Bacteria > Bacillati > Actinomycetota > Actinomycetes > Kitasatosporales > Streptomycetaceae > Streptomyces > Streptomyces sp. NPDC001153. The sequence continues at coordinate 7,730 of NZ_JBSFJZ010000017.1, forward strand.
GCCGTACCGTCGCTTCCTTGGTCTTCCTGTGCATTCCAGCCCCCTTGGGATTCAGGTCTTTCGTGGTTCTCCGCGATTGCTCGGCTCGGTGGCCGCCTGGGCTCGTTCGCTCTCGTACGCCTCACCTGCCTCCCATCACGCCGCCCGCGAGTCCGATCACGACGGGCAGGACGCCCACCGCGATGAAGGCGGGCAGGAAGCACAGGCCCACCGGGGCGGAGATCAGTACGGCCGCGCGCCGGGCCCGGGCCGTGGCGGTGCGGGCCCACTGTGCGCGTGCGTCGGAGGCGAGGCGGGCGGCCGGACCGGCCGCCGGGAGCCCGGACTCGTCGGCCCGCTCCAGCAGCCGCGCCAGCGCTGCGGCACCTGGCAGCTCGGCCAACCGCCGCCAGGCCTGAGCCGGTTCACCGCCGAGCCGCACCTCGGCCGCACCCCGCGCCAGCGCCTCCCCGACCGGCCCGTCGAGCGCCTCCCCCACCGCCTGTGCGGCGATCACCGGTGCGGCTCCGGCCGCGACACAGGCGGCCAGCAGATCGGCGGCCAGCGGGAGTTGGCGTGTGGCGGCGGCCGTGTCGACGGGCTCCGCCCGGCCGGCGGCCGCCTCCCGGCTCCGCCACCACCACAGCACGACTCCGGCGCCCAGCCCCAGCACGGCGCCGGTCACACCGCCGACCAGGACCCAGGCACCGCACATCGCCCCCGCCAACGGCAGCCACCGCCGCGCTACGCCCGCCGACGCGAACCGCCGCCTGGGCACCGGCACTTCGAGACCGAGCAGCTCGGTCACCCGTCGCCGTGCCCGACGCCTCCTGCGGACCAGCTCCAACCGCCGAACCGCCCAGCCGAGGACCAGCACAGCACCCCCGGCCGCCCCCAGCCTGTGGACAACTTCCCCGCTCATACCGCCCGCTCTCCCCACACGTCCCAGCCGACCCGCCCCGTCACGCACCTCGTCCCGCACACGCCGCTCCGCTCCCCCGCTGACCGCTCCCGCTCCACACGCCCTTGACAGCACGCTTCCTCGCACGCTCCCGCCCGCCTGTCCCGCCACGTCGCCCGGTACGGGACGCCCCCATTGCCCACGCCTTGGCCCGCGCATACCGCCCCGGCCGCCAGGCCCCGCACCCCCCGACTCCCCACCACCGCGCCACACCTGCCGGCCCGCCACCAGTTCCCGGACGTCCCGGCCCACGCACCGCAGTTCGCTCCCCACCCCGGATGCCCTGGCCGGCGCATCCCTCGCGCGCCCGCCCCGAAGACCACCGCGTGCCCCCTCACCCCGCTCCCGCTCCCGCTCCCGCTCCCCGCACGATCCGCACGGCCCACCACATCCCGGCCACCTCGAAGGCGGACCCGATCGCCAGGCAACCGAGGCCGGCGCCCGTGTGGAGCAGGACGTGGAGCGGGGCCGCGCCCATGGCGGAGCCGAGGAGCAGGCCGAGCGCGGGGAGCACGGCGAGCAGCACCGTGGTCGCCCGGGCACCCGCCAACTGGGCGCGCAGATCGGCACGCTGGTCCCGCTCGGCGCGCAGGGCCGCCTCCAGCCGGTCCAGGCCCGCCGCGAGCCCGGCGCCCCGGTCCACGGCCACCCGCCAGCACGCGGCGAGCCCGAGCAGCCCCTCGGCGCCCGGCTGCCGGGCCGCCGCGGTGAGCGCGCCGGGCACGTCACCGCCGAACCGCGCCGCCGCGACCACGGCCGCCTGCGCCTCGGCGAGTCCGCCGGAGTCCCGCGCCGCACGCAACAGCGCCTCGCCCGGCTGCCGTCCGGCGCGCACCTCCCCGGCGAGCGCCCCGCACAGGGCGATCACCGCGTCCGCCCGCCCCTCCCGGACCTGCCGGGCCTGCCGGGCCAGCCGCACCCGGCGCAGCACCGGCACCCCGGCCGCCCCCGCGACGACCGGAATCACCGAGGCCCCCAGCAGCCCCAGCAGCAGGCCGGCCGCCGGCGCCCACCACTCGACTCCCAACCGTCCGCGCAGCCTTCGCAGTTCCGTTAGGGCCCGGTCCCAGGAGGGTGGGCCGCTCGTCACCGCTCCGCCGCCCGCGAGCAGCAGTCGCGCCCGCCGCATTCCGTAGTGCCGCCCGCTCAGCAGCCAGGCCAGCGCGCCGAGACAGATCAGCGCCGCGCCCATGGACGTCTCACCGATCCCGCCGATCACTTCCGTCACCTCTCTCACTCGCCCTCTCGGTTGCTCTCTCAGTTGCCTTCTCAGTTGCTCTCTCGGTCGCTCTCTCGCCGGTCTGTCTCACTGAGCCTCGAACTCGTCATCCGCACCGAGCAGTTGGCGCAGCCGCTCCCAGCCCCGCTCCCGTACGAAGGCCCGCTCGCCCCGGCGCAGCGCCGGCACCGTCCGGACCAGCCCCGTGGCGTCCCGCTCCAGCACGTGCACCTCGGCGATCCGGCGCCGCCCGGACCGGTCCCGTACGAGGTGCAGGACCACGGAGAGCGCGGCCGCGAGCTGGCTGTGCAGCGCGGCCCGGTCGAGCCCGGCGGCCGTGGCCAAGGCCTCCAGGCGGGCGGGGACGTCTCCGGCGGCGTTGGCATGGACGGTGCAACAGCCGCCCTCATGGCCCGTGTTGAGGGCTGCGAGCAGGTGCACGACCTCGGGTCCGCGGACCTCTCCGACGACCAGCCGGTCGGGCCGCATCCGCAGCGCCTGCCGGACGAGGTCCTCCAGGGTGACCAGGCCCGCGCCCTCCTGGTTGGCGGGCCGGGTCTCCAGCCGGACGACATGCGGGTGGTCCGGGCGCAGTTCGGCCGAGTCCTCGGCGAGCACGATCCGCTCACCCGCCCCGACCAGCCCCAGCAGGGCGCTGAGCAGGGTCGTCTTGCCGCTTCCGGTGCCGCCGCTGACGAGGAAGGACAGCCGGGCCGTGAGCAGCGCCCGCAGGATGCGGTCGCCGCCGGGCGGCACCGTGCCTGCCTCGACCAGTTCCTCCAGCGTGAACGCCCGGGGCCGTACGACCCGCAGGGCCAGGCAGGTGCAGCCGACGGCGACCGGCGGCAGCACCGCGTGCAGGCGGGTGCCGTCGGGCAGCCGCGCGTCCGCCCACGGCCGGGCGTCGTCCAGCCGGCGTCCGGCCACCGCGGCCAGTCGCTGCGCGAGGCGTCGTACGGCCGCCGCGTCGGGGAAGGTCACCGGGGTCAGCTCCAGGCCGCCGCCGCGGTCGACCCACACCCGGTCGGGAGCGGACACCAGGACGTCGGTGACGTCCGGGTCGGCGAGCAGCGGCTCCAGGGGGCCGGTGCCGACGAGTTCGGACCTCAGCTGCCGGGCCGCGCCGAGGACTTCGGCGTCGCCGAGCACCCGGCCCTGTTCGCGCAGGGCCTGGGCCACGCGCGCGGGGGTGGGTTCCGCGCCGCTCTCGGCCAGCCGGCGCCGGACGCCGTCGAGCAGGGCCGCGCCGTCCGCGCGGTCGAGTCCGGGGAGGGTCATCGGCTGCCTCCGGCCTCGGCCAGCGCGCGCTCCCAGAAGTTCGTACAGAAGCGGGCGAGCGGGCCGCGTCCGGTCGCGCCAGGGGGTTTCGCGCCGCCCCGCGGGCCCAGCAGCGGCGGGTCGACCGGTACCTCGCCGGCCAGCGGCAGGCCGAGCAACCGAGCCACCTCCTGGTCGTCCAGGCCCGGCGCGTACGGCCCGCGTACCACCACGCGCAGGTCGCGGACGACCATGCCGACGGCGGAGGCGACCCGACCGGCGGCCGCGACCGCACGCAGTTCGGCGGGGACGACAAGCAGTGCCAGGTCGAGCTGGGCGAGGACTTCGGCGACCCCGTCGTCGAGGCGGCGGGGCAGGTCCACCACGACCGTGCCACCGCGTCGGCGGGCCGCGGCGAGGACCGCGCGCACCGCCTGCGGCGGGACGGCGACGCAGTCCCCGCGGTCCCAGCTCAGCACGCGCAGGGAGTGCAGTTCGGGCAGCGACTCCTCCAGGGCGCCGCCGCCGACGCGGCCGCGCGAGGCGGCGAAGGCGGGCCAGCGCAGTCCGTCGACGCTCTCGCCGCCGAGGAGTACGTCGAGTCCGCCGCCGAGCGGATCGGCGTCCACGAGGAGGGTGCGCAGTCCCTCGCGCGCGGAGGTGACGGCGAGCGCGCACGCGAGCGTGGAGGCGCCGGCCCCGCCCCGGCCGCCGATCACCCCGACGGTGAGGGCCGGGCGGCCGACTCCCTCGGCGACGTCGGCGATGCGGTCGACCAGCCACTGCTCGCCGTCGGGAAGCATCAGGACGTGGTCGGCACCGATCTCCACGGCGCGTTTCCACACCCCCGGGTCGTCCTGGTCACGGCCGACCAGCACCACTCCGCGCCGGCGCGTGGCCCCGCCGACCCGGCGGACGGCGTCGTCGCCGACCAGCACCAGCGGGGCCAGCTCCCAGCCGTCGCCGTGTTCGGGGACGCCGTGGTGGACCTCGGGTGTGGCGCCGGCGGCCGCGCACAGGCGCAGCAGGTCGTCCAGGAGTTCGGCGTCCTCGGTGACGATGAGCGGCCTGCCCGGCCGGTCCGGGGAGCCGGGCGGCGGGTCGTGGGTGACGGCTGCGGTCACGGGTGTTCCCCCTTCGCTGCGTGGGCCGCGCAGCCCCTGCGGCCACGCGATTCCCAAAGGTGTGAAGAACCGGCAAGCGGCCCCCCATATGCACGGCCGACAGAAACCGGCCATAGGCGCTCCGGCAATCGGAACCGGCCATGAACTCGCCGTGGCCGAGCGCGCTGGAATCACGGTGCAGCGGTCCGCGAAATCATGTGGATCTTGGTCGAAAACTGTGGACAAGTCAGGGGCTGTGAATATCGCCGTCACCCATACCGGTGACCTCTGTACCGATCCCTGTGCGACTTCCACAGAGCAGCGCGGCGATTACCCGGAGTAACGGATCACGGGCGGGCCGAAGCGGCGGCCGTGGCGGTGCCGTACCGACCCCGCGGTCGCGTGAACAATGAGGAGGAGGGTAGAAAACCCATCCGGACATGCGACGACCCCCGCCGGGGGGGAGAGCGGGGGTCGTCCCCACGGCCGACTCGGGGGGGGAGGAGTCGGACCGGGTTAGCACGGTCGCGAACGATCCGTGACTTCCATGGTGTACCCGAGAGCCCTCTCAGGCAAACCCACACGCCCCACCTTACGCCGAATGGTGGGCGCCTATGCTCAGGGGCGTGGAAAACCACTCCTTGCCCCGCGCGGCAGCCTTCTTTGACCTGGACAAGACGGTCATTGCGAAGTCGAGCACGCTCACCTTCAGCAAGTCCTTCTACCAAGGCGGGCTGATCAACCGCAGGGCCGCACTGCGCACCGCATATGCCCAGTTCGTCTTCCTGGCCGGCGGCCTGGATCACGACCAGATGGAGCGCATGCGCGAGTATCTGTCCACCCTGTGCCGCGGCTGGAACGTGCAGCAGGTGCGGGAGATCGTCGCCGAGACCCTGCACGACCTGATCGATCCGATCATCTACGACGAGGCCGCCTCCCTCATCGAGGAGCACCACACGGCCGGCCGGGACGTGGTGATCGTGTCGACCTCGGGCGCCGAGGTGGTCGAGCCCGTCGGCGAACTGCTCGGCGCCGACCGGGTGGTGGCCACCCGCATGGTCGTCGGCGAGGACGGCTGCTTCACCGGGGAGGTGGAGTACTACGCCTACGGCCCGACCAAGGCCGAGGCGATCCGGGAGCTGGCCGCGTCCGAGGGCTACGACCTCGACCGCTGCTACGCCTACAGCGACTCGGTGACCGATCTGCCCATGCTCCAGGCGGTCGGATACCCGCACGCGGTGAACCCGGACCGTGCCCTGCGTCGCGAGGCACTCGCGCGCGGGTGGCCGGTTCTGGAGTTCCGCCGGCCGGTCCCGCTGAAGAAGCGGCTGCCCTCGTTCTCCGTCCCGCCCCGCCCGGCGCTGGTCGCGGCGGCGGCCATAGGAGCGGCGGCCGCGACCGCCGGCCTCGTCTGGTACACCAGCCGGCGCCGGAGCACCGCCTGACCCGCGCCCGTTTCACTCCCGTTTGATACGGAAAGTAAAGAACCACAGGCAGGGGTTCCGCTTCCTCCCGGCTCGCGGTACAAAGACCTTAGGCCCGCGAGACCACAGGACATCCGAGAGGATCACCTACCACTACGCAGTTGGCCCACGGACCTCGCATGAACACCGGGCACCCACGCGACGTCGACCCGTCGATTACGGGCCAGCAGCACCAGGTGACGGGCAAAGTCCCCGACCTGATGGGCACATATCGAGGACGCTTGGTAACCCGGTGAGCATGCCAGCGGCGGTACGAGACGACTCGTACCGCCGCAACCGTTTCAGGGACCGCTTCTCAGGCCGCTCCGCGCTGCAGCGCCTCGCACACCGCCGTCGACTCGCGCGCACCCAGTTCGATCGCCCGGCCGCAGTGCGCGATCCAGGCCGCCATGCCCTCGGGGGTGCCGGAGACGTATCCGTCCAGCGCCGCCAGATAGGAGGCGCGGCCCAGTTCGGCGTGGCCGACCTCGGCCGGGCAGATCGCCTTCGGGTCCAGGCCGCTGCCGATCAGCACGATCCGCTCGGCCGCGCGCGCGACCAGTCCGTTGTGGGACGCGAAGGGCCGTAGCGCGAGCAGCTCGCCGTGCACCACGGCGGCCGTGACCAGCGCGGGCGCGGACGACCCGGCGATGATCAGGTCCGCGAGCCCCTCCAGTCGGCCGGAGACCTCCGCCGCGTCCGGCAGCGGCAGCTCGAGCAGCGGTTCGTCCACCGTCTCGCCGGCCTGGCGCGGCCTGCCGACCTCGTCGTCGTTGCTCGCCGCGGCCACCAGGTGCAGCCGGGCCAGCACCCTGAGAGGCGACTGCCGCCAGATGGACAGCAGCTGCCCCGCCTCCGCCGACAGCCTGAGGGCCGCGCCCATGACGCGCGCCTCGGCATCGCCGCCGAAGTCGGTACGCCGCCGTACCTCCTCCAGGGCCCAGTCGGCCCCGGACAGCGCCGCGGAGCCGCGGGCAGCGCGCAGGGCCGCCTCGGAGGTGATCTCGGCGCTGCGGCGCCGCATGACCCGGTGCCCGTAGACCCGGTCCACGGCCTTGCGCACGGATTCCACGGAGTCGGCCACGCCGGGCAGCGAGCCCAGGGCCGCGAGCGGGTCGGCGTTCGCGCCTGTCGTACTCATGAGTACGACACTACGCACCCCGTCGGCCGACCCCTCGAAGGAGTGGTCTTCTTCACTTCCGCCTGACACGTACAGCTATCGACCGACTACGCTTGGTGAACATGAAAATTGCTTTCGTCGGGAAGGGCGGCAGCGGCAAGACCACGCTCTCCTCCCTCTTCATCCGCCACCTCGTGGCGGCCGGCGCCCCGGTGGTCGCCATCGACGCGGACATCAACCAGCACCTCGGGCCCGCACTCGGTCTCGACGAGGCGGAGGCCGCCGCGCTGCCCGCCATGGGCGAACGGCTGCCGCTGATCAAGGACCATCTGCGCGGCAGCAACCCGCGCATCGCCTCCGCCGCCACGATGATCAAGACGACCCCGCCCGGCGAGGGCTCGCGGCTGGTCCGGGTGCGGGAGCCGAATCCGGTCTACGACGCCTGCGCGCGGCCGGTGGAACTCGATGGCGGCGCCGTCCGTTTGATGGTCACGGGCCCCTTCACGGACGCCGACCTGGGGGTCGCCTGCTACCACTCCAAGACGGGAGCGGTGGAGCTGTTCCTGAACCACCTCGTCGACGGCCCCGACGAGTACGTGGTGGTCGACATGACCGCCGGTTCGGACTCCTTCGCCTCCGGCATGTTCACCCGCTTCGACATGACGTTCCTCGTCGCCGAGCCGACCCGGAAGGGGGTCTCCGTCTATCGCCAGTACAAGGAGTACGCCCGCGACTTCGGCGTGGCCCTGAAGGTCGTCGGCAACAAGATCCAGGAACAGGACGACATCGACTTCCTGCGCGCGGAGGTCGGGGACGACCTGCTCGTGACCTTCGGCCGCTCGGACTGGGTGCGCGCCATGGAGAAGGGCCGGCCGCCCCGTTTCGATCTGCTGGAGGAGGCCAACGCCCGCGCCCTGCACACCCTGCAAGCCGCCACCGACGCCACCTACGAGCTGCGGGACTGGGAGCGCTACACGCGCCAGATGGTGCACTTCCACCTGAAGAACGCCGAGGCGTGGGGCAACGAGCGGACCGGGGCCGATCTGGCGGCGCAGGTCGACCCCGCCTTCGTGCTCGGCGAAAGCCTCGGCACGGAGGTCACAACCGCCGTGTGACGCCTACGGCTTCGTGTGGCACTTGCGGCTTCGTGTGACGGCTAGGGCCTACGGGCGGCGCCTACGACCTACGGGTGACGCCTACGACCTACGGGTGACGCCTACCGCGTGACCGCCGGCGCCCCGGGCACGCCCTTGGGCGCCGGGGCCGGGCGGCCGGAGAGGAAGGTCGCCCAGCCCTGCCGGGGTACCTCACCCACCTCCAGGGTGCGCAGCCTCTCCAGGGTCTTCGGGTCCTGGGCGTCCAGCCAGTCGACCAGCTGATGGAAGGAGACACAACGCACGTCGGGCTTGTTGCACACCTCCCTCACGGTGTCCTCGACGGCACGCATGTAGGTGCCGCCGTTCCAGGACTCGAAGTGGTTGCCGATGATCAGCGGGGCGCGGTTGCCGTCGTAGGCCCGGTAGAAGCCCTTGATCAGGCCGTCTCGCATCTGGTCGCCCCAGTAGTCGAACTTGTCCGGGTCGCCCTGGGTCTTGGTGCCGGACTGGTTGACCATGAAGTTGTAGTCCATGGTCAGCTGCTCAAAGGTGTGCCCGGGGAAGGGCACCAGTTGCATCGACAGGTCCCACAGGCCGTCCTTCTTCTTGGGCCAGACCTGGTTGTTCACCCCGCTGGAGTCATAGCGGAAGCCCAGCTGGCGAGCCGCCTTCATGAAGTTCTTCTGGCCCTCCAGGCAGGGGGTGCGGGCGCCGATCAGCTCCTTGTCGTAGTCGAAGGGCAGCGGGGCCGACCCCTTCATGCCGGTGTTGGTCTTCCAGGTCTTCACGAACTGCTTGGCCTGGGCGATCTCGCTCTTCCACTCGTCCACCGACCAGGTGCCGACCCCGCCGTCGGGCCCGCAGAAGTGGCCATTGAAGTGCGTGCCGATCTCATTGCCCTCGAGCCAGGCCAGCCGGGCCTGCTTGACGGTGTCGGCGATGCCCTTCTCGTCGTTGAAGCCGATGTCGGAGCTGCCCGGCTCATGCTGCGGCGGCTTGTACAGCTCGCGCTTCTCCTTCGGCAGCATGTACACACCGCTGAGGAAGTACGTCATGGTCGCGTGGTTCTCCTTGGCGACCTCGCGGAAGTGCGAGAACAGCTTCTGGCTGTCCTCGCCCGCGCCGTCCCAGGAGAACACGACGAACTGCGGGGGCTTCTGACCCGGCTTCAGCCGCTCGGGCCCGGGCAGATGCGGCTGAGAGCCGGTGTAGGCGGTGGATCCGTCACCGATCAGCCGGAGCACGCTCTGGGGCGCCGGGGCCGCCTTCTGCGGGCCGGGCGCTCCTTCCTTCGAACCGTGGGCGCCGGTCGCGCAACCGGCGAGCGACGAGGCACAGGCCGCGACGACCATGGCGCCGACGGCGATCCTCTGGGTGGCGGCCATGTTCCGCCCACCTTCTTCCTTCTCTCAGGCAAAGGCCGACGAGGGCCGTTTTCTGGTGATGTGCCGGGCTTGGACCGGCAGTGCGGCCAAGGTCGCATGAGCCCGAGAAGGAATTAGTACGACAAGCCGATCAAATGATTAGTTCACCCATGCAAGGGATTGACTGGTCCATTTGCCATGAAAAGTTATGTATGTCCTTTACGGAGGATTACGGTTCCTTTACCAAGCGTTGCTCCATCCCGCCGCCCCGGAGGAGACGGGACCATGTCTGCCTGCGCACCCCCGCACACCCAGCGCCCACACCCGGACCCGCACCCGCCGCACGGCCCACCGCCGAGCCGCCGGCCCCGCTTCCCCGTGGCGGGCGCCGACCTGTCGGCGGCCGTCGCGGTCTTCCTGATCGCTCTGCCCCTGTCCCTCGGCATCGCCCTGGCCACCGGTGCCCCGCTCCAGGGCGGCCTCGTCGCCGCCGCCGTGGGCGGAATCGTCGCCGGCCGGCTCGGCGGCTGCCCGCTCCAGGTCAGCGGCCCGGCCGCCGGACTCACGGTGGTCACCGCCGACCTGATCCACCGCTACGGCTGGCGGGCGACCTGCGGCATCACCGTCCTCGCCGGAGCCGCCCAACTCGGCCTCGGCTGCCTGCGGGTGGCACGCGGCGCGCTCGCGGTCAGCCCGGCGGTGGTGCACGGCATGCTCGCCGGTATCGGCATCACCATCGCCGTCGCCCAGCTGCACATCGTCCTCGGCGGCAGCCCCGACAGCTCCGTCCTCACCAACCTGCGGGCGCTGCCCGCGCAGCTGGCCCACCTGCATCCGGCCGCCGTCTCGATGAGCGCGCTGACGCTCGCCCTGCTGCTGGCCTGGCCACGCCTGCCCGGCCGCGCCGGCCGGATGCTCGGACGCGTACCGGCCGCCCTCGTCGCCGTCGCCGGGGCCACCGCCACGGCGGCCCTCACCGGCCTGGCCCTGCCCAGAGCCGACCTGCCGTCCTGGCGCAGTCACGCCCTGGCCGGGCTGCCCGAGGGCCCGGCGCTGGGCCTGGCCGCCGCCGTGCTCACCACCACCCTGGTGTGCAGCGTGCAGTCGCTGCTCGGCGCGGTGGCCGTGGACAAGCTGGTCGCGGCCCGACCCGACCCGCTCCCCCGGGCCGGCCGCTCCCACCTGGACCGGGAGCTGCTGGGCCAGGGCGCCGCCAACGTGGTCTCCGGGGCACTCGGCGGACTGCCGGTGGCCGGGGTGGCCGTGCGCAGTACCGCCAATGTGAACTCGGGTGCCGTGAGCCGGAACTCCACGATGCTGCACGGCGTTCTCGTAGTAGTCGCCGCGCTGCTGATGGTCCCGGCCCTGGAGGAGATCCCGCTCGCCTCCCTCGCCGCCCTGGTCATGGCCATCGGTATCCAGATGGTGTCCCTGCACCACATCCGCACGGTGACGCGCCACCGCGAAGTGCCGGTCTACGCCGCGACCACACTCGGCGTGGTGCTCCTCGGCGTCCTGCAGGGCGTGCTCCTCGGGGTCGCCGTGGCGGTCGCCGTCGCCCTGCACCGCCTCGCCCGCACCCGCATCACCCATGACGAGAAGGGGGAAGTCCATTACGTAAGGATCCGAGGTCAGTTGACCTTCCTCGCGGTGCCCCGGCTCAGCCGGTTCCTGCATCTCGTACCCCAAGGCGCCCACGCCGTCGTGGAGTTGGACGGTTCGTTCATGGACCACGCGGCGTACGAGTCACTGCAGGACTGGCGCAGCTACCACACCGCGCGCGGCGGTACGGCCGAACTGCCGGGTCGGCGCGGCGGAATCCGGACCGCCGAGCCGCCCCCGACCACCGAGCCGAGCCCAACCGCAAAGCAAACCGCGCCCACCGATGCGCCCCAGACCGCCGGGCCAACCCCGTACGCCGGACCGGCCCTTACCGCCGGGCCAACCCCGTACGCCGGACCGACCCCTGCCGCCACGCAGACCCCGCCTACCGGACCGAGCCCCTCCACTTCCACCGGGCCCGCCCCGTCCGCCGCCTGCCGGTGCCGGCCCTGGACGCCCTGGCGCACTCACCGGGCCTGCTTCCCGGAGGCCGTCGCCGCCCCCGACGGACGGGAGGCCGGACATGAACTGGTCAGTGGGATCGGCTCGTTCCAGCGCAACACCGCACCGCTGGTGCGGGAGGAGCTGGCGCGGCTCGCCCGGGAGGGCCAGCGGCCGGCGCAGCTCTTCCTCACCTGTGCGGACTCCCGGCTCGTCACGTCGATGATCACTGCCAGTGGTCCCGGCGACCTGTTCGTCGTCCGCAACATCGGCAACCTGGTGCCGATGCCGGGCGAGGAGCACGGCGACGAGTCGGTGGCGGCCGCCGTCGAGTACGCCGTGGACGTACTGAAGGTGCGGTCCATCACGGTGTGCGGGCACTCCGGGTGCGGGGCGATGCAGGCGCTGCTGAGCGCCGGGCCCGGGGGTACTGCGACGCCGCTGAGGCGGTGGCTCCGGCACGGCCTGCCGAGCCTGGCCCGGATGGCCGACGACCGGCGCACCCGGCCACGGCTGGCCGGGCGGGCACCAGCCGACGCGGTGGAGCAGCTGTGCCTGACCAACGTGGTCCAGCAGCTGGAGCACCTGCGGGCGCACGCCCCGGTGGCCCGGGCGTTGGCCGGGGGCCGGCTGGCGCTGCACGGGATGTACTTCCACGTGGGCGAGGCGCAGGCGTATCTGCTCGGTCGAAGCGGGACGGTGTTCGAGGACGTGAGAGAGGGCGGGAGAGAGGACGGGAGCGCTACGGAAGAGTTGCGCAGTCCGTTGTGAACGATCACCCCGAGACAGGTCTAAACCAATTTGGCCGCGGACTCTTGTCACCGGACCCCCGCGTCTGATGAGCTGTGGCCTGGGACACAACGGACACCCTTCGAAAGGGAGATGTCGTGAGTAACGAAAGCCTGGCCAACCTGCTCAAGGAAGAACGCAGGTTCGCGCCCCCCGCCGACCTGGCCGCGCATGCCAACGTCACCGCGGAGGCGTATGCACAGGCCAAGGCTGACAGGCTCGGCTTCTGGGCCGAGCAGGCCCGTCGGCTGACCTGGGCCAAGGAACCGACCGAGACGCTGGACTGGTCGAACCCGCCGTTCGCGAAGTGGTTCAAGGACGGCGAGTTGAACGTCGCCTACAACTGCGTGGACCGGCATGTGGAGGCAGGGCACGGGGACCGTGTCGCCATCCACTTCGAGGGCGAGCCCGGCGACAGCCGCTCGATCACCTACGCCGAGCTGAAGGACGAGGTCTCCAAGGCGGCCAACGCCCTGCTGGAGCTGGGCGTCCGCAAGGGCGACCGGATCGCCATCTACATGCCGATGATCCCGGAGACCGCGATCGCGATGCTGGCCTCGGCCCGGATCGGCGCCGCGCACTCGGTCGTCTTCGGCGGCTTCTCGGCGGACGCGCTCGCCACCCGCATCCAGGACGCGGACGCCAAGGTCGTCATCACCGCCGACGGCGGCTACCGGCGGGGCAAGCCGTCCGCCCTCAAGCCCGCCGTGGACGAGGCGATCGGCAAGGTCGACAACGTCGAGCACGTGCTCGTGGTGCGCCGTACCGGCCAGGACGTGGCGTGGACCGAGGGCCGGGACGTGTGGTGGCACGAGCTCGTCGAGCGGCAGTCCGCCGAGCACACCCCGGAGGCGTTCGAGGCGGAGCACCCGCTGTTCATCCTCTACACCTCCGGCACGACCGGGAAGCCGAAGGGCATCCTGCACACCTCCGGCGGCTACCTCACCCAGACGGCGTACACCCACTGGGCGGTCTTCGACCTCAAGCCGGAGACGGACGTGTACTGGTGCACGGCCGACGTCGGCTGGGTCACCGGCCACTCGTACATCGTGTACGGCCCACTGGCCAACGGCGCGACCCAGGTCATGTACGAGGGCACGCCGGACACCCCGCACCAGGGCCGGTTCTGGGAGATCGTGCAGAAGTACAAGGTCACGATCCTCTACACGGCGCCGACGGCGATCCGGACGTTCATGAAGTGGGGCGACGACATCCCCGCCAAGTTCGACCTGTCCTCCCTGCGCGTCCTCGGCTCGGTCGGCGAGCCCATCAACCCCGAGGCGTGGATCTGGTACCGCAAGAACATCGGCGCGGACGCCACGCCCGTGGTGGACACCTGGTGGCAGACCGAGACCGGCGCGATGATGATCTCGCCGCTGCCCGGCGTCACCACCGCCAAGCCCGGCTCCGCGCAGACGCCGTTGCCCGGCATCAGCGCGACCGTCGTCGACGACGAGGCGAACGAGGTGCCCGACGGCGGCGGTGGCTACCTGGTGCTGACCGAGCCGTGGCCGTCGATGCTGCGCACCATCTGGGGCGACGACCAGCGGTTCATCGACACCTACTGGTCCCGCTTCGAGGGCAGGTACTTCGCCGGTGACGGCGCGAAGAAGGACGACGACGGCGACATCTGGCTGCTGGGCCGGGTCGACGACGTGATGCTCGTGTCCGGGCACAACATCTCCACCACCGAGGTGGAGTCGGCGCTCGTCTCCCACCCCTCGGTCGCCGAGGCGGCCGTCGTCGGTGCCGCCGACGAGACCACCGGCCAGGCGATCGTCGCGTTCGTGATCCTGCGCGGTACGGCCGCGGAGACCGAGGCGCTCGTCGGCGAGCTGCGCGACCACGTGGGCGCCACGCTCGGCCCGATCGCCAAGCCCAAGCGGATCCTGCCGGTGGCCGAGCTGCCCAAGACCCGCTCCGGCAAGATCATGCGCCGTCTGCTGCGGGACGTGGCCGAGAACCGCCAGCTCGGTGACGTCACCACGCTGACCGACAGCACGGTCATGGACCTCATCCAGGCCAAGCTGCCTGCGGCGTCCAGCGAGGACTAGGCGCAACGACGGCAAGGGCGCCCGGTGATGACACCGGGCGCCCTTTTTCGTTCGTCTCACTAACCTCTGGCGTCAAAATACAGTAAAATGGCGACTTCAGGGTGTGCCGGGAAGTCTGGTCGGCGACGCCGTCGGCGACCCCGCGCGACGGCGTGATCATCGCCGTACGACCCGGAGGTCCCCGCCGTGGCCGCGCCCAGCACCCGTAAAGCCCCCCGGAAGGCACTCGGACGCCTCTCCCTGCCCGAGCGGGCCTTCGTCGTGGACGCGCTGCGGACCGAGACCGTCGGCGGTGTCCTGCTGCTGCTCGCCGCCGTGACGGCGCTGATCTGGGCGAACGTCCCCGCCCTGCACCACAGCTACGAGTCCGTCAGCCACTTCCGCCTCGGCCCCGGCGCGCTCGGCCTGGACCTCTCGGTGGCGCACTGGGCCGCCGACGGCCTCCTCGCGGTGTTCTTCTTCGTCGCCGGCATCGAGCTCAAGCGCGAGCTGGTCGCCGGGGACCTGCGCGACCCCGCAGCGGCCGTCCTGCCCGTGGTGGCCGCGCTGTGCGGCATGGCCGTACCCGCGCTCGTCTACACCCTCACCAACCTCACCGGGCACGGCTCGGCACAGGGCTGGGCGGTGCCCACCGCCACCGACATCGCCTTCGCGCTCGCCGTCCTAGCGGTCATCGGCACCTCCCTGCCCAGCACCCTGCGCGCCTTCCTGCTCACCCTCGCCGTGGTCGACGACCTCTTCGCGATCCTGATCATCGCGGTCTTCTTCACCGACCGGCTGAACTTCGCCGCGCTCGGCGGGGCCGCCGCCGCACTGGCGGTCTTCTGGCTGCTGCTGCGCAAGGGCGTACGCGGCTGGTACGTGTACGTGCCGCTCGCTGTGGTGATCTGGGCGCTGATGTACAACAGCGGCGTGCACGCGACCATCGCCGGTGTGGCGATGGGCCTGATGCTGCGCTGCACCACCCACGAGGGTGAGCAGCACTCGCCGGGAGAGCACATCGAGCACCTGGTGCGGCCCCTGTCCGCCGGGCTCGCCGTGCCGATGTTCGCGCTGTTCAGCGCCGGGGTGACGGTCTCCGGCGGGGCGCTCGGGGACTTGTTCACCAAGCCGGAGACGCTCGGCGTGGTGCTCGGGCTGCTCGTCGGCAAGGCACTCGGCATCTTCGGCGGCACCTGGCTGACCGTCCGCTTCACCCGCGCCTCCCTCAGCGAGGACCTCGCCTGGGCCGACGTCTTCGCGGTGGCCACCCTCGCCGGCATCGGCTTCACCGTCTCCCTGCTCATCGGCGAACTCGCCTTCGCCGGCGACGCCGTCCTCACCGACGAGGTCAAGGCGGCCGTCCTCACCGGATCGCTCCTCGCGGCGCTGTGCGCGACGGTGCTGCTGAAGATGCGCAACGCCCGGTACCGCAGGCTGTGCGAGGAGGAGGAGCGCGACGAGGACCTCGACGGCATCCCGGACGTCTACGAGCAGGACGAGCCGGCCTACCACCTGCGCATGGCCGAGATCCACGAGCGCAAGGCCGCCGAACACCGGCGGATCGCCGCCGAGAAGACCGCCGCGGCGCGCCACGGGCTTCAGGAAGTGCCGGGCGGGGCAGGCGAGGAGGACGACCGTCGGGCATGATCTGACGAGACGGTACAAAACAAGACGGCCACACGAGCGGGCCCGCCGGCCGCGTACGACAGCGCTACGACGGCAGTACGACAGCGGTACGACGGCACGGCACGCCCGCGGCACGAGAGACCTCGTAAGGGAGAACGCGATGAGCGCACCCGACGGCAGCCCGGTCGGCGCCGAACGCAGCATCGGCCAGCTGTTCGCCTCGGCGACGACCGAATTGTCGGCGCTGGTGCACGACGAGATCGCCCTGGCCAAGGCCCAGCTGAAGCAGGACGTGAGGCGCGGCGCGGTCAGCGGCGGCGCGTTCTCGATGGCGGGCATGGTGCTGCTGTTCTCCCTGCCGATGCTCAACTTCGCCCTCGCCTACGGCATCCGGACCTGGAGCGGCTGGAACCTGGCGATCTGCTTCGTGCTGTCCTTCGCGGCCAACGTGCTGGTCGCCGGTCTCCTCGCACTGATCGGCACAGTGTTCGCGAAGAAGGCCAAGAAGAGCCAGGGTCCGCAGAAGGTGGCCGCCTCGGTGAAGGAGACGGCGGGCGTGCTGCAGAACGCCAAGCCGCACCCGCGCGCGGAGCTGCCCGAGGACCGGGCCCCCGCGGCCATCGAGACTGTGGCACGCTCGTCGTCATGACGGACCCCGCCCCCTCGGTCGTACGGATCGAAGGTCCCTGGACCCACAAGGACGTCGCCGCCAACGGCGCGCGCTTCCACATCGCCGAGCTCGGCGACGGCCCCCTGGTCCTGCTGCTGCACGGCTTCCCGCAGTTCTGGTGGACCTGGCGGCACCAGCTGGTCGCGCTCGCGGACGCGGGCTACCGGGCGGTGGCGATGGACCTGCGGGGCGTCGGCGGCAGTGACCGCACGCCCCGCGGGTACGACCCGGCCAACCTCGCGCTCGACGTCACCGGCGTGATCCGCTCGCTCGGCGAACCGGACGCGGCGCTGGTCGGCCACGACCTGGGCGGCTATCTGGCGTGGACGGCGGCGGCGATGCGGCCCAAGCTCGTACGGCGGCTCGCGGTCGTCTCGATGCCGCATCCGCGGCGCTGGCGCGCGGCGATGCTGCGGGACGCCCGGCAGACGGCCGCCAACTCCTACATCTGGGGTTTCCAGCGGCCGTGGCTTCCGGAGCGTCAACTCGCCGCGGACGGCGGTGCCTTGGCGGGCCGGCTGATCCGGGAGTGGTCCGGGCCGCAGCCGCCGGAGGAGGCGGCGGTGGAGACCTATCAGCGGGCCATGTGCATCCCGTCGACGGCGCACTGCTCGATCGAGCCGTACCGCTGGCTGGTGCGCTCGCTGGCCCGCCCGGACGGCATCCAGTTCAACCGCAGGATGAAGCGGCCGGTGCGGGTGCCCACGCTCCATCTGCACGGCTCGCTGGACCCGGTGACACGTACCCGCAGCGCGGCGGGATCGGGCGAGTACGTCGAAGCGCCGTACCGCTGGCGCCTGTTCGACGGCCTCGGCCACTTCCCGCACGAGGAGGACCCCGCCGCCTTCTCCACGGAGCTCGTCAACTGGCTGAAGGATCCCGAGCCGGACCGGTGACGGTCACCCGTACCGGTGACGGACACCGGTGACCGTGCGGTGACGGTTCGATGCGTGGAGTATCCGGTTCCTGGACAGTTGTCCCTCGAACGGCCACATGCCTGCCGCATACGCCAATTGGGCGGCGCTCAGGCGGTTATCGACCTTCGGGCAGGGGCACACGTCGGGGTATGGGCTGGACGCACGACTACAGTGACGCACCCCGCAACCGCCGCTCCGCCGCCGGTGTGGGCGCGCCTCAGCGAGGCAACCCGCAACTCGCCGAAGGGGACCTCCGCGTGGGGATCCCGCGCATCCTGCGCCGCCGGGCCCGCTGGGTCTCGGTGCGTCTGCGCCACCCGCGCGGCTGAACGGCGCCCCGGCCGGCCGGGGCTCACAGTGCGCAGCTGTCCGTACCGACCTGCTCGTTCGCCGTACGTCCCCGCTGGATGTCGGGCTGGATCTCGTCCGCCGTGAGGGCGTAACCGGTCTGGGCGTCGTCGAGGGACTTGGCGAACACCACGCCGTAGACGTGGCCGTCCGGGGTGAGCAGCGGGCCGCCCGAGTTGCCCTGGCGGACGGTGGTGTACAGCGAGTAGACGTCGCGGCGGACGGTGCCGCGGTGGTAGATGTCCGGGCCGTTGGCCGTGATGCGCCCGCGCACGCGCGCGGCGCGCACGTCGTACGAGCCGTTCTCCGGGAAGCCCGCGACGATCGCGCCGTCGCCGCCGGCCGCGTCCTGCCCGGAGAACCGCAGGGCGCTCGCCTTCAGGTCGGGTACGTCGAGCACGGCGATGTCGCGCTTCCAGTCGTACAGGACCACCTTGGCGTCGTACTTGCGGCCCTCGCCGCCTATCTGCACGGTGGGCGCGTCGACGCCGCCCACGACGTGTGCGTTGGTCATGACCCGGCGGCCCGCGAAGACGAAGCCGGTGCCCTCCAGGACCTTGCCGCAGCTCTGGGCGGTGCCGGTGACCTTGACGATCGAGCGCTGGGCGCGCACGGCGACCGGGCTGTTCGCGAGGGCCGGGTCGGGCGGCTGGACGTCCTTGATCGGCTCGTTGGCGAACGGGCTGAAGACCTGCGGGAAGCCGTTCTGCGCGAGCACGGAGGAGAAGTCCGCGAACCAGGTGTCGGCCTGCGCGGGCAGCGCCCGGGAGACGCCGAGCAGCACCTTGGAGCCGCGGACCTCCCTGCCGAGCGTCGGCAGGGTGGTGCCGGCCAGGGCGGATCCGATCAGCCAGGCCACCAGCAGCATGGCGACGACGTTGACCAGGGCGCCGCCCGTGGCGTCCAGGGCGCGGGCCGGGGACCAGGTGATGTACCGGCGCAGCTTGTTGCCCAGGTGGGTGGTCAGGGCCTGGCCGACGGAGGCGCAGACGATGACGACGACCACGGCGACCACGGCGGCGGTGGTACCGACGTCCGCGTTGCCGGTCACGGCGTCCCAGATCACGGGCAGCGTGTACACGGCGACGAGGCCGCCGCCCAGGAACCCGATCACCGACAGGATGCCGACGACGAAGCCCTGGCGGTAGCCCACGACCGCGAACCAGACGGCCGCGACCAGCAACAGGATGTCCAGCACGTTCACGGGATCACCCTGTCATGACCGCCAGTCGAGTGGGACCTTCTTCTCTCGGTCCCAGGGGCGCTCCCAGCCCGCGAAATGCAGCAGGCGGTCGATCACCCCGGCCGTGAAACCCCACACCAGGGCCGATTCGACCAGAAATGCGGGGCCTCGATGGCCGCTGGGGTGGACGGTGGTGGCGCGGTTCGCGGGGTCCGTGAGATCCGCCACGGGGACCGTGAAGACCCGCGCCGTCTCGTTCGGATCGACGACGCCCACCGGGCTGGGCTCGCGCCACCAGCCGAGCACGGGCGTGACGACGAAACCGCTGACCGGGATGTACAGCGCGGGCAGCACACCGAAGAGCTGGACGCCGGAGGGGTCCAGGCCGGTCTCCTCCTCGGCCTCGCGCAGTGCGGCCCTGAGCGGCCCGTCGGTGTGCGGATCGCCGTCCCCGGGGTCGAGCGCGCCGCCGGGGAAGGACGGCTGACCGGCGTGCGAGCGCAGGGAGCCGGCGCGCTCCATCAGCAGCAGCTCCGGGCCGCGCTCGCCCTCGCCGAACAGGATCAGCACGGCCGACTTGCGGCCCGAGCCGTTCTCCGGCGGCAGGAAGCGGCTCAGCTGGAGCGGCTCGATGGTCTCGACGGCCCGCACCACGGGCGCCAGCCACTCGGGCAGCCCCTCCTTGCTGAGTGTCACCGCGCCGCCCCGCGTCTCACTGGCCCTCGCCATCGCCACCCCCGTCGCTCTGCCTGTCCAACGCACGGGGACCCCGAGATCGTTCCGTCACGCGGCCCCCAGTGGCGGGGCCGGCCTGCCGCCCGCGTCGAGGTAGGCCTGCGGGGGCTTCAGCCGCTGGCCGGGGAAGCCGCCCTTCTCGTACTTCAGGAGCTTGCTCGCCTTCTCCGGGTCGGTCTCGCCCTCGCCGTAGGCCGGGCAGAGCGGGGCGATCGGGCAGGCGCCGCAGGCGGGCTTGCGGGCGTGGCAGATACGGCGGCCGTGCCAGATCACATGGTGCGACAGGTCGGTCCACTCGCTCTTCGGGAACAGCGCGCCGACGGCCGCCTCGATCTTGTCCGGGTCGCTCTCCTCGGTCCACCGCCAGCGGCGCACGAGCCGCTGGAAGTGTGTGTCCACGGTGATTCCCGGTCGCCCGAAGGCGTTGCCGAGCACGACGAAGGCGGTCTTGCGGCCGACGCCGGGCAGCTTGACCAGGTCCTCCAGCCTGCCGGGCACCTCGCCGCCGAAGTCCTCCGCGAGGGCCTTGGAGAGCCCCATGACGGACTTGGTCTTCATCCGGAAGAACCCGCAGGGGCGCAGGATCTCCTCGACCTCCTCCGGGTTGGCGGCGGCCAGGTCCTCGGGGGTCGGGTACTTCGCGAAGAGCGCCGGGGTCGTCTGGTTGACGCGCAGGTCGGTGGTCTGGGCCGACAGCACCGTGGCGACCAGCAGCTGGAAGGGGTTGTCGAAGTCCAGCTCGGGGTGGGCGTACGGGTACACCTCGGCGAGCTCGCGGTTGATGCGGCGGGCGCGGCGGACCAGGGCGGTCCGGGACTCGTCCGCCGGCGGCTTCACGGCGACCTTCTTGACGGGCGCCGCCTTCTTCACGGCCACGGCCTTCCCCGTCGCCACGACCTTCTTGGCGGGGGCGACCTGCTTGACCGAGAGCGCCTTCTTCGCCGAGGCCGCCTTCTTGGCCGGCCCGGCTTTCTTGACCGGCGTGGCTTTCTTGGCCGAGGCCGCCTTCTTGCCCGGCGTCGCCTTCTTGCTCGGCGCGGCCTTTTTTGCCGTTTTTCCGGTTTTCTTACTGCCGCCGGAGCCCTGTTCGCCCACGGCGGAATCGCGACGTACTACCACCCGCTAAGCCCCCTTGGCCTGTGCTCTCACCGGCGATTTGGACACCCGGCCAGCCTAGAGCCCGGCACCGACATCCGCCCCGGACCCGGTGGATCGGCCCCCGATTGGACCCCTGACGCTTACCTCGGGACACCTGTGCGGCATCCTTGTGACAGATCACACTGTTTGGACCGTCCGGCAAAATGGGGAACACGGTCCCCTGGCACTCGGGGGAGCAAGATCCCCTGAGCAGGTCGACAAGGAGAGAACTCAGTGGACGACGTTCTGCGGCGCAACCCGCTCTTCGCGGCTCTCGACGACGAGCAGGCCGCGGAGCTTCGCGCCTCGATGAGTGAGGTGACCCTCGCACGCGGCGACTCCCTGTTCCACGAGGGCGACCCCGGGGACCGGCTGTACGTCGTCATCGAGGGCAAGGTCAAGCTGCACCGCACCTCCCCCGACGGCCGCGAGAACATGCTCGCCGTCGTCGGCCCCGGCGAGCTGATCGGCGAGCTGGCCCTCTTCGACCCGGGCCCCCGTACGGCGACCGCGACCGCCCTGACCGAGGTCAAGCTGCTCGGTCTCGGCCACGGCGACCTCCAGCCCTGGCTGAACGCCCGCCCCGAGGTGGCCGGCGCCCTGCTGCGCGCCGTCGCCCGCCGTCTGCGCAAGACCAACGACGCCATGTCCGACCTGGTCTTCTCCGACGTCCCCGGCCGCGTGGCGCGCGCCCTGCTGGACCTCTCCCGCCGCTTCGGCGTGCAGTCCGAGGAGGGCATCCACGTCGTCCACGACCTCACCCAGGAGGAGCTGGCCCAGCTGGTCGGCGCCTCGCGCGAGACCGTGAACAAGGCCCTGGCGGACTTCGCCCAGCGCGGGTGGCTCCGCCTGGAGGCGCGGGCGGTCATCCTGCTGGACGTGGAGAGGCTGGCCAAGCGCTCGCGCTGACGCCAGGCCGTACGACCCCGGGGTCCGCTTCCCGCGAACCGGGCCCCGCTGTCGTTGCCGCGGATGGCTGCCGATGCCCGCCGCGCCGGAAAACGCGCCGCACAGCCGCCTCACAGACGGCATGGTTGCCCCATGGCTGAAACGATCCGCCGGCCCGGACTCGACGACCAGGGCTGCATCGCGCGCGAAGGCTCCCTCGCGCGCGTGCCCGGCGTTTTCCGCCCCGTCGTGGCCGTGGCGCGCGACGGGCTGCTGGAGCTCTTCGGGACCCGGCTGCACAGCGCCTACCTGTACGGGTCGATCCCGCGCGGCACCGCGCGGGAGGGCCTGAGCGACCTGGACCTGCTCGTCGCACTCCGGGACGTCCCGGCCGACGCCGACCGGGACGCCGTACGGGCGCTCGGTGAGGCGGTGGACAAGGAGTTCCCGCAGATCGACGGCGTCGGCACACTGCTGTACGGCAGGGACCGGCTGCTGAGCGACCTGGAGCGGTACGACCTCGGCTGGTTCGTCGCCTGTCTGTGCACCCCGCTGCTCGGTGAGGACCTCGCCGAGTACCTGCCGCGGTACCGCCCCGACTCCCTGCTCGCCCGCGAGACCAACGGCGACCTGGCACTGTGGCTGCCCCGCTGGCGGAAGCGGATCGCGGACGCCGAGGACACCGAGGAGGCCCGGCGCCCCCTCGTGCGCTTCATGTCCCGGCATCTCGTGCGCACCGGCTTCACCCTGGTCATGCCCCGCTGGAACGGCTGGACCAGCGATCTGCACGAGATGGCCGAGGTGTGCGGCACCTACTACCCCGAGCGGGCCGCACAGCTGCGTGCGGCGGCGCGGTACGGCCAGGAACCCGTCGGCGATTCGGAGCTGCTGCGGTCGTACGTGGACGACCTCGGACCCTGGCTCGCCGACGAGTACGCGCGCGTGCACGGCGTGAAAGCCCCGCGACCGGAGGAGTGACGCCGAAGGACGGACGAAGGACCACCCGAGGCCCTGCTGTGAGGCGAGTCACAGCGCGGGACTGTCACGTGGTGCCGATCCCGAGTGCCTCAGTGCCGTCCGACGAGAGGAGCCGGGGCTGCCCCTGGCCGAGGACGCCTTCACCGAGCACCGTCCGCTGCTGTCCACCATCGCCTACGAGATGCTGGGCAGCGCCGCCGACGCCGAGGACGTGCTGCAGGAGAGCTACCTGCGCCGGCGGGAGGTCGATCCGGCCACGGTCGGCCACGCGCGCGCGTACCTGGTCCGTACGGTGACCCGGCAGGCACTCAACCACCTGTGCGCGGTCAGGACCCGGCGCGACGAGTACGTCGGCGCGTGGCTGCCGGAGCCGATCCGCACGCAGCCCGAGGTCGGCGAGGACGTCGTTCTGGCCGAGTCGGTGTCGACGGCCGTGCTGCTGGTCCTGGAGACGCTGAACCCGACCGAACGCGCGGTGTTCGTCCTGCACGACGTGTTCGGCTACCCCCACGGTGAGATCGCCGCAGCGATCGGCAAGGCCGAGGGCACCGTCCGGCAGATCGCGCACCGCGCGCGGCCACGTCCACGCGCGGCGCCGCCGCTTCGAGCCCGACTCCGCCGCCACCGGGGAGATCGTCGAGCGGTTTCTGCGGTCGGCCGCGGGCGGTGACGTGCAGGCACTGATGGATTTACTCGCGCCCGATGTCGTGGTGATCTCCGACGGCGGCGGAAAAGCCGTCGCCGCCCGCCGTCCGGTCACCGGTCCCGAGGACGTCGCCCGGTTCGTCCTCGGCGTGTACCGCACCGGCGCGGCGGCCGCCCGGGTGGAACCGGCCCGCTACAACGGCATGCCCGCGGCCCGGTTCCCTCACCGGCGGCGCGCTGGACTGGCTGGTGGCGTTCGAGATCCGGGATGGACGGATCACCGGCCTGTACGGCATCCGCAACCCGGACAAGCTGGATCGCGCCGACGTGGTGCGCCCGCTCGGCAGAGGAGCACGCGACACAGGAGCACCTACGGCGTCGGCGCGATCCGCAGCCACCTGTGGCTGATCGGCTGGTTCCGGGAGCGCATCACCCGATACGAGCCGCCGTACGTCACGGAGTACATCGTGGAGCGCAGCGTGCCGCCCGCCCGGCACGAGCTCGGCCGTATGACGTTCACCGAGGCGGACGGCGGCACCCTGGTCCGGTGGACCACCCGGGCGGAGATCCCGCTGCCCCTGCTCGGCCCCGCCCTCACCCGGTTCCTGGCCCGCCCGGTGATCACGCGCACCTTCGGCAACATCCTCGACGCCGCCGAGAAGGCGCTCGCCGGCTAGATCAGGCCGTGCTCTCCCAGGTAGTCCAGCTGGGCCCGTACCGACAGCTCCGCCGCAGGCCACAGCGAGCGGTCCACGTCGGCGTACACGTGGGCGACGACCTGGGCCGGGGTGCGGTAGCCGTCCTCGACCGCCGTCTCCACCTGGGCGAGCCGGTGGGCGCGGTGGGCGAGGTAGAACTCGACGGCTCCCTGGGCGTCCTCCAGGACCGGCCCGTGGCCCGGCAGGACGGTGTGCACGCCGTCGTCCACGGTCAGGGACCGCAGCCGGCGCAGGGAGTCCAGATAGTCACCCAGACGGCCGTCCGGGTGCGCCACGACCGTCGTACCGCGCCCCAGGATGGTGTCACCGGTCAGTACGGCCCGGTCGGCCGGGAGATGGAAGCACAGCGAGTCCGCGGTGTGCCCGGGCGTCGGTACGACCCTCAGCTCCAGGCCGCCCACAGTGATCACGTCACCGGCGGCCAGGCCCTCATCACCCAGGCGCAGCGCCGGATCGAGGGCACGCACGCGCGTGCCGGTCAGTTCCGCGAACCGGGCGGCGCCCTCGGCGTGGTCGGGGTGGCCGTGGGTGAGCAGGGTGAGGGCTATGCGCCTGCCGGCCTTCTCGGCGGTGTCGACGACGGTACGCAGATGGCCCTCGTCCAGCGGGCCCGGGTCGATCACCACGGCGAGATCGGAGTCGGGCTCGGCGACGATCCAGGTGTTGGTGCCGTCCAGGGTCATCGCGGAGGCGTTGGGCGCGAGGACGTTGACGGCCCGTTCGGTGGCGGGGCCGGACAGCACGTGGCCGCGGGGCTGGCCCGGCAGCGTGCTTGCGTCGGTCATGCGGGGCCTCCACCCGTCGTCTCGGCCGTCGTCGGAGCCGTCGGAATGTGCTTCGTGAACTCCTCGTGCCCCGGCCAGGACAGGACAATCTCGCCGTCCTGGAGGCGGGCGCGGGCCAGCACCGGTGTCATGTCGCGTCCGGGGGCCGCCGCGAGCGTCTCGGCGGCGGTGGCGTACGGCAGCAGCTGGCGCAGGGTGGCGATGGTGGGCGGCATCATCAGCAGCTCGCCCTTGTCGTAGCGGGCGGCGGCCTCCGCGGGGCGGATCCACACCGTGCGGTCGGCCTCCGTGGAGGCGTTCCGGGTGCGCTGGCCCTCGGGCAGGGCGGCCACGAAGAACCAGGTGTCGTAGCGGCGGGCCTCGAACTCCGGGGTGATCCAGCGGGTCCACGCGCCCAGCAGGTCCGAGCGCAGCACCAGACCGCGGCGGTGAAGGAACTCGGCGAAGGACAGCTCGCGCGCGACCAGCGCGGCCCGGTCCGCCTCCCAGTCCTCCCCGGTGGTGTCGCCGACGACCGACTCCGCGTCGGGGCCGGCGAGCAGGACGCCGGCCTCCTCGTACGTCTCCCGTACGGCCGCGCAGACGATCGCCTGGGCGCCCGGCTCGTCGACGCCGAGCCGCTCGGCCCACCACGCGCGCGTGGGGCCCGTCCAGCGCACCAGACGCTCGTCGTCGCGCGGGTCGACACCGCCCCCGGGATACGCGTACGCGCCTCCGGCGAAGGCCATGGAGGCGCGTCTGCGCAGCATGTGGACCGCGGGGCCGTCCGGTGTGTCCTTCAGGAGCAGCACCGTGGCCGCACGCCGGGGGGACACCGGGGTGAGGGCGCCGTCCGCGAGCGCGCGGATGCGGTCCGGCCACTCCGGGGGGTACCACTGACCGTTCGCCATGGGCGGAGGCTATCCCGTGTAGGGCGAATGTTCGAGAGGTGCCCGAGGTCAGAGGCGTTCCGGTGGGTTCCGGTGGGTCACTGGGCGAGTTCCACCTGGATCTCGACCTCCACCGGCGCGTCCAGCGGCAGCACCGCGACGCCGACCGCGCTGCGGGCGTGCACGCCCTTGTCGCCGAGGACCTCGCCGAGCAGTTCGCTGGCGCCGTTGACGACACCGGGCTGCCCGGTGAAGTCGGACGCCGAGGCGACGAACCCGAGGACCTTCACCACGCGCGCGATGCGGTCCAGGTCGCCGACCACGGACTTCACGGCGGCCAGCGCGTTCAGCGCGCAGGTGCGGGCCAGGTCCTTGGCCTCCTCCGCCGTGACCTCGGCGCCGACCTTGCCGGTGACCGGAAGCTTGCCCTCGACCATCGGCAGCTGGCCGGAGGTGTAGACGTACAGACCGGACTGCACGGCCGGCTGGTACGCGGCCAGCGGCGGTACGACCTCCGGCAGGGTCAGGCCCAGTTCGGCCAGCCTGGCCTCGACCGCGCTCATGCCTGCTTCTCCCGCTTCAGGTAGGCCACGAGCTGCTCGGGGTTGTTGGGCCCGGGCACGACCTGGACGAGCTCCCAGCCGTCCTCGCCCCAGGTGTCCAGAATCTGCTTCGTGGCATGGACGAGCAGCGGCACGGTTGCGTATTCCCACTTGGTCATGGGGCCGACTGTAGCCGCTGTGGCCGGTGGGGCAGGCGGCCGACCGCCGGCGGCGTTGTCCACAGGCCGGGCGGCCGGCTGTGACCTGCGTTATCCACAGCCTCCCGCGTGAGTGTCGAGCGGACTGGTTAGTCTCGAAGGCGTGAGCAGGCTCCAGGTCGTCAGCGGCAAGGGCGGGACCGGAAAGACGACGGTCGCCGCCGCACTGGCGCTGGCCCTCGCGACCGAGGGGAAGCGGACGCTTCTCGTGGAGGTCGAGGGCCGGCAGGGCATCGCCCAGCTCTTCGAGACGGAGGCGTTGCCGTACGAGGAGCGGAAGATCGCGGTCGCTCCCGGGGGCGGCGAGGTGTACGCCCTCGCCATAGACGCCGAACTGGCCCTTCTGGACTACCTCCAGATGTTCTACAAGCTGGGCGGCGCGGGCCGGGCCCTGAAGAAGCTCGGCGCGATCGACTTCGCCACCACCATCGCACCGGGCATCAGGGACGTCCTGCTCACCGGCAAGGCGTGCGAGGCCGTCCGCCGCAAGGACAGGAGCGGCCGGTTCGCGTACGACTACGTCGTCATGGACGCTCCGCCGACGGGCCGCATCACCCGCTTCCTGAACGTCAACGACGAGGTGGCGGGCCTGGCGAAGATCGGGCCCATACACAATCAGGCGCAGGCGGTGATGCGGGTGCTGAAGTCGCCGGAGACGTCAGTGCACCTGGTGACGCTGCTGGAGGAGATGCCGGTCCAGGAGACCTCCGACGGCATCGCCGAACTGCGCGCGGCACGGCTGCCGGTGGGCCGGGTCATCGTGAACATGGTCCGGCCGGAGGTGTTGGACGCGGCCGAACTGGAACTCGTACGGACCGTGGAGCGTTCCTCCGTTGCACAGGCGTTGTCGGCGGCCGGTCTGGGCGGGGCCCGGCGCGGCGGGAACGCGGAGAAGCTGGTGCACCCGCTGCTGGACCAGGCGGCGGAGTACGCCGAGCGGCACGCGCTGGAACAGGAGCAGCGCGCGGTCCTCGGCGAGCTGGGCCTGCCGCTGGGCGAACTGCCGCTGCTCGCGGAGGGCATGGACCTGGCGGGCCTGTACGAACTCGCCACCGAGCTGCGGAAGCAGGGGTTGACATGAGTCCGGACCCGGCCGAGGCACCGGAAGCACCCGACGCACCCGGGACAGCGCAGACGGCCGTGGGCCCGGCGAAGGCGGCGGGGCCGACGAAAGCCACGGGCCCGGCGAAGACCGCAGGACGGGAGAAGGCCGACAGGCCGGTGAAGGCCGGCGGGTGGGAGAAGGCCCACGGTCTCTCCCCCGCGCGCGTGCTGGACGTCGACCGGCTGCTGGACGACCCGAAGACCCGGATCGTGGTGTGCTGCGGCTCGGGCGGGGTCGGCAAGACGACGACCGCGGCGGCCCTCGGCCTGCGGGCGGCCGAGCGGGGCCGCAAGGTGGTCGTGCTGACCATCGACCCGGCCCGCCGGCTGGCCCAGTCGATGGGCATCGACTCCCTCGACAACGTCCCGCGCCGGGTGAAGGGCACCGAGGGCGAGGGCGAACTGCACGCCATGATGCTCGACATGAAGCGCACCTTCGACGAGGTCGTGGAGGCGCACGCGGACCCCGAGCGGGCGGCCACGATCCTGGCGAACCCCTTCTACCAGTCGCTCTCGGCGGGCTTCGCGGGCACGCAGGAGTACATGGCGATGGAGAAGCTGGGCCAGCTGCGCGCGAAGGACGAGTGGGACCTGATCGTCGTCGACACCCCGCCGTCCCGCTCGGCGCTGGACTTCCTGGACGCGCCGAAGCGGCTGGGCTCCTTCCTGGACGGCCGGCTGATCCGCCTCCTCACCGCCCCCGCCAAGCTCGGCGGACGCGCGGGCATGGCCTTCCTCAACGTCGGCATGTCGATGATGACCGGCACGCTCGGCAAGCTGCTGGGCGGTCAGCTGCTGAAGGACGTGCAGACGTTCGTGGCCGCGATGGACACCACCTTCGGCGGGTTCCGTACGCGCGCGGACGCCACGTACAAACTGCTCCAGGCGCCCGGGACGGCGTTTGTCGTGGTCGCGGCCCCGGAGCGGGACGCGTTGCGCGAGGCGGCGTACTTCGTGGAGCGGCTGGCCGCGGAGAAGATGCCGCTGGTGGGCCTGGTGCTGAACCGGGTCCATGGCAGCGGCGCCGGCCGGCTGTCGGCCGAGCGGGCGCTCGCCGCCGCCGAAAATCTTGAGGACTCCC
Organism: Streptomyces sp. NPDC001153; assembly: GCF_053598315.1. Taxonomy (NCBI): domain Bacteria; kingdom Bacillati; phylum Actinomycetota; class Actinomycetes; order Kitasatosporales; family Streptomycetaceae; genus Streptomyces; species Streptomyces sp. NPDC001153. The sequence continues at coordinate 36,606 of NZ_JBSFJZ010000017.1, forward strand.
GCATTGTGGATCAGGGGGGCGGGAAAGCTGGACTTCGTAACTCTCCCGACTCATACGGCAGTTCGCGATCTCCCGCATCCGAGGCCGCAACCGACACCCCGGCTTCCGAGGAAGGCTCCCCCGCCGATACGGAGCGCACCGTCGACCGGCTCACCGCGGGCCTGCTGCGACTGCACGCCGATCGCATGCAGCTGCTCTCGCGCGAACAGCGCACGCGTGACCGTTTCACCGCCCGTCACCCCGAGGTGGCGGTCGTCGAAGTAGCCGCGCTGCCCGGCGATGTCCACGACCTCGTCGGCCTGCGGGACATCGGCGCCCGGCTGGCTGCGGGCGCGACGGGGCGGACGGAGCTGCCGTAGCACGGCCAAGGCCCGACGGCTGCGGGGCCGCATGGCACCGGGCGTGGTGCACGGTCGTACGTGCGTGGGTGGCACACGCGCGGCCGGACGTGCACAAGGCGTGCACGGACAGCGGAACTACGCGTGCACGGACAGCGTGAGTCACCTGTGCGGACGGCGTGGGTGTGCGTACGCAGGAAGGGCGTCGGCGGCTCACGCACGAACGCGAGGCCGTGCCGGCCACCGGTTCAGCGGGCGAGGCACAAGGCGGACGGCACCACGAGTCCGGTCGTGGCTTCCCCAGGCGTAGGCCGGACCGGCGCTTCCCGCGCCCCGTCGTTCCCGTGCCGCTTCCCGCACCCCGGCGGCATGGATCCACTCGGCGTCCCCGGGCCTGTGCCCGACCCTGTTTTCCGTGGCGCGCGCCAGAAGTCTCCCGCGGCGTGTGCCAGAGCGGACCGGATCGGGGCCTTGTGCCCCAGGGATGTGCCGGAGGGAACGCCCTCCGCCTCCTCAGCTCACCGCCGCGTAGTTCTCGTACACCTCGTCGTTGTCGAGGGGCACGATGCCCGTCCCCCGCTCGTACTCCGAGCGGGCGGTCTCCAGGAGCCTGCGCCAGGAGGTCACGGTGGGCCGGCGGCGCAGCAGTGCGCGGCGCTCGCGCTCTGTCATGCCTCCCCACACGCCGAACTCGACGCGGTTGTCCAGCGCGTCGGCCAGGCATTCGGTGCGTACCGGACATCCGGTGCACACCGCCTTGGCCCTGTTCTGCGCTGCTCCCTGAACGAACAGTTCATCCGGATCGGTAGTGCGGCAGGCAGCCTGCGCACTCCAGTCGGTTACCCAGCCCATACCGGCGCCGTCCTCTCCCGAATCGAGGCTCCCCCACGGCGGCAGCGGCATATTCACCGCCGCCAGTTGAGGACGTTACGGAAGGTGGGCACAGCGCAACACCCCCTTCGGGCCCAATCTTGAATGGCCCGAACGGACTATGGGTTAACGGCAGATCACCCGCGGGAGTGAGCTGACGACATACGCGACCATCCCCGCAAACCGGGGCAGCTGTGGTGCGCCACAACGGGCGCCGGGTGACACACGAGGCGGATTCGGACACGTCCCCCTCAGGAGCCGGTCACGTCCCCGCGCCAAAAAACGGGCTACGCCCGGAACGATTCGGGGTCGCCGGACGTATTGATACGTGGCCGCACTGCTGTGACAGTTGAGAGCAGCTTAGGCCAAGGCCTGCGCGCGTGTCCGGCGAATGGAAACGTAGGGCGTCGCCCTTTGCCGTGCCGTGACGCGGCCGCTCTTTCGGAACGCTCATCAGTACGGATTAGGCTGCCCCCATGCCAAAGAAGCGCTCGGGCGCTGGTCTGTCGCCAACGCAGCAGGCCGCCAAGTTCCTCGGTGTCAGTGTGCTCGCCGGAGCCGTGATGGCGGGCATCGCGCTGCCCGCGGCCGGCGCGCTGGGCCTCGCGGCCAAGGGCACGGTGCAGAGCTTCGACGAGATCCCGGCCAACCTCAAGAGTCCCCAGCTCAGTCAGCGCACCACCATCCTGGACAACCAGGGCCAGCAGATCGCGAGCGTCTACTCCCGCGACCGTACGGTGGTGGACCTCAAGGACATCTCGCCGTACATGCAGAAGGCGATCGTCGCGATCGAGGACGCGCGCTTCTACCAGCACGGCGCGATCGACCTCAAGGGCGTCCTGCGCGCCCTGAACAAGAACGCGCAGGAAGGCGGCGTCGCCCAGGGCGCCTCCACGCTCACCCAGCAGCTGGTGAAGAACTACTTCATCGAGGAGGCCGGCGACGACCCGACGAAGGTCGCCCAGGCCACCCAGCAGACCCTCGGTCGCAAGATCAAGGAACTGAAGTACGCGATCCAGATCGAGGAGAAGCTCGGCAAGAAGAAGATCCTCGAGAACTACCTGAACATCACCTTCTTCGGCGAGCAGGCCTACGGCGTCGAGGCCGCCTCCCAGCGCTACTTCTCCAAGCACGCCAAGGACCTGAACCTCCAGGAAGCCGCCCTGCTGGCCGGCATCGTGCAGTCCCCGAGCCGCTACGACCCGGTCAACGACGAGGCGGAGGCCACCAAGCGGCGCAACACCGTGCTGCAGCGGATGGCGGAGCTCGGCGACATCTCCCAGAAAGAGGCCGACCAGGCCAAGCAGACGCCGCTCGGACTGCACCCGAGCCAGCCCAAGAACGGCTGCATCACCGCGGTCAAGGGCGCCGGCTTCTTCTGCGACTACGTCCGTGACGTCGTCCTGAACGACCCGGTATTCGGCAGGACCAAGCAGGCCCGGGCCAAGCTCTGGAACCAGGGCGGCCTGACGGTCCGCACGACGCTCGACCCGCAGGCGCAGGAATCGGTGCAGACGTCCATCAAGAACCACGTCTACCAGTCCGACGCGGTGGCGACGGCCGCGACCATCGTCGAGCCCGGCACCGGCAAGATCCTTGCCATGGGCCAGTCCCGTCCGTACGGCTTCGGCGCGAACGAGACGCAGATCAACCTCTCGGTCAACTCGGACATGGGCGGCGGCGCCGGCTACCAGCCCGGTTCGACGTTCAAGCCGATCGTCGCGGCGGCCGCGATCGAGGGCGGCAAGCCCCCGACGCAGAAGTACCCCTCGCCGTACGAGATGCCGTACCCGAGCCCCGTGCAGGCGTGTGACGGCAAGCTCTGGCGCAACGATCCGAACAACCCCGCCAAGCTGCAGAACGAGAACGAGTCGGAGCACGGCCCGTACGGCATGAAGGAGGCGACCGCCAAGTCGGTCAACACCTACTACGTGCAGCTGATCAGCGACATCGGCATCTGCCCGGTCACGGAGATGGCGAAGAAGATGGGCGTGCGGCGCGCGGACGGCCGAGCGATCGACCAAGCCCCCTCCATCGCGCTCGGCACCCAGGAGATGTCGCCGCTGACAATGGCGAACGCGTACGCCACCTTCGCCTCGCGCGGTATGTACTGCACCCCGGTCGCCATAGAGTCGATCACCCAGAAGGTCGGCAGCGAGGTGAAGTCCCTCCAGGTGCCGAAGTCGACCTGCTCGCGTGCGATGTCGGAGAAGACCGCCGACACCATCAGCACGATCCTCAAGGGCGTGGTCGAGGACGGTACGGGTCAGCAGGCCGGCCTCGGCGACCGCCCGAGCGCGGGCAAGACGGGTACGACGGACGAGCGCTACGCCGCCTGGTTCGTCGGCTACACCCCGAACATGGCGGGCGCGGTCTGGGTCGGCGACCCGGCCCACAAGCGCCAGATGAAGAACATCACCATCGGCGGCGTCTACAACGAGAAGGTCTACGGCGGCCAGGTCCCCGGCCCGATCTGGCGCGACATGATGACCGGCGCGCTCAGCGGCAAGCCCGTGGAGGACTTCCACCTGATCGACATCCCCGACGACAACAAGGGGGACGGTCAGGGAAAAGGACACGGGGGGAACGGCGGGGGGAAGAACGGGGACAGCACGGGCGGGATCGGCGGACTGATCGGCGGGCTGACGGCCGGGGGAACGACAGTCGGCGGCACCACGGGTGACACGACCGGCGGCCCCTTCCCGACGCCGACCATCTCCCTCCCGGGCAACTTCATCCAGGGGCAGGGGAACGGCGGAATCAATGGGAACGGAAACGGGGGCGTGCGGGGGTAACCCCTGATGTGAGTACGACCTGATGTGAGTACGGCGGCGGGGCCGCACCCCTCGGTTCGATCGAGGGGTGCGGCCCCGCCGCCGTACATATCGCCCCGTGGAGCCCAGGACATATCTGCCCGTAGTGGCCCCGGGGTGCCCCGGGACATGTCCGCCCTTGGCGCCCGGGGCACATCTGCACGTGGCGCCCGGGGTCGGGTCAGCCCTGGAGCAGCTTCTTCACCGCCGCGGCCACGCGGCCGCCCTCGGCCTGGCCGGCCACCTTGGGGTTCACGATCTTCATGACGGCGCCCATGGCCCGCGGTCCCTCGGCGCCGGCCGCCCTGGCCTCTTCCACGGCCTGGGCGACGATCGCGTTCAGTTCGTCGTCGGACAGCTGCTTGGGCAGGTACTCGGCGAGCACGTCGCCCTCCGCCTTCTCCCGCTCGGCCTGCTCGGCGCGTCCGCCCTGCGCGAACGCCTCCGCGGCCTCCCGGCGCTTCTTCGCCTCGCGGGTGATCACCTTGAGAACCTCGTCGTCGGAGAGCTCCCGCTTCTCCTTGCCCGCGACCTCCTCCTTGGTGATCGCGGCCAGCGTCAGCCGGAGCGTCGAGGAGCGGAGCTCGTCGCGCCCCTTGATCGCGGCGTTGAGGTCGTCGTGCAGCTTCGACTTGAGCGTGGTGGTCATGGGACCGATTGTCGCAGGTGTGCTGCGGTAAACGCCCGTTGATTTAAGGGGAACGCCCGTCGACCGACAGGCATCGGGTCTCGTCGGTGTCTGCGCGTCTGACACGATGGACGTATGCGCGCGCGATACGGAGTACCCCTGGGAATCATGGCGGCAGGCGCCGCCGGTCTGGCGTACGCGGCGGGCTTCGAGGCCCGCTCCTTCCGCCTGCGACGGGTGACGGTCCCCGTCCTCCCACCGGGTATGCGTCCGCTGCGCGTGCTCCAGGTCTCCGACATCCACATGGTGAGCGGCCAGCGCAAGAAGCAGCGGTGGCTGCGGTCGCTGGCGGGCCTGCGCCCGGACTTCGTGATCAACACGGGCGACAACCTGTCGGACCCGGAAGGGGTCCCCGAGGTCATGGACGCCCTGGGCCCCCTGATGGAGTTCCCGGGCGCGTACGTCTTCGGCTCCAACGACTACTACGGCCCCCGACTCCGCAACCCCGCCCGCTACTTGCTGGAGAAGACGAGCGGTCGGCACGGCCTGAACGGCAACCCGCCGGCGGTCGGCGTCGTCCACAACCCGTGGGAGGACCTGCGCGACGGCTTCGACGGGGCGGGCTGGCTGAACCTGACGAACACCCGGGGTGTCCTGAAGGTCGAGGGCGTGTCGATCGAGCTGACGGGCCTCGACGACCCGCACATCAAGCGCGACCGCTACGCACGGGTGGCCGGCGGCCCCTCGGCGACGTACGACTTCTCGATGGGCGTGGTGCACGCGCCGTACCTGCGAGTGCTGGACGCGTACGCGGCGGACGGCTACCCGCTGGTCCTGGCCGGCCACACGCACGGCGGCCAGCTGTGCATCCCCTTCTATGGCGCGCTGGTCACCAACTGCGACCTGGACACGGACCGGGTGAAGGGCCTGTCCACCCACACGGCGGACGGCCACACCTCCTACCTCCACGTCTCGGCGGGCTGCGGCACCAACCGCTACACCCCGGTCCGCTTCGCCTGCCCGCCGGAGGCGACGCTGCTGACGCTGGTGGAGCGATAGAGGAGCCGGGCCGGTCGCACACCACTCGGGCACCCGGAGATGCCTCGGTACCACTCGGGTGTACTGCACTCGGGGGTGTACCCGACCGCGGTCGTATCCCCATCGGGTCGTAACCCACCGGGCTTGTAACCCACCGGGCTCGTAACCCGCCTGCGGTCGTAACCCACCGCGGTCGTATCCCCATCGGGTCGTAACCCACCCGGACTACGCCACATGGCCCCGCCCCTCCCCCGCTCCTAGCGTGAGGGCATGACCGCCCCGATACCCAGGGAGATCCCGGACCTGCCCGCGGTCCCGGCCACGCCCCTGCTGCTGCCCTCCCCGGTCCCGGCCACGGCCGTGGTGGCGCCGGTCCGCCGCCCCATGGTCGCGCTCTTCCGCCTCCTGACCGCCCTGGCGGCGGCAGGGGGCGTGGCCCTGGAGCTCCTGCTCGGTACCCCGGCCCGCATCCTGAGCTACTTCGGCGTCCAGGCCGGCCTCCTGCTGGCCGTCGTCATGCTCCTGTCGGCATCACGGGCCCTGCGCGCCCGCCGCCCCCTCCCCTCCTCTGTGACAGGCGCCATACTCCTCTACGCCGTGATCTCGGCCCTCGTCTACCACCTGCTGCTGGCCCACACGACGCCCCCGTTCTCCATGACCGGCGCGACGACGGCCCCGGTGCGCTGGCACGGCCAGTGGGCGACCCTCCAGATCCTCCACACGCTGGTACCGGCGGCGGCCGTGCTGGACTGGCTGCTGCTGACGCCCTCGGCCCGCCTGCACCTCCGCCAGGCGGCCACCTGGCTCCTGTACCCCCTGGCCTACCTGGCCTTCTACCTGATCCGAGGGGCCTTCCTCGCCCCCACGAACCCCTCCCGCTACCTCTACCCCTTCCTGGACGCGGCCACCCACGGCTACCGCAGCACCCTGGCGAACGCCCTCCTGCTGGGCCTCGCGATGTACGCCCTGGCCGTCCTCCTCGTGGCCCTGGACCACACCCGCCCGACCCCGGTCCGCCGCCGCGTCTAAACCGGATTTCGTCTACAGCCACCGGTGGGCTAAAGTAAACGTCGTCGCCGCGAGAGCAGCGACATCGGGGTGTAGCGCAGCTTGGCAGCGCGCTTCGTTCGGGACGAAGAGGTCGTGGGTTCAAATCCCGCCACCCCGACGCTGGTCAGAGGCCGCATACCAAGATTGGTATGCGGCCTCTGACGTGCTCGGGGGGCCAAACAGGGGGCCAAAGACTTCCGATCAAGCCTCGTAGGCGGTCGCCTGGCGCCGCTGGGCAAAGATCACGTCCATGGCTTCCGCGCCCTCGGTGATGACCGGCCGGAGCTGCTTCCGGTAGACCGCCTCCATGGTCGCCTGACTGCTGTGCCCGACAAGCTGCGCGATGCGACCTTGGACCCACTGCTCGGAGGCGCTTACGCACGCCCGGGTACGCGGCGCGCCACCTCGAGCGAAGAACCGCACGCCTGCCCTCAGTGCGCTGGTCGGCTCGTGGGGGCGGAGGCGCAGGTGCGCGGTGCGAGCCGGGGAGCGGGCTCGGCGCTCGCCGGTGGGAGGCCGGTGAGGGCCATGTGTCCCCCGTGCGCTACGGTGACTCGTTTTTGTCGCGCACCTAGGGGGGTTCGATGCGGCGAATCACAGCAGCCGCGAGTGTCGTCACCGTACTCGCGTCACTTCTCCTGGCCGGCGCCTCGACGGCGTCGGCGGCCACCGGGTCACTCACCGTCACGACGCTGGACCGGAGCGGCAAACCGGTCTACGCCCAAGTGGAGGTCTTCAACCCGAAAACGTTCGACTTCCGCATCATCGAAAGCAACAAGGCGACGTCGCTGCCCGACGGCAGCTACGAGCTCGTCACGTCTTTCGGTGATGCCGGAGACGAGCGTGCCACCGTCGGCGGTCACAGTGTGACGGTCTCCGGGTCCACGAAGACCACGTTCGACGCCCGGCAGGGCCGCCCGGTCAATGTCTCGCTCAGCCCGAACCCGGGCACCGGATACGACCACACGGTCAGCGCGTACGTCTGCACCTCCGACAACGGCCCGGCGAACATGGGCACGTCGGCGCCGGCGGGTGACCTGTACGTCATCCCGACGAGCAGCAGGGCGTACGAGCTGTCCTACGGCACCACGTACCAGCCGCAGTCGGCGACCGGCGGGGACTTCTGGCTGGCGTCCGCCACGCACACGGGCGGCGTGCCGTCCGGGATGTCGGCGACGCTCAAGCAGTCCGGGCTGACGGCCCTGAAGGTGTCCGCCCGTTCGGGCCCCGACAGCGGACAGGCGCGGTTCTCGTTCGACTACCAGGCGACGACGAGCACCGACAGCTGCTCGATGTCCACGAACTCACTCCAGTTCCAGCGGGAGCTGCCCAACTACTTCACCGCTCACCTCCCGCCCGGCCAATGGGAGGTGGGCCAGCAGAGCCACGACTTCGTCTTCGACGGGTTCCACAACTACGTGGCCGGCAGGACGACCTCGCTGACCCTCGGCCACGCGGTCTGGGGCCCCGGCGGACGGCTGCCCAACACCTGGTACCACCAGCTGTACTTCGGGTCCATCAACCCGTTCGCAGACCCGACCCTCCCGGATGGCGGAACGCTGGGCACCGGCACCGTGACGCTGACCCACGCGGGCAGGACGCTCTACTCGCACACCTACGCCCACTCGGACGGCATCGACGCGCATCCGCGGATCCCCGAGGCGGGCTGGTACACCGTCAGTGAAGTCGGCCGACGCACCCTGCCGTCCGGTTCGCTGTCGACCACGTCCAGCCTCACCCTGCACTTCTACGCGGACCCCAGCAAGAACGACCAGATCCGGGACTACATCACCCGGTTCTGGCCCGACGCCCTGAACACCAGGAACCAGGCGGCCCCTGGGTCAATCACGACCGTCGTCCTCGGCATGCAGCGCAACGGCACCGACGACGGCACAGTGAGCCAGCTGTCGGACAGCGTGAAGTCCGTGCACGCCTGGTACACCACCGACAACGGCACCACCTGGCACGCCACCACCGCGAAGCCGTCCGGCGGCAACTGGACCATCGCCGTCCACAACCCGGCCTCCGGCCGCGTCGGCCTGCGCTCGACGGTCACCGACACCCACGGCGACAGCTCGACGACCACGGTGTACAACGCGTACGCCGTGAGCTGAAGGCCACCACCTCCCGCTGCCACACCGGCGGCCCGCCCGAGGGATTTCCCCGGACGGGCCGCCGCCCGGCGATCGGGGCAGGAGCAGGAGCAGGAGCAGGAGCAGGCCAGGATCGAACTCCTCGAGCGGGTGTCGAGGACCGACGTCATTCCTCGCTGTGCTGGGCGAACACCTGCTGCTGTTCGTCCCGCCAGTTCCAGTTGGCCGGCCGGGAGAAGGGCAGGCTTCGGGCAAGGCCGGAGAACTGGTCGGATGGCTCCCGGCTGGCCTTGTTCACCACGATCGCGGAGAGCATCGGTGCTCGTCCGTCCTCGTTGCGGTGGAGGCAGACATCCTTGAGCAGGTAGGTCATGACTCCGCGGTGAGGCGGGACGGAGTCGAAGCCCTGTGCCGCCAACTCGGCGCTCAGCTCCCCGTACGTGATGGTCTGCCCCTGCCGGGCCCGCTTCCGCAGGATCTCCACGGCCGCTTCGACCGCAGCCGGGTACTCCGGGTCCTTGATCTTCATTGCCCCTCCCCCATCGCCTGGACACTGCCCCGCCTGCGCAGCGTACCGGCGCGTGCCGGCCATGCTGCCCGGCGCAGCTCAGGCCGCGCCGACAGCGTCCCCGTCTGCGGACCATCGGCGCAGGTGAGCGGTACGGCGGCCCGGTCATCCGACCGGCGCGGCCTGCGCGCTTGCGGCTCGACGAGGCCGTTGCGGATCAGGGCCCGGTGGACCGTGCCGGGATAGCGTTGAGGTCATGGCCGTCGATGTCCTCACCGAGACCGTGATCGCCCGTCCCTGTGCGGAGGTCGCCGCCTACGCCGGGGATCCGACCAACGCGCCCAACTGGTACGCCAACATCGTCTCGGTTCGCTGGCGGACGTCACCGCCGCTCGCCGTGGGCTCGAAGCTCGACTTCGTCGCCCGCTTCCTGGGGCGCACCCTGACCTACACGTACGAGGTCGTCGAGCACTCCTCCGAACGACTCGTGATGCGCACCGCGCAGGGGCCGTTTCCCATGGAGACGACCTACACCTGGCAGCCGGTGGACGCTGACCACACCCGGATGACGCTGCGCAACCGCGGCGAGCCGTCCGGCCTTGCCAAAGTGAGCGCACCGATGATGGCTGCGGCTGTGCGGCGGGCCAACGTCAAGGATCTGGCCGCATTGAAAGGGCTGCTGGAAGGCGCCCACGCCTGACGACTGCAACCGACGCTCACCGGCTGGCTGCACTCCGCCCCCGAATCACTGTCGCCGGAACTCCTGATCGCCACGGTGCGGGACAGCGGGATGCGGGCCTCGTGGGCGTAGCGCCGCAGCAGACGTGCCTTGGCCGCACGGTCGACGATGTCACCGACCAGCCGCCCGGTGAACCTCCCGTCCGCGACCTCAAGGGTGTTGGCGGCGGCGAAGTCGAGGTCCAGGAGTTCCGTGAGGTGATCGGTCACCTGCGTGAAGCCGCCGGACACCACACCGACCCGGTGGCCGAGCCGCCGCAGGCTGCGCACCAGGGTGCGGGCGCCGGGCGTCAGCCGTACCTCGGAGCGCACCTGGTCCACCACCGAGGCGTCGAGACCGGCGAGGAGGGCCACTCGCGCACGCAGTGACTGGGCGAAGTCGAGCTCTCCGCGCATGGCCGCCTCGGTCACCTCCGCGACCTGCGGGCCGCATCCCGCGTGGCGGGCGAAGAGATCGACGACCTCGTCCTGGATGAGTGTCGAGTCGACGTCCAGTACGACGAGACGGCGGTCGTGGGGGGAGCGCGGACCGGCCGTCGTGTGCTCCATGCGCTCGACGGACAGACCCGTGCCCTCCTGACCGGCGAAGGGGGACAGTGCGGCGCGCAGCGTGCCCGTGTCCGTGCCGGACACGACGAACTCGACCGCGGACACGGGTGCGGTGGCGGCCCCGGTCAGCGGGGTGATGCGGTCGAGACGGCCGCCCGCGTCGGTGATCCGGCGGCAGATCGCGGCCGCGGTGCTCGCGCTGAGCCGCTGGGCCACTACGGTGGCGCGGCACCGTGACGTCCGCAGCGATGGCGGACTCCCGTGGCCGGAGGACACTTCGGCGTACAGCTCACGTGCCGCCGCCCAGTCCCGTACGGCGGTGCGCAGCAGGCCCTCGGCGTCCGTCCGTACGGTCAGGACGCGGGCGGACAGGGCGACGTGCTCGCGGGTACGCACCTTCTCGAGGTCCATGACGGTGGTCCCGAACGCGGCCAGACTGCTGAACAGGCTTGCCGCCATGTCGGCCTGGTCCCGGCCGAAGACACTCACGAGCAGGGTGGAGCCGGGCGGGGCACCGTTCGGGGACAGGGGCCCGGCGATGAGGTCTGACATGGGCTTGTCGTCCTCGCGATCGAGTCAGGCCGCCGCGGCCGGGCGCGCGGCGAGACGGCGGGCGGGGAGACGGGAGGACGGGGGACGGTGGTGGTCGGCGAAGGCGCGGCCGGCCACGTCGACCAACCGCCGCGCGAGCGGATCGGCTCCCTGCACGGGGTGGACGAGCGACAAGGGCACCGTCGGCGCGCCGTAGAGCGGGATGAACCGCACGGCGGGGTGCAGCCGGCGGCGCAGCACCAGCTCGGGGGCCACCCCGATGCCCCGTCCCGCCGCGACGAGTTCGAGCCACTCGTCGAAATTGCTGCAGGAGACCGTCGCCGACGGACGGTTGTCCTCCGGCCAGTCCTCCGTGGTGATGATGCCGCTCACCGTGTTCATCACCAGCGGCTGCTCGGCGAGTTCGGCCCAGGCCAGCCGCTTCCGCCGGGCCAGGAGCGAACCGACCGGCACCGCCGCGACCTGGCCCTCCTCCCCGAGCCGCACCACCCGCATGCCCGGCGTGCCGGCGTCGCCCCGCAGCAGTGCCACGTCGACGACACCGTGGCCGACCCCGGCCAGCCGCTCGTCGTTGCGCACCAGCGAGACGGGAACGCCGGTCTCCGACTCGAACCGCGCCATGGCCTCCTGCACCCAGCCGTCGGGCAGCAGCCAGGTGAATCCCAGCCGCAGCACGGCGTCGTCGGTGTGGCGGGACAGCGCGAGTTCGAGACGAGGGATGAGTTCGTGCAGCTCGGCGCGCAGTTCCTGGCCGGCGGGGCTGAGCCGTACCATCCTGGTCGTGCGGTCCAGCAGGCGGACGTTCATCGCCTGTTCGAGGCGGACGATGCTCCGCGTGAGACTGGGTTGAGTGGTCCCGAGGGTCGCGGCAGCCTGGGTGAAGCTGAGCGATTCGGAGACCGCGAGGAAGGCTCGCAGATGGCGGATCCCCACATCCGTCCAGGCCAACGCCAACTCCTTGTCCTTGTGGGTGCGATGAGTTCCGTGATGGCGCAGATGACCCAAGGAGACTAGGAGCCGGGCACGGACGCGGGAGAGTTTCCTCTTCCAAGGATTCCCGTCGTACTTCCCTGTGGGCGTGCGCGGTGTCCACGTCCACCACCGTCGCCGCCGTCCTGCTGCTCGGCGGGCTGACCTTCGCCGCCGGCTGGACGACCGCGGGCGGCCGGACGGACGCCCTCCCCGTGATCGTCTTCGGCGGCGCGCTGACCCTGTGGATGGGGGCGGTCGGAGCCCTGGTCAAGGACCTGTCCGACGTGCGCGGAGACGCCGCGGCCGGGCGGCGCACGGCGCTGATCCGCTGGGGCGAGCGGCGGGCGAGGGTCGTCTGCGCGCTCAACCCCGTGGCGCTCGGGCTCGCCTACCTGACGACCGCCGCCGCCGTCGTACCGTCGCTGCTCGTCTCCGCCGTGATCCTGTCGGCCGGGGCGCTGGTGACGGCCCACCTGGTGCGCACCACCTCCTCGGACGCCCCCCGTAGCCGCAGCCGGCTGCCCTACCGCGCGTTCATGCTGACGCAGTACGCCACCTGCCTGGTCCAGCTCACCACCGAACTGAGCTGAACCCCGGCCGTCGTCGAGTGCGGCCGCAGGGGCGGCCGCCGCTCCGACCGCCGACCGGCTGCCAGGTGTACGTGGCCGCGCACGGCCGCGGCATCCGGAGGCGGACCGGTCGTCCCCGCCGTCCGCCGTCCCGCCTGTCCCCGGGGCAGGGGCGCATGGCACACTCGGGCGACGGCGGCATTTACACGGCCGTAGAAGTTCTGCGCGACCGCAGAAGATGAGCGGGAGAACGACAGACCGATGAGCGCCCACACACAGGGACGCGGCCCCAGGCGGGCCAACGGAGTGCGCGAGGCCGAGTTCCTCTGCCTGCTGCAGCGGGCCGAGGACGCGCTGACCCCCGGGGAGGTCGCCGAGCGGCTCGGGGGCGAGCTGACCTACAGCAGCGTGGTGACGATCCTCACCCGCATGCACGGCAAGGGCCTGCTCAACCGCGCCCCCCGCGGCAGGGCCTACGCCTACGCCCCCGTCACCGACGACGCCGGCTTCGCCGCCCGCCGGATGCGCACCGTGCTGGAGGAGCGCCCCGACCGCGAGGCCGTCCTCGCCCGCTTCGCCGACGAACTGTCCCACACCGACGCCGAGTTGCTGCGCCAGCTGCTCGGCCCCGACCAGCACCCCGGCCAGTAGGTCCGGCAGGCACAGGAAGGGTCCGCCCGGAATGCACGTCGCCGTCTATCTGCCGCTGCTGCTCTCGCTCGTCGCCCCGTTCGGCGCCCGCCCGCTGGCCGAACGCTGCGAACCCCGGCTCGCCACCTGGCTGCTCACCGCCTCGGCCCTGGTCCTGGGCGCGGCGAGCACGATCTCCCTGGGCCTGCTGGCCGTGGTCGGCCTGATCCGCGTACCGCAACTCGCCGCCCTGGGCCACTGGTCCGCCGGCACCGCACAGCACGAAGACCCCGCCGCGCTGTCCGTCTCGCTGATCGCCGGCCTGCTGCTCGGCGGCGCCGTGCTCATGGCGGCGCGCATGCTGTGGCGGCGGGCCCGCTCACTGGCCGCCGCCGCGTGGGAGGCCGCCTGCATGCCCGCCCGGGACGGCCTGGTCGTCGTCCCCGACGACGCCCCCGACGCCTTCGCGATCCCGGGGCTGCCCGGCCGGGTCGTCGTCTCCACCGGCATGCTGCACCGCCTGGACGCGTCCGAGCACGACATCCTGCTCGCCCACGAGCGCGCGCATCTGACCGCCCACCACTACGCCTTCGTCGCCCTCGCCCAACTCGGCGCCGCCGCCAACCCCTTCCTGCGCCCCCTGGCCACCGCCGTCACCTACACCATCGAGCGCTGGGCCGACGAGACCGCGGCCGCCTCGACCGGTGACCGCAGGCGGGTCGCCCGCACGGTCGGCAAGGCTGCCCTCGCCGCGCACCGCACGCCCGCGCTCGCCCGCGTCGCCGGTGCGGCCCTCGGCATCCTCGGCCGCCGCGGCCCCCTCGCCAAGGCCGGCCCGGTCCCCCGCCGCGTCGCCGCCCTCCTGGCTCCGCCGCTGGGCCGCCACCCGGCGCTCACCGCGGCGACCGCGGCCGTCCTGACCGTGGCGACGCTCGCCACCGTGGAGGCCGCCCACGACTTCCACCTCCTGCTGAGGACGGTCGGCGTCTCCTGACGGCCGACCGAGCACCTCGATTGTGTACCCCGTGGTGGTATGCCGACGTGCCCACGGAGCCCTCTCCCACCTCCCTCCCCCGTTCGGCCCGCTCCCCGCGTTCCCGCTCCTGCGCTCCCGTAAGGTGAAGCCGTGACCCTCGCGCAGCCCGCCGCCGGCACGGCCGGGGCCCGCATCCGTCAGTCGGTGCGGGCCTCCGTTCTGGTCGCCGTCCTGCTCGGGCTGTTCCTCATGCACGGCGGCCCGGCCGCGGCCGCGGGCGGCTGCCACGGGACCATGCCGGACACGGACACCGCCGTCCCGCACACGGCACCTGCCCAGCCGGCCGCGCACATGGACGCGATACGACCGGCGACCGCGATGACGGGCGCACCCCCGGACAAGGGCCGAACAGCAGCCGCGATGACGGCCGCGCACCCCGCCGGCCACGCCACGGCCGCGGTCGCCAAGGACGCTCCGCGTACGGACGAGGCCATGCGGGGCGCGTTGTGTCTGGCCACGACGCCCCGGTCCGGGATGCCGTCGCCCCCGATCGCCGCGAGCGCCCTCGCGATCCCGGCCGCCGTCCTGCTGCCGTGGGCCCGGCGGGGTTCCCACGGCACCCGTCGCCGGGGTCCACCGGCCGGCGGGCGTCCCCTTCTGCTCCAGGTCTGCATCGCGCGGACGTGAGGAGACCTCCGGGACACGGCGGCCCCCGTCGCCACGGTCCCGCACGGCTCCTCCACGTTCACCCGCGCCGGCTCACGGCGCCCACCTGGAAAGACACCCCATGTCCCAGCGTTTCCGCACGTCCCGCCGCGCCCTCGCGGCGGCCGCCGCCACCGCGGCGCTCACCCTGACCCTCGCCGCCTGCGGCTCCGGCTCCGACTCCGGAAAGGGCCACGGCTCCGCCATGGCCGGCATGGACCACAGCGCCTCCCCCTCCCCCTCGGGCTCGTCCGACGACATGGCGTCGATGCCCGGCATGGGCGCCGCGTCCACCGGCAACGGTCTGGCCGCCGCCAAGGACGGCTACAAGATGACCTCCACGACCGCCACCCTCCCCGCCGGCAAGGCGGCCGACTACCGCTTCGCCATCACCGGCCCGGACGGCAGGCCGGTCACCGGCTTCGCCGTCGACCAGACCAGGCGGATGCACTTCTACGCCATCCGCTCCGACCTCAGCGGCTTCCAGCACCTGCACCCCACCATGGCCGCGGACGGCACCTGGACCGCACCGCTGGCCGCGCTGCAGCCGGGCACCTGGCGGCTGTACGCCTCCTTCACCCCGGACCACGGCACCGGCAAGGGCAAGGGCTTCGTGCTCAGCCGCACCGTCAAGGTGCCCGGCATGGAGATGACCTCGTCCCTGCCGAAGGCGTCCGGCACCGCCACCGTCGACGGCTACACCGTCACGGTGAAGGGCGACCCGATGGCGGGCATGGCCCACCAGCTGACCGCCACCGTCACCAAGGACGGCAAGCCGGTCACCGACCTCCAGCCGTACCTCGACACCTACGCCCACCTGACCGCCTTCCACCAGGGCGACCAGGCCTTCGCCCACCTCCACCCGGAGACGAAGGCCGACGGCGACCACGGCGGGCCGTCCCTGACCTTCCACGCCGAGTTCGCCCGGTCCGGGAACTGGCGGCTGTTCCTGCAGTTCCAGACCGGCGGCAGGCTGCACACCGCGGCCCTCACCCTGCACGTCGGCTGAACCGACGGTGCGCCCTGGCCGCGACCGCGGCCAGGACGCACCACCCCGCTGCCCGCGGGTCAGTGCCCGCTGATCGCGAGTTCGTAGTCACCGATCAGGTCGCCGAGCAGGGTTCCGGCCATCAGGTCACTGGTGACGTGAACTCGGGGGGGCGGGGCGAGGGTCACGGTCGATGTGCCGTGCTGAGGAGCGAGCGGCCCGCCCGGCACTGGCAGGGCTGCTCCCGTGTGCGGCGGCAGCGGACTACAGGCCCACATCCCGGCCCCGGATGTCCTCCAGGGACTCACGGCGGACCAGGAGGCGGGCGAAGCCGTCGCGTACGGCGACCACGGGCGGGCGGCCGACCAGGTTGTAGCCGGAGGCCATGGACAGGTGGTAGGCGCCGGCCACGGGGACGGCGAGCAGGTCACCGGGGCGGGTGTCGGCGGGCAGTTCCGCGTCGGCGGCCAGGACGTCCCCCGCCTCGCAGTGCCGGCCCACCACGGTGACCCGGGCGCGCTCCGCCGAGCCGGGCCGGCCGATCAGGCGCGGTGCGTACCGGACGCCGTACAGGGCCGGGCGCGGGTTGTCGCTCATGCCGCCGTCCACGGCCACGAAGACCTGGCCGCCCGTGTGCTTCACGGACAGCACGCGGTACAGCGCGATCCCGGCGGGGCCCGCGATCGCCCGGCCGGGCTCGATGATCAGGCGCGGCACGGGAAGTCCGGCCGTGGCGCAGGAGTCGGCGAGTTCGGTGCGGACCTTGCGGGCCAGTGCGGTGAGGTCGAGCGCCGCCTCGCCGGGGCGGTAGGCGATGCCGTGGCCGCCGCCGAGGTCGAGTTCGGGCAGCACCAGGCCGTGCTGCTCGTACAGGCGGGCCATCAGCCCGACCATGCGGCGTACGGCGACGAGGTAGGGCTTGACGCTGGTGATCTGCGAGCCCAGGTGGCAGTGCAGACCGGTGAGTTCGAGCTGTGGCTGGTCGAGTATGCGGGCGATGGCGTGCTGGGCGTGGCCGTCGGCGATGGACAGGCCGAACTTCTGGTCGTCGGTGCCGGTGCGGATCTTCTCGTGGCCGCCCGCACTGATCCCGGGCACGACCCGGACCATGACCCTCTGGTGGCCGTCCGGCCCCACGGCGGCGGCGAGCCGCGCGATCTCGGCGGGGCTGTCGATGACGATCCGGCCCACGCCGAGGCGCAGGGCGGTGTCCAGGTCGCGCGGGGACTTGGCGTTGCCGTGCAGCACGATCCGCTCGGGCGGAAAGCCGGTGGTGACGGCGAGCTCGAGTTCACCGGCGGAGCAGACGTCCAGGCCGAGGCCCTCCTCGTCCGTCCAGTGGGCCATGGCTCGGCACAGGAACGCCTTGGCCGCGTACAGGACTTCGGCGTCCGGGAAGGCGTCCCGGTAGGTACGGCAGCAGTCGCGGACCTCGGCCTCGTCCAGGACGTAGACGGGGGTGCCGAAGCGGGCGGCGACCTCGGCGAGCGCTACGCCGCCCACGGTGAGGTCGCCGTGAACCGGTTCGGCGGTGGAGGCGGGCCACACCAACAGGTCGGCGGCGGTGGCGGGTTCGTGGACCGTGGTCATCGTCGTCCTCCCCTCTCAGGCTGCGAAAGCGGGTGCCGGGGCGGACACCGGCCCGGGAGCGGGCGCGGTGAACTGGGGGTCCACCGTGAGGTGGGTGACGCCCAGCGGGGCGGTCAGGGCGCGCAGGGCCGGCTCGGCGAGGCGGATCCAGGCCTGGCCGGCGCCCAGGGTGGCGGCCAGCCGGCGCGCGGAGGTGAAGCCGACGGCCGTACGGTCGCCGAGCGGCGTGCGGAAGAGCCGGGCCGTACACCCGGCGGGCCCCGGCCGGACCGGAACGTACAGGGGTCCGGCCGGGAACGGATCGGAGGGCTCGGGGTCTTCGCCGTAGCGGAGTTCTGCCATGGGGTGCCTCCCGGAAGGCAGTGAGCGAGGTTCTGGAATGCCCCGGACGCGGGGAGGCGGACCGGGGCGCGGTGTCGACGGTATGCCCGGTTCCGGGGCTCCCGGGACGAGCCCTGACGTGACGCTGACGGCGATCCGGCGGGCCTTGACGGCACGCTGACGCCGCAGGTCACGGGCGGCGGAGGGGCCGTCAGAACGGCGTCAGGAACAGGCGTGCGCCCTGTTCGGGAGCTCCGGGGCGAGGTGTGATGGAAGGGATTTCCAAGGAGGAGCCGATGTCCGAGTACCGCCCGCCTTCGGCCACCCGGGTCGTGGTGGGAGTCAGCGGCTCACTGGGCGGAGCGACCGCCCTGGGCCGGGCCGCGTACGAGGCCAGGAGCCGGGGCGCCGAGCTCTGGCCGGTGCTGGCGTGGGAGCCGCCGGAGGGGGACGCTCTCTCCCGCAGGTTCCCGTCCACGACCCCCCTGGCCGAAGAATGGGAACGGCTGGCGTGCGAGCGGCTCGTCAGGGCGCTGCGCGAGGTGTTCGGCAGCACGGACACCGGGCTGCCCGGGCAGGCGCTCGTGGTACGGGGCGCCCCCGGACCGGCGCTGGTGCGGACCGCCGACCGCCACGACGACCTGCTCGTGGTCGGCGCCGGACAGCGGGGCCGGCTGCGCCGGGCACTGTGGCCGTCGGTCAGCCGCCACTGCCTCGCCCACGCCACGTGCCCCGTCCTCGCGGTCCCGCCGTCGCCGCTGCAGGCGGAACTGACGGCGGTACACCGGCGGAACGCCTGGGGGCTGCGGCTGAACACGCGGCACCTGGAGCGGGAGTTGCACAGGGTGCCGCCGGAGTCCTGAGGCCGTCGGGGGGAACTGTGCAGCCGACGGCACCGCACCTCCCCGGGGGCGCGGGGCTGTGCCGATGTGCGGCCCCGCCGCGTGGGCGCGACCAGCCCACCACTACCGGCGGCCGTCCGACAGGACAAGCCCCCCGGACCGTCCGCGCTGCGGAGCAGTCGGCACCGCGAGCACCATGGTGAGCCCGCCCCCCGGCGTGTCCTCGGCGACCAGCGTCCCGCCGACCGCCTCCGCGAACCCCCGGGCGACGGCGAGGCCGAGCCCGACACCGACCCCCCGCGGAGCGTCCCCGTACCGCTGGAAAGGCTCGAAGATGCGGTCCTTGGCCTCGTCCGGAACACCCGGCCCGCGGTCCACGACCCGCACCTCGACCCGGTCGGCGAGGGCACTCGCCGAGACCAGGACCCGCTCCCCCGGCGGGCTGTACTTGACCGCGTTCTCCACGACGTTCGCGACCGCCCGCTCCAGCAGGCCCCGGTCGACGTACACCATCGGCAGGGTCTCGGGGATGTCCAGTTCCACGCTGTCCTCGGGTACGCCGCCCAGCGCCATGGGCACGACCTCGTCCAGGTCGCTCTCGCGGATGATCGGGGTCACCGTGCCGGTCTGCAGGCGGGACATGTCCAGGAGGTTGCCGACCAGGTGGTCGAGCCTGTCCGCGCCCTCCTCGATGGCCTGCAGCAGCTCCGCCTGGTCCTGCGCGGACCACTCGACGTCGTCCGACCTGAGCGAGGTCACCGCGGCCTTGATGCCGGCCAGCGGGGTGCGCAGGTCGTGGCTGACGGCGGCCAGCAGGGCGGTGCGGATGCGGTTTCCCTCGGCCAGTTCCTTCGCCCGGTCGGCCTCGCTCTGCAGCCGCTGCCGGTCCAGGACCACGGCGGCCTGCGCGGCGAACGCGGCCAGCACCCGGCGGTCGGCGGCGGGCAGCACCCGGCCGCGCAGGGAGAGGGCCATGTGGTCGCCGACGGGGACGTCGACGTCGGCGTCCACCGGGATCTCGGCAGGCCGGGGTCCCACACTGCCGGCGCAGGTCCAGGGAGCGGTCTCGCCGCTGCGCTCCAGCAGGGCCACCGACTCCATGCCGAAGGTCTCGCGGACCCTCTCCAGCAGTGCCTCCAGAGTGGTCTCGCCGCGCAGGACGTTGCCCGCGAGGAAGGACAGGATCTCCGACTCGGCGCGCAGCCGGGCGGCCTGGTGGGTGCGCCGGGCGGCGAGGTCCACCACCGAGGCCACGGACACGGCGACCCCGACGAAGATCGCGATGGCGACGATGTTCTTCGGGTCGGCGATCGTGAGGGTGTGGACGGGCGGGGTGAAGTACCAGTTGAGCAGCAGGGAGCCGACCACCGCGGAGGCCAGCGCCGGGAAGAGCCCGCCGAGCAGGGCGGCGGCCACCGTCAGCGTCAGGTACAGCAGCATGTCGTTGGCGAGGCCGACATCCGGGGTGGCGCTGGTGAGGAGCCAGGTGAGGAGGGCCGGGCCGATGACTCCCACGGCCCAGCCCCAGATGACCCGGGAGCGGCCGAGGCGGGCGCCGCGCGCCACCGGCAGTCCGCGGCCCTTGCCCGCCTCGTCGTGCGTGATGAGGTGCACGTCGAGATCGGGACCGGACTCGCGGGCGACCGTGGCGCCGACGCCGGGCCCGAAGACGTACTGCCAGCTGCGGCGACGGGAGACGCCCAGCACGATCTGGGTGGCGTTCACGCCCCGCGCGAAGTCGAGCAGGGCGGCCGGTATGTCGTCGCCGACGACCTGGTGGAAGGTGCCGCCCAGGTCCTCCACGAGGGTGCGCTGGTCGGCGAGTTCCTTCGGGGAGGCCGAGGACAGGCCGTCGCTGCGGGAGATGTAGACGGCCAGCACCTCGCCGCCGGCGCCCTTCTCCGCCAGCCGCGCGGCACGCCGTATCAGGGTGCGCCCCTCGGGGCCGCCGGTCAGACCGACCACGATCCGCTCCCGCGAGCCCCAGATGGTGGACACCCGGTGCTCGCGCCGGTACTCGTTGAGGTACTCGTCGACCCGGTCGGCCACCCACAGCAGCGCCAGCTCGCGCAGGGCGGTCAGGTTCCCGGGGCGGAAGTAGTTGGACAGGGCCGCGTCGACCTTGTCGGGTTTGTAGATGTTGCCGTGCGCCATCCGGCGGCGCAGGGCCTGCGGGGACATGTCGACCAGCTCGATCTGGTCCGCGCGGCGTACGACCTCGTCCGGGACGGTCTCCTGCTGCCGCACCCCGGTGATCGACTCGACCACGTCGCCGAGTGACTCCAGGTGCTGGATGTTGACGGTCGAGATCACGTCGATCCCGGCGGCCAGCAGCTCCTCCACGTCCTGCCAGCGCTTGGCGTTGCGCGAGCCGGGGATGTTGGTGTGGGGCAGCTCGTCCACGAGCGCCACCTGCGGGCGGCGGGCGAGGACGGCGTCCACGTCCATCTCGGTGAAGACGCTGCCCCGGTAGGTGAGTTCCCGGCGCGGCACCTGTTCCAGCCCGTGCAGCATCACCTCGGTGCGCGGCCGGTGGTGGTGTTCCACGAAGGCGACCACGCAGTCGGTGCCCCGCTCGATACGGCGGTGTGCCTCCGACAGCATCGCGTAGGTCTTGCCGACGCCGGGTGCCGCGCCGAGGTAGATCCGGAGCCTGCCACGTGCCATGTCATCCCTCGAAGCGGTAGCCCATGCCGGGCTCGGTGATCAGATAGCGGGGCTGGGAGGGGTCCGACTCCAGCTTGCGGCGCAGCTGGGCCATGTAGACCCGCAGGTAGTTGGTCTTGTTGCGCTGCGAGACGCCCCAGACCTCCTGGAGCAGCTGTTTCTGGGTGATCAGCCGACCGGGGTTGGTGACCAGGATCTCCAGCAGGTGCCACTCGGTCGGGGTCAGCCGTACGTCCCGCCCGTCCCGTACGGCCTTCTTCGCGAGCAGGTCCAGGGTGAAGTGCTCGGTCTCGACCAGTGTCGTCTCGGGGACCAGCGGTGTGTCCTCGGTCCGGCGGACGGCGGCCCGCAGCCGGGCGAGCAGTTCGTCCATGCTGAACGGCTTGGTGACGTAGTCGTCCGCACCCGCGTCGAGGGCGGCCACCTTCTCGTCGGAGGCCTGCCGGGCGGACAGGACCAGGATCGGAACGCGGCTCCAGCCCCGCAGGCCCTTGATGATGTCGACGCCGTCCATGTCGGGCAGGCCGAGGTCCAGCAGCACCGCGTCGGGCTGACGCGAGGCGGCGAGCCGCAGGGCCGTGGCGCCGTCGGGGGCGGCGTCCACGCCGTAGTGACGTGCCTGCAAGTTGATGACGAGGGCCCGTACCAGCTGCGGGTCGTCCTCCACCACGAGCACCCTGGTCATGGGTGTGTGTCTCTCCTGTCATGCCTGCGGGAGTCGGCACCCTCGGATGCCGACTCCCGTCGCGGATCGCGTAAGGCCGTCACTTCGTGGCCACGAGGTCCTTGAGCGCGATGTTGAGCTCCAGGACGTTCACCCGCGGCTCGCCGATGAAGCCCAGGGTGCGGCCGGCCGTGTGGTCCCTGACCAGCTTTTCGACCTGGGCGACGGGCAGGCCGTTCCTCGCGGCGACCCGGTGCACCTGGAGTTCGGCGTACTCCGGGGAGATGGCCGGGTCCAGTCCGGAGCCGGAGGAGGTGACGGCGTCGGCGGGGACGTCGGCCGGCTTCACCGTGTAGCCGGGAACGGAGTTGTCCTTGACGACGGCGTCCTTGGCGGCGAGCACCTGGGCGCAGAGCGTCTTGTCCGCGGGTGTGTCCGGGCACTTGCCGTTCACCGCGCCGCTGTCGGCGGACAAGTTGGTGGCCCCGGACAGGATCAGCTGGTACCGCGTGTTGACGGAGTTGGTGCCGAGCCCGTTCTGCGGGCGGCCCTGGAACCACTTCAGGTCCGGGTCCGGGCTGGTCTGGCCCTTCTTCAGCGGCAGGTTGTACGACTGCCCGATCAGCGACGAGCCGACGACCTTGCCGTCCGCCTTGATCTCCGAGCCGTTCGCCTTGCCGCCGAACAGCCCCTGGGCGATGCCGGTGACGACCAGTGGGTAGATGACGCCCGTCACCAGGGTCAGCACGAGGAGGGCCCTGAGGCCCGCCCCGAGCAACCGGACGGTGTTCGTTACGGAGTTGTTCATGGTGATCAGCACGCCTTTGAAGAGTCACAGCCCGGGGATGAGGGAGATGAGCATGTCGATGATCTTGATGCCGATGAAGGGCGCGATCAGGCCGCCGATGCCGTAGATCCCGAGGTTGCGCCGCAGCATCTTGTCCGCGCTGACCGGCCGGTACTGCACGCCCTTCAGGGACAGCGGCACCAGCGCGATGATGATCAGCGCGTTGAAGACGACCGCGGACAGGATCGCGGAGTCCGGCGAGGACAGGTGCATGATGTTCAGCTTGTCCAGGCCCGGGTAGACCGCCGCGAACAGCGCCGGGATGATCGCGAAGTACTTCGCGACGTCGTTGGCGATGGAGAACGTCGTCAGCGCACCGCGCGTGATCAGCAGCTGCTTGCCGATCTCCACGATCTCGATCAGCTTGGTCGGGTTGGAGTCGAGGTCGACCATGTTGCCGGCCTCCTTGGCGGCCGACGTACCGGTGTTCATCGCCACGCCGACGTCCGCCTGCGCGAGCGCCGGGGCGTCGTTGGTGCCGTCGCCGGTCATCGCGACCAGCTTGCCGCCGGCCTGCTCGCGCTTGATGAGGGCCATCTTGTCCTCGGGGGTGGCCTCCGCGAGGAAGTCGTCGACGCCCGCCTCCTCGGCGATCGCCTTCGCGGTCAGCGGGTTGTCACCCGTGATCATGACGGTCTTGATGCCCATGCGGCGCAGCTCCTCGAACCGCTCCCGCATGCCCTCCTTCACGACGTCCTTCAGGTGGATGACACCCAGGACGCGGGCGCCCCTGTCGTCGTGGACGGCGACGAGCAGCGGGGTGCCGCCGGCCTCGGAGATCCGGTTGGCCATGCCGTCCGCGTCCTCGGCGACCGTGCCGCCCTGCTCCTCGACCCAGGCGATCACCGAGGCGGTCGCGCCCTTGCGGATCTTCCGGCCGTCGACGTCCACACCCGACATACGGGTCTGGGCGGTGAACTCGATCCACTCGGCGCCGACCAGCTCGCCCTGGTGCCGCTCGCGCAGCCCGTACTTCTCCTTGGCCAGGACGACGATCGAGCGGCCCTCTGGCGTCTCGTCCGCGAGGGACGACAGCTGGGCCGCGTCCGCGACCTCCGCCTCGGTGGTGCCCTTCACCGGCACGAACTCCGCCGCCTGACGGTTGCCGAGGGTGATGGTGCCGGTCTTGTCCAGCAGCAGTGTGGAGACGTCACCGGCGGCCTCGACCGCACGACCGGACATGGCCAGCACATTGCGCTGCACCAGCCGGTCCATGCCCGCGATACCGATCGCGGACAGCAGGGCGCCGATCGTGGTCGGGATCAGGCAGACCAGCAGGGCCACCAGCACCACCATCGTCAGGTGCGTGTGGGCGAAGTCCGCGAACGGCGGCAGGGTGGCCACCGCCAGCAGGAAGACGATGGTCAGCGAGGCGAGCAGGATGTTCAGCGCGATCTCGTTGGGCGTCTTCTGCCGGGCGGCGCCCTCGACCAGGTTGATCATCCGGTCGATGAACGTCTCGCCGGGCTTCGTCGTGATCTTGATGACGATCCGGTCGGACAGCACCTTCGTACCGCCGGTCACCGCGGACCGGTCGCCACCGGACTCACGGATCACCGGAGCCGACTCACCCGTGATCGCCGACTCGTCCACCGAGGCGACACCCTCGACGACGTCACCGTCACCGGGGATGACATCACCGGCCTCGCAGACCACCAGGTCACCGATGGTCAGCGCGGTACCCGGCACCTGCTCCTCGGAGCCGTCCGCGAGCAGCCGGCGGGCCACGGTGTCGGTCTTGGCCTTGCGCAGGGTGTCGGCCTGCGCCTTGCCCCGGCCCTCGGCCACGGCCTCCGCCAGGTTGGCGAAGATCACCGTCAGCCACAGCCAGGCGCTGATGGTCCAGCCGAACCAGTCGCCCGGGTGCTGGAAGGAGAAGATCGTGGTCAGCACGGAGCCGATCCACACCACGAACATCACGGGGGACTTGACCATCACCCGCGGGTCGAGCTTGCGGCAGGCTTCCGGCAGGGACTTCAGCAGCTGCCTGGGTTCGAAGAGGCCCGCTCCGACACGGCCCTCGGCGGGCTTGTGCCCGGTCGGCGCGTCCGTGTGGGGCGCAAGGGTGGGAGTGGACATGGAGTCCTCTTGCTTCTTGATGTCGGTCGTCATGACGCCAGCCCCTCGGCCAGCGGACCCAGCGCGAGGGCCGGGAAGTAGGTCAGACCGGTGATGATCAGGATCGCGCCCACCAGCAGACCGGTGAACAGCGGCTTCTCGGTGCGCAGGGTGCCCGCGGTCACCGGTACCGGCTTCTGCTCGGCGAGGGAGCCGGCCAGCGCCAGCACGAACACCATCGGCAGGAAGCGGCCGAGCAGCATCGCGAGTCCGGTCGTGGTGTTGTACCAGTCGGTGTTCGCGTTCAGCCCGGCGAAGGCCGAACCGTTGTTGTTCGACGCGGACGTGAACGCGTACAGCACCTCGGAGAACCCGTGCGCACCGGAGTTGAGCATCGAGTGCGGCGGGGTCGGCAGCGCCATCGAGGCCGCCGTGAACACCAGCACCAGGGCGGGGGTGATGAGGATGTAGCAGGCGGCGAGCTTCATCTCGCGGCCGCCGATCTTCTTGCCCAGGTACTCGGGCGTACGGCCGACCATCAGACCGGCGATGAACACCGCGATGACCGCCATGATCAGGATGCCGTACAGGCCGGAGCCGGTACCGCCGGGCGTGATCTCGCCCAGCATCATGCTCAGCATCGTGATGCCGCCGCCGAGGCCCGTGAAGGAGGAGTGGAAGGAGTCCACCGCACCGGTCGAGGTGAGCGTGGTCGCCACCGCGAAGATCGACGAGCCGCCGACGCCGAAGCGGACCTCCTTGCCCTCCATCGCCCCGCCGGCCGCCTGCAGCGCCGGGCCGTGGTGGGCGAACTCGGTCCACATCATCAGCGCGGTGAAGCCCAGCCAGATGGTGAACATCGTGGCGAGGATCGCGTAGCCCTGCTTCACGTTGCCGACCATCACGCCGAAGGTGCGGGTCAGCGAGAAGGGGATGACGAGGATCAGGAAGATCTCGAAGAGGTTCGTGAACGGGGTCGGGTTCTCGAAGGGGTGGGCGGAGTTGGCGTTGAAGTAGCCGCCGCCGTTGGTGCCGATCTCCTTGATGGCCTCCTGCGAGGCGACCGCGCCGCCGTTCCACTGCTGCGAGCCGCCCATGAACTGACCGACCTCGTGGATGCCGGAGAAGTTCTGGATGGCGCCGCAGGCGACCAGGATCACCGCGGCGACGACCGACATCGGCACCAGGATGCGCAGCGTGCCGCGCACCAAGTCCGACCAGAAGTTGCCCAGTTCACCAGTGCGCGAGCGCGCGAACCCCCGAACGAGAGCCACCGCAACGGCGATACCGACGGCCGCCGAGAGGAAGTTCTGCACGGCCAGACCGGCGGTCTGCACGACGTGACCCATGGTCTGCTCGCCGTAGTACGACTGCCAGTTGGTGTTGGTCACGAAGGACACGGCCGTGTTGAACGACTGCGCCGGGTTGACCGAGGAGAAGTGCAGCGAGCCGGGCAGCACGCCCTGCAGCCGCTGCAGCAGGTAGAGGAAGAGGACGCTGACGGCGGAGAAGGCCAGCACACCGCGCAGGTACGCGGGCCAGGTCATCTCGGTGTCAGGGTTGGCACCGATGGCCTTGTAGATCCACTTCTCGACGCGCAGGTGCCCCCGCGAGGAGTAGACCTTGGCCATGTAGGTGCCGAGCGGGATGTAGGCGAGGGCCAGCGCGCCTATCAGGGCGGTCAGCTGGAGTACGCCTGCAAGTACGGGACCCATGTCGTGTCTCAGAACCTCTCCGGGAAGATCAGGGCGAGGACGAGATAGCCCAGCAGGGCGACGGCCACGACCAGTCCGACGACGTTTTCGACGGTCACAGCTTCGTCACCCCCTTGGCGACGAGAGCCACCAGCGCGAAACCCGCGAGCACGGTGACGACGAAGGCCAGATCGGCCATCGCGAACTCCTGGAGTGAGGTTCGGTTGAAACGGACGTGTACGAGGAAAGCGCCTGTCTGGCCGGATCCGGTCACCCGTTGACGACCCTCTTACGGCCACGCTCACGGCTTTGACGGGTCCCTTACGACCGCTGATCCGTACCGGTCGGTAAGCAGGTGTGACAGCCGGTGACCCGTCTCACAGGCGGAAGCGCAGCCGGCAGATCACCGCGTCCGTCTCCCGCCGCACGGCGTGCGCGACGACCGCGCCCCGCTGGTTCTGCAGCATCCGCTGCCACAGCCGCTCCGGCTCCGCCTCCGGGATCAGCACGGTGACCCGGGTGCCGGGCTCGGCGGCGGCCACCTCACGGACGTACTCGGCGATGGGGCGGCCCAGGCTGCGCCGCGCGCAGGACAGCCGCACGAGGGGCACACCGGGGTCCCATTCCGCCCAGGACCGCTCCAGCGCGTGCAACTGGGTCCGGTCCTCGGGGTCCGGGTAGCACACGGTCACCGCACGGACCTCGTCACCGAGCGAGGCTGCCGCCGACAGGGCCTCCGAGGTCAGCCGGGACAGGGACGACACGGGAACGACCACCAGCGAGCGCTCGCGGTACGGGGCCTGCGGGATACGGCCGAGTCCGAGCCGCTCACCGATCCGGCCGTAGGCGCGGTGCACGGTGGTGAAGCCCAGCACCAGCAACGGCAGAGCGACGACGATCAGCCACGCCCCCTCGGTGAACTTGCTCGCCGTGACGACGACGGCCGCGACCCCGGTCAGCACCGCACCGAAGCCGTTGAGCAGCGCCTTCCCGCGCCGGCCGGAGCCCCGCTCCAGGCGCCAGTGCCGCACCATCCCCACCTGGGCGATCGTGAAGCCGACGAACACACCGATGGCGAACATCGGCACCAGGGTGTTGGTGTCGCCGCCGGAGAAGACCAGCAGCGCGGCGGAGACGACGGCGAGCGCGAGGACGCCGTGCCGGTGCACCTGGCGGTCGGCCTTCAGGGCGAAGACGTGCGGCGCGTAGTTGTCACGGGCGAGCAGCTTCAGCAGCACCGGCAGCCCGCCGAAGGAGGTGTTCGCCGAGAGCGCCAGCAGAATCATCGTCGCGAACTGGATGACGTAGAAAGCCCAGTTGTGGCCGAGCGAGGCGTCCGCGAGCTGGGCGAGGACCGTCACGCCCTCGACCGGCTGGAGGTGGAAGCGCCCGATCAGCACCGACAGGCCGATCAGCATCAGCCCGAGCACGGCGCCGAGGGCGACCTCCGCGCGCTGGGAACGGCGGACCCGCGGGACGCGGAAGGAGGGGACGGCGTTGGCGATGGCCTCGACGCCGGTCAGCGCGGAACACCCCGAAGCGAAAGCTTTCAGCAGGAGCAGGACACCGACGCTCGTGGCGTTGTCCGCGACGACCGAGGCATGCCCGGCCGCGGTGACCGTACTCACCGGAGCCGACCGCAACAGGCCCGCGACGATGAGTACGAAGATCGCGCCCACGAAGACGACCGTGGGCACGATGAACGCCTTCGCCGACTCCACGATCCCCCGCAGGTTGACCCCGGTGATCAGCGCGAGCACGGCCAGGCACAGCCACAGCCGGTCGCCGTAGAGGGCGGGGAAGGCGGAGGTCAGGGCGGCCACACCCGCCGTGACCGCGACGGCGACGTTGAGTACGTAGTCCAGCACCAGCGAGGCGGCGGCCACCAGGCTGGTCCGCGCCCCCAGATGCGTCTTCGCCACGGCGTAGGAGCCGCCGCCGTCCGGGAAGGCCGCGATCACCTGCCGGTAGGAGGCCACCAGCACCGCCAGCAGGGCCGCGATGGCGAGCGTGACCGGCAGCGTGAAGCCGAGCCCGTGCGCGCCCGCGGCGGCGAGCACGAGGACGATCGCCTCCGGCCCGTAGGCCACCGACGCCATCGCGTCCAGGGAGAGTGCCGCGAGCCCCGTGACGGCGGTCAGCCGGTGGCGCTCGCCGGTATCAGGCGGCTCCTCGCCGGCGGGGACGGCATCCGGCTCGGTGGTCAGGACGGACATGGGCGCGTGCTCCTATCGTGCTGCGACCGCGCACGAGGACTGAAGTGTGCGCGGGTGCACCCAGGTTCCGGCCGTTTCCCACCGCGTCCGACCGGTCCTTGCGGCATCTTCGCGCTCAACCGGCCCGCCTTGACGCGATCTTGACGGGTCGCGTCGTCAGAGCCGCATCAAGGTCCGCCGTTGTGCTTCCCCGGGTCACTACCGTCGGCGCCATGGGACGCCCTGACGCACCGGGTGAGGCGGCGACCGACCTGGACTGGACGCGGGAGCGGTGGAGCGCCGTCCGCTGCGCCGGCGCACTGCTCACCCTGCTGTTCCTGATCGACTGGGGCTCCGGCCGGACCGCCCTGTGGCGCGCCGCGCTCTGGTTCGCCCTCTCCGGGCTGCTCTTCGTCGTGCTGTGTCCCGCCCGGGTGTCCGCCGGCGGCGGCTGGCTCGCCTCACGCCGGCTGCTGCGCGAGCACCGGGTGCGGACGGAGCTGCTGGTGTCGGTCCGCTGCCTGGACGGGGTCTCCCCACGGCTGCTGCTGCGCGACGCCCTCGGCGGCCGCGTCGAGATCGACCCCCAAGTCCTGGTGCGCAACCCCCGGTTGTGGCTCCGCCTGGACGAGGGCGCGCGGAAGTCGGCGGCCGACGGCCTGCTGCTGTGCGGCACGACCGCCCTGGGGAGCCTCACCCGGCGTGTGGACCGCGAGACCGCCCGTGCCGTGTTCCGGGCCTCCGGCCTGGAGTGAGTCACGCTCCTCCCACGTTCTGCTCGGCCGGTTCGGCGCCGGCCGGCTGTGCCGCGAACGGCAGCGACACGACCATGGTCAGGCCGCCGCCGGGGGTGTCCTCGGGGCTCAGGGTGCCGTTCATCGCCTCGGTCAGGCCGCGCGCGAGGGCGAGGCCGAGGCCGAGGCCCGTGGTGTTGTCGGTGTCGCCGAGCCGCTGGAAGGGCTCGAAGAGGCGGTCGCGGCCGTCGGCCGGGAGACCGGGCCCCCGGTCCACCACCCGCAGCTCCACCCGCCCGGCCAGGGCACTCGCGGTGACCAGCACCTTCTTCCCGGGCGGGGTGTGCCGGGCGGCGTTGCCCACGAGGTTGGCGATCACCCGTTCCAGCAGCGGGGGGTCGGCCAGCACCGCCGGGATGTCCTCCACGTCCGCCACCTCGACCTCCGGCACGTCCGCCAGCGCCATGGGCAGCACCTCCTCCAGGGAGGTCGCGCGCAGGTTCAGGGTGAGCGCGCCGGCCTCCAGGCGGCTGAGGTCGAGCAGGTTCTCCACCAGGCGGTTGAGCTTGGCCATGGACTCGTCGGCGGTGGCGAGGAGTTCGTCGCGGTCCTCCTCGGAGAAGGCGACGTCCCGGCTGCGCAGGGACGTGACGGCGGCCCACCCGGCGGCCAGCGGGGTGCGCAGGTCGTGGCCGACGGCCCGCAGCAGCGCCGTACGCAGCCGGTCGGCGGCCTTCACCGGCTCCACCTCGGCCGCCGCCTCGGCCAGCCGGGCCCGCTCCACCGCGGAGCCGACGTGCGCGGCGAACGCGGCCAGCACCCGCCGCTCGGAGGAGGAGAGGGTACGTCCGCGCAGCGCGAGGAAGGCACCGGCGCCCGCCGGAACGGCCGTCACCGCGGGCGTGTCGGGCGGCTCGTCCACCAGGTCCGCCGACTCCATGCCGAAGGTCTCCCGGGTCCGCTCCAGCAGCGCCGGGATGGTCGCCTCGCCGCGCACGATGCTGCCGGCCAGCGACGACATGGTCTCCGCCTCGGCCGTCGCGCGGGCCGAGCGGCGCGACAGGCGCAGGGACCGGTCGACGACGGCGGCGACGGTGGCCGCGACGACCGCGAACACCGCGAGGGCGAGCAGCGCGTTGGGGTCGTCCAGGGTGAAGGCGCCGATGGGCGGGATGAACCAGTAGTTGAGCAGCAGGGACGCCGTCACCGACGCGATCACCGCGGAGGCGACCCCGCCTATGCAGGCCACGCCCACCACGGCGAGCAGGAACAGCAGGGCCTCACTGGTCAGGTTCAGCGTGCCGCGCAGCTGGGCGAGGACGGCGGTGAGCAGGACCGGCAGCACCAGTCCGGCCACCGGGCCCGCGATCAGCCGGGCCGTCGACAGCGTGCGGCGCCGGGACGGCAGCAGGGTGCCGCGCCCTGCCCGCTCGTGGGTGACCCGGTGCACGTCGATGTCGCCGGACAGCTCGGTCACCGTCTCCCCGGTGCCGGGCCCGGTCAGGAACCGGGCCAGCCGCCCCCGCCTGCTGGTTCCCAGCACCAGCTGGGTGGCGTTCTCGGCGCGGGCGAACTCCACCAGGGCGGTCGCCACGTCGTCGCCGACGACCGAGTGGTAGCTGCCGCCGAGGTCCTCCACCAGCCGGCGCTGCCGGGCCAGTGAGGCGTGCGAGACCCCGGCCGCGAGACCGTCGCTGCGGGCCACGTGCACCGCGAGCAGATCGCCGCCGGCGGACCGGTCGGCGATGCGGGCGGCCCGCCGTACCAGCGTGTCGCCCTCCGGCCCGCCGGTCAGGGCCACGACGACCCGCTCCCGGGTCTCCCACACTCCGCCGATGCCGTGCGCCGAGCGGTACTCCTGCAGCGCCTCGTCCACCCGGTCGGCCGTCCACAGCAGCGCCAGCTGCCGCAGGGCCGTCAGATTGCCGGGCCGGAAGTAGTTGGCCAGCGCGGCGTCGATCTTCTCCGGGGCGTAGATGTTCCCGTGCGCCATGCGCCGGCGCAGCCCCTCGGGCGGCATGTCCACCAGCTCGACCTGCCCGGCCCGCCGTACGACCTCGTCCGGCACCGTCTCGTGCTGCGGCACCCCGGTGATCTTCTCGACCACGTCGTTGAGGGACTCCAGGTGCTGGACGTTGAGCGCCGTGATCACGTCGATACCCGCGTCCAGCAGCACCTCGATGTCCTGCCAGCGCTTGGCGTTGCGGCCGTCGCCGGGGACGTTGCTGTGGGCGAACTCGTCCACGATCGCCACCTGCGGACGGCGCGCCAGCACCGCGGCCACGTCCATCTCCTCGAAGCCCCCGCCGCGGTAGGTGCAGGCGAGGCGCGGGACGGTCTCCAGTCCGTCGAGCATCGCCTCGGTGCGCGGGCGCCCGTGGCACTCCGCGAACCCCACCACCACGTCCGCGCCACGGGCGGCACGGCGGCGCCCCTCGTCGAGCATCCGGTAGGTCTTGCCGACCCCCGGGGCCGCCCCGAGGTAGACCTTCAGTCGTCCGGGCCGTACGTCACTCATCGCCGCCGACGCGCTCCGCTCACCATCCAACTCCCCTTCACGGGAGGGTTCCTGCTCCCAAGGAAGCCGCTTCGAAGGGCGGCCGGTGCGCGTGTTAGCGGTTCCTTGGCGCCGGTCCGGTGGACCTTGACACTGTCTTGACGTGACCTGGCCCGATACGGTGAGGGCAGGTGTGCCGGGAAGTCTGGTCGGCCGGGAGCCGGAGCGGCTTCCGCAACTCCAGGGGGACGGCATGCGCAGCGTCGGTACGGTTCTCGCCCTCGTGGTCCTCGCCACGGTGGTCGCCACCTTCGCGCGCCGCTGGCGCATCCCCGCCCCCTCCCTCCTCGTGGTCGCCGGCCTCGCCGTGGCGCTGCTGCCGGGCACCCCGCAGATCCAGATCAGCCCGCAGATCATCGGCCTCGTCGTGCTGCCCCCGCTGCTGTACGCGAGCGCCGAGGACATGCCCTGGCGGGAGCTGCGGGCGGTGTGGAAGCCGGTCGGGATCCTCGCCATCGGCCTGGTGCTCGCCTCCGCGGCGGCCGTCGCCGCGGTGGCGGTGCTGGTCACCCCCCTGTCCTGGCAGATGGCGTTCGTGCTGGGCGCGGTGCTGGCCAGCACCGACCCGGTGGCGGTGACCGCGCTCGGCCGCCGGCTCGCCCTGCCGCCCCGGGTCCAGGTCCTCGTCCAGGCGGAGAGCCTGTTCAACGACGCGACCTCCCTGGTGCTGGTCCGGGTGGCGGCGGGCATCGCCGTCGCCGCGGCCGCCGCCGACTGGGGCGCGGCGAGCGGCGAGTTCTTCCTGCTCGCGGGCGGCGGCACGGTGATCGGGGCGGCCGTGGCCGCCGTGGTCACCCTGATCCGGCGCCGCACCGAGGACCCGGTGCTGGAGACGGTGATCGCCCTGGTCACCCCGTACGCCGCCTACCTGCTGGCCGAGGTGGCGCACACCTCCGGGGTGACCTCGTGCGTGGTGGCCGGGGTGGTGCTGGGCGGCCGGGGCGACCGGCTCACCAACGCACGCATACGGCTCCAGCTGCACGCGGTGTACGGCACGGTGGTGTTCCTCCTGGAGAGCGTCGTCTTCAGCCTGATAGGGCTGGCCCTGCCCTCCCAGGTACGGGCCCTGGCGGACGGCGA
Source organism: Streptomyces sp. NPDC001153 (assembly GCF_053598315.1). NCBI lineage: Bacteria > Bacillati > Actinomycetota > Actinomycetes > Kitasatosporales > Streptomycetaceae > Streptomyces > Streptomyces sp. NPDC001153. Next base: position 69,872 of record NZ_JBSFJZ010000017.1, read on the forward strand.
CCGGGCCTGGCCGCTGTACGCCCTGGCCGTCGCCGCCACCCTCGTCGCCGTACGCCTGCTGTGGCTGGCGCCCCTGTCGGCCGTGGTGCAGCGCAAGGGCGGGGCCGGCCGGCTGAACTGGCGGGTGCCGGTGGTGCTGACCTGGGCGGGCACCCGCGGGGTGATGCCGCTGGCCGCCGCGCTGTCCATACCCGAGGTCATGAGGAACGGCGGTCCGCTCACCGACCGGCCGCTGGTCCTGGTCCTGACCACCTCGGTCGTCGTGGTCACCCTCGTCGTCCAGGGTTTCACCCTCGCCCCGGTCGTCCGCGCCTCCGGCATCGCCCTGGAGCCCGCCCACACCGCGCGCGAGGAGGCCGAGGCCCGCTCCCACCTCGCCCACGCCGGCCTCGCCCGCCTGGAGGAGCTCGCCGAGCTGGAGGTCGTACCGGACGTCGTCCTGGACCGGCTGCGCCGCGGCCTGAACGCCCGCCTCGACGACGCCCGCGACGGCCTCGCCCGGACCAACGGCACCGGGGGCGTGGCCACCGAGTCCGCCGACCGGGTCTACCGGCAGCTGCGGCGCGACCTGATCGCCGTGGAGACCGGCGAACTGCAGCGGCTGTACGACGCGCATGCGATCAGTGACACCACGCGGCGGCGGCTGCAGCGGGCGCTGGACCTCGAGGAGGCCCGGCTGTCCGATGTGTGAGCGGCTCACCTGAACTCCGCCGGCCTTGGGCGCAGGCGGCCGGTTGCGTGTCGTACGTCGACGGGGTCGCGCCGGGGGCCTGAAGCTGCCGGGACCGCGCCTGCCGCTGCTCCGTGCGGTCCGGCGCCCGGGCAAGCCCCGCGCCCTCGGGGAACCCGCGGTGCCCTCGGCAGCCCGGTGGGCAGCCGCCGCCTCGGTGCCTGACGGGCGCCGGATCCCCCGTACGGCGCAATCGCTCCCCGCGCGAAGGCGGAGCCTCGAACCCCGATGTCCGGCCAGCGCTCGCCGCCGGTCCCCGCACAGGCTCGACAGCCCGGCGGCATGACCCATGGGCCCGCGCGGCACCGTCTGCTTACGCTGGTGCCGCCGTCGCGTGATGGCCGGAACCTCACGCTGAGCCGCACGTCGGGAGCACGCCGATGGCCACCTCCGAACACGCTCCTCATACCGGTCGGCTGCGCGCCTGGATGCTGCAGGGCCTGTCCGACATGGGCAGGGCCGGGGGCCACACCGGCCCGCACGCCGAGCCGGAGCCCCCGCACCGGGGCCAGCACTGGTACCGGGTGATGTGCCTGACCGGTGTCGACTACTTCTCCACCCTCGGCTACCAGCCCGGCATCGCGGCCCTGGCGGCCGGCCTGCTCTCCCCCGTCGCCACCCTGGTCCTCGTCGCCGTCACCCTCGCCGGCGCCCTTCCCGTCTACCGCAGGGTGTCCGAGGAGAGCCCGCACGGCGAGGGCTCCATCGCCATGCTGGAGCGGCTGCTGTCCTTCTGGAAGGGCAAGCTGTTCGTCCTGACGCTGCTGGGCTTCGCCGCCACCGACTTCCTGATCACCATCACCCTGTCGGCCGCCGACGCCTCCACCCACCTCATCGAGAACCCGCACCTGACGAGCACCCTGCACGGCCTGCAGATGCTGATCACGCTGCTGCTGGTGGCCCTGCTGGGCGCGGTGTTCCTCAAGGGCTTCCTGGAGGCGATCGGCGTCGCGTTCGCCCTGGTGGTGGTCTACCTCGCCCTGAACGCGGTGGTCGTGGCGGCCGGCCTGTGGCACGTGCTCACCGCCGGGCACGTGGTCACCGACTGGACCAGCGCCCTGACCGCCGCGCACGGCAACGTCTTCGCCATGATCGGCGTGTCCCTGCTGGTCTTCCCCAAGCTCGCCCTCGGCCTGTCCGGCTTCGAGACCGGCGTCGCGGTCATGCCCCACGTCCAGGGCGATCCGGGGGACACCGAGGAGAAGCCGAGCGGCCGGATCCGGGACACCAAGAAGCTGCTCACCACGGCCGCGCTGATCATGAGCGTCTTCCTGATCACCACCAGTTTCATCACCACGGTGCTCATCCCGGCCGCCGAGTTCAAGCCCGGCGGCAAGGCCAACGGCCGCGCGCTCGCCTACCTCGCCCACGAGTACCTCGGTGGCGCCTTCGGCACGGTCTACGACCTGTCGACCATCGCCATCCTCTGGTTCGCCGGCGCCTCCGCCATGGCCGGCCTGCTCAACCTGATGCCGCGCTATCTGCCCCGCTACGGCATGGCCCCGCAATGGGCCCGCGCGGTGCGCCCGATGGTCATCGTCTTCACCCTGGTCGCCTTCCTGGTCACCTGGCTCTTCGACGCCAACGTCGACAAGCAGGGCGGCGCCTACGCCACCGGCGTGCTGGTCCTGATGTCGTCCGCGGCGATCGCCGTGACCATCGCCTCCCACCGGGCGGCCCAGCGCGGCTGGACCGTCGCCTTCGCCACCGTGTCCGCGGTCCTGCTCTACGTCACCGTGGCCAACGTCATCGAGCGCCCGGACGGCGTGAAGATCGGTGCCTGCTTCATCGTCGGCATCATGCTCGTCTCCTTCCTCTCCCGGCTGGCCCGCGCCTTCGAGCTGCGCGTCACCCATATCGAGCTGGACGACATGGCGGAACGGTTCATCCGCGACATGTCGCACCGCCGCATCCGTTTCATCGCGAACAAGCCCGGCCGGCGGGACAAGACCGAGTACCGCGACAAGGTCGAGCAGATCAGGGCCGACAACGACATCCCGGCCTCGGAGGACTTCGTCTTCGTCGAGGTCACGGTCACCGACCCCTCCGAGTTCGAGGCGGGCCTGAACGTGCGCGGCGAGGTCCTGCACAACCGCTACCGCGTGCTGACCCTGGAGTCCTCCTCGATCCCCAACGCCCTCGCCGCGCTCCTCCTGCACGCCCGCGACGCCACCGGCTGCACCCCGCACATCTACTTCGAGTGGACCGAGGGCAACCCCTTCGCCAACTTCCTGCGCTTCTTCCTCTTCGGCCAGGGCGAGGTCGCCCCGGTCACCCGCGAGGTCCTGCGCGAGGCGGAACCGAACCGGCCCCTGCGCCCCCGCGTGCACACCGGCTGAGGAACGACTGCGCCGACCGGCGTCAGGATTCCGTCAAGATGCACCCGTACGGCGCTAGGACCCCGTATGCAGCGGCCGCCGCAGCCCGCACGGCCGCCTAGCGTCGGCCTCATGCGACGGAGCGGACCGCCAGGCTCGGCCGGCGACCGCCACTGGCGCGGCAGCGCCCGGCTGGCGCTCACCTGCGCCCTGACCTTCTGCGCCCTGTGCCTCCTGGTCGACTGGGACGCGGGCAGCCTGACCCCCCTGCGCGCCCTGCTCTGGGTCACCCTGTCGGCCGCGGTGTGCGCCGTCCTGCTCCCCCAGCGGGTCAGCGCGGGCCCCGGCTGGCTCGCGGTCCGCACGCCCTGGCGCCGGCACGTGGTCCGTACGGACGCGCTGGTCTCCGTACGGCAGTACGACGGCGTCTCCTCCCACCTGGTCCTGCGGGACGTCCACGGCCACCGCCTGGAACTCGACCCCCGCATCCTCGCGGCCAACCCCCTGCTCTGGCACGAACTCGACACCGGCGTCCACCGCTCCCTGGAACGCGGGACGCTGCGCCGGGGTGCGGAAGTCCTGTACCGCCTGGGCCGGCGCATCGACGACGAGACGGTGCAGGCGGTGCTCCGGGCCTCGGGGCTCTCCTGACTGACCGGCCGGGGCCCCCGCCCGGCGGGGATTTAGGCTTCCTTCTGTACAAGATTCGCTTCGGCTGTGAGGGACGCCGCGTTGAACTTCTGGTCGATCTATCAGCATGGCTTCGCCCGAGTCGCCGCGTGTACGGGCCACACCGTCATCGCCGACCCGCCCGCCAACGCCGAGGCGGTCCTGCGCCACGCGCGCCGGTGCGCCGAGGAGGGCGTCGCCGTCGCCGTGTTCCCCGAGCTGTGCCTGTCCGGGTACGCGATCGACGACCTGCTGCTGCAGGACGCGCTGCTCGACGACGTCGAGACGGCGCTCGCCACGATCGTCGCCGAGTCGGCGGACCTGCTGCCGGTACTGGTCGTCGGCGCCCCGCTGCGCCACCGCGACCGGATCTTCAACTGCGCGGTGCTCGTGCACCGCGGCCGGGTCCTCGGCGTCGTACCGAAGTCGTACCCGCCGAACTACCGGGAGTTCTACGAGCGCAGGCAGATCGCCGCGGGCGACGACGAGCGTGGCGGAACGATCCGGCTCGGCGGCGCGGACGTGCCGTTCGGCGTGGACCTGCTCTTCGCGGCGGCGGACGTGCCCGGGCTCGTGCTGCACGCGGAGATCTGCGAGGACATGTGGGTGCCGGTGCCGCCGAGCGCGGAGGCGGCGCTGGCCGGGGCGACCGTCCTCGTCAACCTCTCGGGCAGCCCGATCACGGTCGGCCGGGCCGAGGACCGCAAGCTGCTGTGCCGCTCGGCGTCCTCCCGCTGCGTCGCCGCGTACGTCTACGCGGCGGCCGGCCTCGGCGAGTCGACCACCGACCTGTCCTGGGACGGCCAGACCCTGATCTACGAGAACGGCGCGCTGCTGGCCGAGACCGAACGCTTCCCGCTGGGCGAGCAGTACGCGGTGGCCGACGTGGACCTGGACCTGCTGCGGCAGGAGCGGCAGCGGATGGGCACGTTCGGCGAGAACCGGCGCACCCACGCCGCGCGCACCGGCGACTTCCGGACGGTGTCCTTCGAACTCGCCCCGCCGGCCGCCGCCGACCTGGGCCTGCGCCGCCGCGTGGAGCGCTTCCCGTTCGTCCCGGCCGACGCCGAGCGCCTCGCCCTCGACTGCTACGAGGCGTACAACATCCAGGTCGCGGGGTTGCAGCAGCGGCTCGCGTCGATCGGCGGCCCGAAGGTCGTCATCGGTGTCTCCGGCGGCCTGGACTCCACGCACGCGCTGATCGTCGCCGCCCGCGCGATGGACCGCGCCGGGCGCCCGCGCAGCGACATCCTGGCCTTCACCCTGCCCGGCTTCGCCACCAGCGACCACACCAAGGACAACGCCCACCGGCTGATGCGCGCCCTCGGCGTCACCGCGGCCGAGCTGGACATCACGTCGACCGCACGGCTGATGCTGAAGGAGATCGGCCACCCCTTCGCCTCCGGCGAGCCGGTGTACGACGTCACCTTCGAGAACGTCCAGGCGGGCCTGCGCACCGACTACCTGTTCCGGCTGGCCAACCAGCGCGGCGGCATCGTGCTCGGCACCGGCGACCTCTCCGAGCTGGCGCTCGGCTGGTCGACGTACGGCGTCGGCGACCAGATGAGCCACTACAACGTCAACTCCGGCGTGCCCAAGACGCTGATCCAGCACCTCATCCGCTGGGTCGTCGGCAGCGAGCAGTTCGACGAGGAGACCGGCAAGATCCTCACCGCGATCCTCGACACGGAGATCAGCCCCGAGCTGGTGCCCGGCGAGGAGATGCAGTCCACGGAGTCGAAGATCGGCCCGTACGCGCTGCACGACTTCACCCTCTTCCACGTGCTGCGCTACGGCTTCCGCCCCTCGAAGATCGCCTTCCTCGCCTGGCACGCCTGGCACGACAAGGAGTCCGGCGCCTGGCCCCCCGGCTTCCCGGAGGCCGAGCGCGGCACCTACGACCTGGCGCAGATCCGGCACTGGCTGGAGGTCTTCATCCGCCGCTTCTTCGCCTTCTCCCAGTTCAAACGCTCGGCCATGCCGAACGGCCCGAAGGTCTCGGCGGGCGGCTCCCTCTCCCCGCGCGGCGACTGGCGTGCCCCGTCGGACGGCACGGCGCAGGCGTGGCTGCGGGACCTGGAGCGCTTCGACTCGAAGGAGACGAAGGCTTAGGCGCCCGGCGTCAGTTGTTCCAGGTCTCGTCGTACGGGTCGTGCGGCACCGGCACCGGTGTCGCCGAGGTGACCTTCAGATAGGGGATGGGGCCGTTGTTGACGGGGTCGCGGGCCAGGCGGGGACTGTAGGTGCCGGTGACCTCCAGCCAGGCGTCCGGCCGCAGGACCGGCGGCAGGGTGCCGGTCAGCGCGACCTTCACCGGCTGGGCGTCCGCCGCACAGCAGTTGAGGGCCATGCGGACCAGATACGGCGCGCCCGAGTGGTCCAGGGCGAGGAAGCCGGTGACGCGGACCTGGCGGCCGTGCAGGGAACGGCCGTGGTCGTAGGCCGCGCGGGAGGCGTAGTCGACCACGGAGAGCGGGGCGGGGTCGGCGGCGGGCAGCTTGCCGTAGGTGTACGGCTTCTGCAGGGCCGTGCCGGAGCGCAGGGCGCTGTAGGAGCCGAGGGCGGGCGGGGCGACGAGGATGAGGGCGAGCAGGGGGAGCAACAGCAGCCAGGAGACGCGGGGTTCGGGGTGGCTGTGGCCGTGCTCCCCGGTGGCGGCCCTGGCCCGCCGGCGCTCGTACCAGACCGTCGCCAGCGCAGCCAGGACGAGGACCGCGCCGGAGGCCAGCAGCAGCGGTTGCAGGGCCGCCTTGACGTAGCGGAGGTAGAGGTCGGTGCTGCCCGCGTGCAGCAGGGCGGCGCCGAGCAGGAACATGACGGCGGCCTGGGACTGGCGGTTCACAGGAGCACCGCCGAGGTCACCACGGCGCCCGCGACGGCCAGCACGAAGGTGGCGGGCGCGAAGCGGAGGGCGAAGGTACGGCCGAAGGTGCCGGCCTGCATCGCGAACAGTTTGAGGTCGATCATCGGGCCCACCACCAGGAACACCAGCTTGGCCGTCAGGGAGAACTGGGTGAGGGAGGCCGCGACGAACGCGTCCGCCTCCGAGCAGATGGACAGCAGTACGGCGAGCACGGCGAGGGCGAGCACGGAGAAGACGGGGTTTCCGGCCGCCGCGCGCAGCCAGTCCGCGGGGGTCGCCGCCTTCAGCGTGGCCGCGGCCATCGCCCCGAGCACCAGGAAGCCGCCCGCGTGCATGGTGTCGTGCCGTACCGAGCCCCAGAACGCCTCCCCCTTGGTCGCGCCCTCGTGCGCGCCGTGGGCCGGGGGGCGCAGCCAGTCGGTGCGGCCCAGGCGCTGCCACAGCCAGCCCATCGCGCACGCCACCAGCAGGCTCGCCAGGAACCGGGCGAGGACCATCGCCGGATCGCGGGGGAAAGCGACGGCGGTGGCGGTGAGGACGATCGGGTTGATCGCGGGGGCGGAGAGGAGGAAGGCGAGGGCCGCGGCCGGGGTGACGCCCCTGCGGACGAGGGCGCCCGCCACCGGGACCGACGCGCACTCGCAGCCCGGCAGGATCGCCCCCGCGACCCCGGCGACCGGCACGGCGAGGGCGGGGCGGCGCGGCAGGGCCCGCGCGAAGAAGGACGGCGGCACGAACACCGCGATCGCCGCCGACAGCAGCACACCGAGGACGAGGAAGGGCAGTGCCTGGACCGTCACCGCGACGAACACCGTCATCCAGCTCTGCATCAGCGGGGTGCCGAGGAGCCCGCGGATCGGGGACTGGGCGAGCACCGCGAGGAGCAGGGTCAGCGTCAGCACGAGCGGGGAGCTGAGCCTGCGGCTCTCCCCGCCGCCCGGATCGCCGGCGGGGCCGGTCTCCGCGCCGGGCGGGGCGTCTTCCGTGATGGCCACGTGCGATTACCTCCGGCTGGCTGTCCTGGTTCGCTCCCTCCCCTTCGGTACGCGAGTCGTCCCCAGGGTGTTCACACCGTTGCTGGAACCACTCCTCTCCTTGGGGCAGTCTTTTCCCTCGTGGGGAGCGTTCCGTATCAAGGTGGGCCCAGGGCCCCGCACATGGTGGTGTGCGGTGACGACGGGCTCGCGCACCGGCTGGCCGCCGAGTTGCGCGGAGTCTACGGCGAGCAGGTCACCCTCGTGGTACCGCCGAACGGGCGCACCGCCAGACCTCCGGTGGTCGGACGAGCCCGGTCCGCTTCGGCCGCGCTGTTCGACCGCGTGGTGAACGCCGCGGTCGGCCGCGGCGGCAACGGACCCGGCTCGGGGCCCGGCTCCGGAGCCGGATCCGGCTCCGGCTCCGGCTCGACCGCGACGGCCACGAGCACCGGCGGAGCCGGAAGCACCGCCGGCGGCGGCAACGGCGGTGAGGCCGAAGGGGTGCTGGAGGCCGCCGAGATCACCGAGTCCGTGCTCGCCCGGGCCGGAGTGGAACGGGCCGCCGCGCTCGCCCTCGTCTTCGACGACGACGAGACCAACATCCGGGCCGCGCTGACCGCCCGTCGGCTCAACCCGCGGCTGCGGCTCGTCCTCCGGCTCTACAACCGGCGGTTGGGCCAGCACATCGAGGAACTCCTCGACCAGGCGGCCGCGTTGGCCACCGGTGACGGCGAGGGCGGCACCGACGCGTCCACCACCGTGCTGTCCGACGCCGACACCGCCGCGCCCGCGCTGGCCGCCACCGCGGTCGCCGGCACCAGCAAGGTCGTCCAGACCGAGGGGCTGCTGCTGCGGGCCGTCGAACGGCCGTCGGCGGGCACCGGACTGTGCACGCTCGCCCTGCTCTCCCCGCCGGGCGCGGATCCCGAGGGCGGCGCGGACCAGGAACCCCGGCTGTTGCCGGACGACGACGAGGTGGGGCAGGCCGCCGGGCGGGCGGCCGTGGTGCTGGAGCAGGTGTCCTCGGCGGGCGGCCGGGAGTCGGCCGCGCCGGGACGCGGCGGCGTGCCGCCGCTCGCCTCGCTGTTCTCCCGGCGGCTGCGGTGGTCGCTGGCGGGCATGGTGGCGTGCGTGCTCGCGCTCGCCGTCGCGCTGTGGGTGGTCACGCCGGGGATCCACCCGCTGCGGGCCTTCTACTACACCCTCCTCGACCTGTTCGCGATCGACAACCCCGCCCTCGGGGCGCCGCTCGCCCGGCAGATCCTCCAACTCCTGTCCGGACTGGTCGGGTTGCTGCTGCTCCCGGTGCTGCTGGCAGCCGTGCTGGAGGCGCTGGGCACCTTCCGCACCGCCTCCGCCCTGCGGAAGCCGCCGCGCGGTCTCGGCGGGCATGTGGTGCTGCTCGGGCTCGGGAAGATCGGCACCCGGGTGCTGATCCGGCTGCGCGAGCTGAACATCCCCGTCGTGTGCGTCGAGTCCGACCCGGACGCGCGGGGCCTTGCGACCGCGCGGCGGCTGCGGGTGCCGGTGGTGCTCGGGGACGTCACCCAGGAAGGGGTGCTGGAGTCCGCGAAGATCCACCGGGCGTACGCCCTGCTCGCGGTGACCAGCGCGGACACCACCAACCTGGAGGCCGTGCTGTACGCGCGGAGCGTACGGCCCGATCTGCGGGTGGTGCTCCGGCTGTACGACGACGACTTCGCCACCGCCGTGTACCGCACCCTGCGGGCCGCCTACCCGCACGCCCTCACCCGGAGCCGGAGCGTCACGCATCTGGCCGCGCCCGCGTTCGCCGGGGCGATGCTGGGCCGGCAGGTGCTGGGCGCCATCGCGGTGGAGCGGCGGGTGCTGCTGTTCGCCGCGGTCGATGTCGCCGGGCACCCCCAGCTGGAGGGACGGACGGTACGGGACGCCTTCCGGGCCGGGTCCTGGCGGGTGCTGGCTCTCGAGGGGCGGACGGACACGGCACCGGACCATGTGCTGGACAAGGGGGACCGGGTCGTCGTCGCCGCCACCCGCAGAGGCCTCGCGGAACTGCGCTGACCCTCGGTCAGAAAGCCCCCAGGTGCCGGGCCGCGAAGTCCGTCTCCAGTCTCACCTGCTTGATCCGCTCGTCCACCACCAGGGAGCCGTGCCCGGCGTCGTAGCGGTACACCTCGTGGATCGCGCCTCTCGTCTCCAGCCGCTTGACGTAGTTGTCGATCTGGCGGATCGGGCAGCGGGGGTCGTTGACACCCGCCGAGATGTAGACCGGGGCCTTGACCGCGTCGACGTAGGTGAGCGGGGAGGAGGCCTCGAAACGCTCGGGGACCTCCTCGGGGGTGCCGCCCAGCAGGGTGCGGTCCATGGCCTTCAGCGCCTCCATCTCGTCGTGGTACGCGGTGACGTAGTCCGCGACGGGCACGACCGCGATGCCCACCGTCCACGCGTCGGGCTGGGTGCCGAGGCCGAGCAGGGTGAGGTAGCCGCCCCAGGAGGCGCCGGTGAGGACCAGCCGGGCGGGGTCGGCGAGGCCGGAGGAGACGGCCCAGTCGCGGACCGCGGCGACGTCCTCCAGCTCGATCAGGCCGACCCGGTGCCTCAGGGCGTCGGTCCAGGCGCGGCCGTAGCCGGTGGAGCCGCGGTAGTTGATGCGGATCACCGCATACCCCTGGTCGACCCAGGCGGCCGGGCCGGCGGCGAAGGAGTCGCTGTCGTGCCAGGTCGGGCCGCCGTGCAGGTCGAAGACCGTGGGCAGCGGGCCGGTGGCGCCCGCCGGCTTCTGGATCAGGGCGTGGATGCGGCCGCCGGGGCCCTCCACCCACACGTCCTCCACCGGCACCGACGGCGGGCAGGCCATGCCGGGCGGGTCCAGGACGATGCCGCCGGACGTCGAGCGGACCGCGGGCGGCTCGGCGGCCGAGGACCACAGGTACTCCACGCTGCCGTCGGGGCGGGCGGTGGCGCCGGAGACCGTGCCGGGCGGGGTCGGGATGCGGGTCAGCTCGCGGCTCGCCAGGTCGTAGCGGAACAGCTCGCTGCGGGCCTCGAAGCCGTGGGCGACGAGGAGGGCCGAGCCGTCCGGGTACCACTCGGCGCTGACGTCGCCAGGCAGGTCCAGGGCGAGGTCGGTCTCCTCGCCCGTCGCCACGTCCCACACCAGCGGCTCCCAGCGGCCCCGGCGCTGATGTCCGATGAGCAGCCGGGTTTCACCGTCGACCGGCGCGAAGCCCAGCACCTCCAGGCCCAGCTCCTCGGTGCCGCCCTTGGTGTCGTCCAGCTCGGCGACCGGCGTGCCGTCGGGGCGGAGCACGCGCAGCGCCGCGTGCATGGCGTCGCCGTGCTCGGTGTGCTCGACGGCGATCAGGGAGCCGTCGTGCGAGAGGCCGCCGACGCCCGCCGACTCGCGGTGCCGGTAGATCTCGACCGGGTCCTCGCCCTCGCGCGCGAGATGGATCGTCGTGCCCTCGTCGTCCGTGGAGCGGCCGACGACCGCCGTGCGCCCGTCCCGGGACAGGGCGAGCCCCGCCGGGTAGGACGGATCGAGGCCCGGGACGGCGGGCTCGTCCTGCCCTCCCTCGAAGGGCTGGCGGCGCCAGATGCCGAACTCGTCGCCGTCCTTGTCGTCGAACCACCAGATCCAGGCGCCGTCCGGAGAGAGCTCGCCGTCCGTCGTGCCGTTCGGCCGGTGCGTCGCCTGCCGCTGCCCGCCCGTCGCGCGGTCCCAGGCATACAGCTCGTACGTGCCCGTCGCGTTCGACACGAACAGGGAGCGGTCCGGTGCGTCCTCCGCCCAGTCGGGCAGCGACACCCGCGGCGCCCGGAAGCGCTTCTCCCAGTCCGGCATGCCGGCCGTGTCCCGCTCGCCCGGCCCGTTGCTCTCACTCATAGCCCCAGTCATGCGCCCATACTGCCTGGCCGCGCCGACAATTGGGTGGCGGGTGTGCGCAGCCTGTGGATAACTTTCCGATCATGAGCACGCAGATCGACCACCACTCCGCTCCCGACGGCTGGCGCGAGGACAACCGGGCCCTGTGGGACGAGCGCGTCCCCGTGCATCTGGCCGGTGAGTACTACGACCTCGACGGCTTCCGCGCCCACCCGGACGTCCTGCGGGACTTCGAGACGGCCGAGGTCGGCGACGTCACCGGCAGGACACTCCTCCACCTGCAGTGCCACATCGGGACCGACACCCTCTCCTGGGCCCACCGGGGCGCCGCCCGCGTCGTCGGCCTGGACTTCTCCGCCCCGGCCGTCGAGGCCGCCCGCTCCCTCGCCGCCGAACTGGGCCACGGCCCGGAGCGCGCCGCCTTCGTCACCAGTGACGTGTACGACGCGGCCGACGCCGTGCCCGAGGCCGCGTACGACATCGTCTACACCGGGCTCGGCGCGCTGTGCTGGCTGCCCGACATCCGCCGCTGGGCGCGGACGGCCGCCTCCCTCGTCGCGCCCGGCGGGTTCCTGTACCTCGCCGAGTTCCACCCGATCACCGAGACCCTGGACGACGCGACGGGCACGCGGATCGTGCGGGACTACTTCCGCCGCGACGCCCAGGTGTGGGACGAGCCCGGCACCTACGCCGACCGGGACGCCGTCACCGTCCACAACCGCAGCGTGGAGTGGCAGCACACCCTCGGCGACGTGGTCTCCGCGCTCGCCGCGACCGGGCTGCGGATCGAGTTCCTGCACGAGCACGACGTCTCCCTCTTCCCGCGCTTCGAGAACTTCGAGGTCCGCGACGGCTACCACCGCTTCCCGGCCGACCACCCGCGCATCCCGCTGGTCTACTCCCTCAAGGCGAGCAAGGTCCGCTGAGAGCGGGCAAGGGCCGCCCCGCGGGCCGGCGCCCGGCCGCGGCGCCGTACCGTGGAGGGCGTGTACCGGTTTCTGCTGACTCCCCGCTGGTGGGGCATCAACGTCTTCGTGCTGCTCGCCATCCCGTTCTGCGTCTTCATGGGGTCCTGGCAGCTGAGCCGGTTCGAGGGGCGGGTGCAGGAGCACCGCAGCGCGACCGAGCAGGCCGCGTCCGACCAGCACGAGACCGCGCGCCCGCTGGAGTCGATGCTGCCCGTCGACAAGGCCACCTCCGGCCGCCGGGTCACCGCGAGCGGGCACTACGGCACCCAGCTGCTGGTGCCCGGCCGGCAGCTCGACGGCAGGAACGGCTTCTACGTCCTCACCCTGCTGCGCACCGGCTCCGGCAAGGCGCTGCCGGTGGTGCGGGGCTGGCTGCCGGGCAAGGCGGAGGCGGCGAAGGCGCCCGCGCCGCCGGGCGGTGAGGTCACCGTCACCGGCGCGCTGCAGGCCTCCGAGACGCCCGGGGACAACGGGGTCAGCGCGGCCGGCGGGCTGCCGGCGGGGCAGACGGCGGCGATCAGCACGGCGTCGCTGGTGAACCTGGTGCCGGACAGGCTGTATGACGCCTGGGTGACCCTGGACAGGGCCGACGCCGGGATGAAGGCCGTGCCCGCGACGGCGCCGGACGGCACCGGGCTGGACCTGAAGGCCTTCCAGAACCTCGGCTACACGGGGGAGTGGTTCGTCTTCGCCGGGTTCGTGGTGTTCATGTGGTTCCGGCTGGTACGGCGAGAGGCCGAGGCGGCGCGGGACGCCGCACTGGGCCTGGTGCCGGAGGAGACACCGCAGCCGGTGACCAGTAGCTGAGCGCGAGCGCCCCGGAGGGGTTACGCCCCCGCCAGCACCCCGGTGTAGACGACCGTCCCCGCGCACTCGCCCGTCACCGTCGCCGTGACCGCAGGGGAGCCGCCCTGCGCGGTGTGCGTGATCTGTACGCTGCCGTCGGCCGCGCCGCCCCCGGTCATCAGCTGGGGCGTGGTGCCCGTCGAGCCCCCGCTGTCGGCCGAACCGCCGGTGGCACTCGCGCCCTGGGTCGGCGACGGGTCCGGGGTGGGGCCGCCGGTCTGGGAGCCGCCGGTGGTGCTGGTGCCACCGCCGGTGGTGGGGCAGGTCGCGGACGGCACGAAGGCGAACTTCTCCTCGTACGCCGCGCCCGGCCGCAGGACCAGCCCGGTGACCTCCAGCGAGGGGTCGGGCAGTCCGGTCGCCGCGTCCCCGTCCACATGCCGGGCGGTGCCGATCTTGGCCGGGTCGGCCGCGCCCACCGCGGTCGGGGTGATGGTGCCCGCGCCGGCGACGGTGCAGGCGGCGGAGGAGACGTTGACGACGCGGAAGGTGCCGTAGACCACGCCCGCGGTGTCGGGGGCGACGGCGGTGCCGGTGGCCGAGCCCAGCTGGCCCGTCGTGCACAGCGGGACGCCGCTCGAGGCGAGCGTGGAGGACGGGTTGGCGCCGCCGGTGACGCCGCCGGTGCCGCTGCCGCCGCCCTTGCCCTTCGTCCCGGACCTGCCGGGCTCCTGGCCGGGCTTGGCGGTCGTAGCGCCGCCGTCCTTCCTGCCGCCCGTGTCGCCGCCCTTGTCCTTGCCCTGCCCGGTGCCGCCCTGGGCCTGGGAGGACTGGCCGGCCATGGCGGTGTCGGGGTCGGTGCCGCCGGACTCAGAGACGTGCACGAGCGCGGGGATCGCGGTGCCGATGAACAGGGCCGCGGCGGCCATGCCTACGGCGGCCTGCCGCTTGCGGGCCCGCCGCGCGGGCACGGCCCGGCGCAGGTGCTCCAGCGTGCCGGTGCGTGGCTCCAGGTCGTCGACGGCGGAGTGCAGCATCCGGCGCAGGGCCGACTCGTCGGCACCGAGGCCGTCGAGATCCTTCCCGGTGCCGTCGAGCTCGAACCCGTCCGGATCGGCGCCGGGACCGTCCTGGCCCGGGCCGCGCCCGTCGGGACCCTGGTCGAGGCCCTCGGGGTCCTTCTCGTCGGGGCCGTGGTTCACAGTTCCGTTCCCAGCGTGCGATTGCGTGTCTTCTTGCTCATGCCGCCTCGTCGGCTCGTGCCAGGCGAAGGGCTCGTGACGTCGGTGGGAATGGCGTTCATCCGCATCGCCCCCTTCGGCGCGCGCGCTCATGCCGGTGTCCCCATGGCCACCCGCAGCGCGGCGATGCCCCGCGAGCCGTACGCCTTCACCGAGCCCAGCGAGATCCCGAGGGTCTCGGCGACCTGGGCCTCGGTCATGTCCGCGAAATAGCGCAGGACCAGGACCTCGCGCTGGCGGCGCTGCAGGCCCTTCATCGCCTTGATGAGGTCGCGGCGCTCCAGCTGGTCGTAGGCGCCCTCCTCCGCGCTCGCCATGTCCGGCATCGGCTTGGAGAGCAGCTTCAGGCCGAGGATGCGGCGGCGCAGGGTGGAGCGGGAGAGGTTGACGACCGTCTGCCTGAGGTAGGCGAGGGTCTTCTCTGGGTCGCGGACGCGCTTGCGGGCCGAGTGCACGCGGATGAAGGCCTCCTGGACCACGTCCTCGCAGGAGGCGGTGTCGTCCAGGAGCAGCGCGGCGAGGCCGAGCAGCGAGCGGTAGTGCGCCCGGTAGGTCTCGGTGAGGTGGTCGACGGTCGTACCGGCGGCCGTGGTCGCGGCGGTCTCGTCGGAGCCGTCACGCTGACCGGGTATGCGGGCGGGCCGCGCTGCGGGCATGGGCGCGATCACCGGCATGCCGCCGGGCGTGCGGGGCCGGAGAGCCGCACGGGGCGGCCGGAGGGCCGCCACGCCGCGGGCCGCGCTGAGTTCGAGTACCTCTGCCACGCCAGTTGGACACGTCTCCCCCCGCCAGGGTTGTACGTGCCGGGCGTCACATGTGCGACAACCGGCCGAGCCTCAAGTGACGTCATGCGCCCCGCTCTTCCCCTATGTCTGATATGGGCGGGTGTCCCCACACCCGGCCCGATCACGGCGTCCCCACGCCCGAAGAGTGACCGCAAAGACGCTCCCCGCCCTCCGCACGGTTGCGGGGACGGGGAGGAAATCCTCTGTTGCCTTGAGCAATGGTTCAAGTGGTTTGGACCATGTATCCGGGCCACACTTCTTACAGGGATCCTACAAAGCTCCTGCAAGTCCGGGGTCAGCGGTCGGCCCACTCCGCCGCGACCAGCTCCGCGATCTGCGCGGTGTTCAGCGCGGCCCCCTTGCGGAGGTTGTCGCCGCACACGAAGAGTTCGAGCGCGGTCGGGTCGTCCAGGGTCCGCCGCAGCCGGCCCACCCAGGTCGGGTCGGTGCCCACGACGTCCGCGGGGGTGGGGTACTCGCCGGCCGCCGGATCGTCGCACAGCACCACGCCGGGCGCGGTCGCGAGGATCTCGCGGGCGCGGTCGACCGTCACCTCGCCCTGGAAGCGGGCGTGCACGGTCAGGGAGTGGGTGGTGATCACCGGGACGCGTACACAGGTCACGGCGACCGGCAGGCGCGGCAGCCCGAGGATCTTGCGGGACTCGTCGCGGACCTTCATCTCCTCCGAGGACCAGCCGTCCTCCCTGAGCGACCCGGCCCACGGCACGACGTTCAGCGCGACCGGCTCCGGGAACGGCCCGGTGTCCTCCCCGACGGCCCGCCGTACGTCGCCGGGCTTGGTGCCCAGCTCGGTCCCGGCCACCAGGGACAGCTGGGCCCGCAGCGCGTCCACCCCGGCCCGCCCGGCACCGCTCACCGCCTGGTACGACGACACCACCAGCTCGCGCAGCCCGAACTCGGCGTGCAGCGCGCCCAGGGCGACGATCATCGTCAGGGTCGTGCAGTTGGGGTTGGCGACGATCCCGCGCGGGCGGACCCGTACGGCGTGCGGATTGACCTCGGGCACCACGAGCGGCACCTCGGGATCCAGCCGGAAGGCGGCGGAGTTGTCGACGACCACCGCGCCGCGCGCGGCGGCGATCGGCGCCCACTGCGCCGCGACCTCGTCCGGGACGTCGAACACGGCGATGTCGACCCCGTCGAAGGCCTCCTCGCTCAGGGCCACCACCTCGACCTCCTCCCCGCGCACGGCCAGCTTGCGGCCGGCCGAGCGGGGGGAGGCGATCAGGCGGATCTCGCCCCAGACGTCCGCGCGCTGGGACAGGATCTGGAGCATGACCGCGCCGACGGCTCCGGTCGCTCCCACGACCGCGAGCGTCGGCCTGCCGGTCATCGTCGTACGCCTCCGTACGTCGTGGAGACGGTCATCGGCCGGTGCCGCCGTAGACGACGGCCTCGTCGGTGTCGGAGTCGAGCCCGAAGGCGGTGTGCACGGCGCGCACGGCCTCGTTGACGTCGTCGGCGCGGGTGACGACCGAGATACGGATCTCGGAGGTCGAGATCAGCTCGATGTTCACGCCCGCGTCGCTCAGCGCCTCGAAGAAGGAGGCGGTGACGCCCGGGTTGGTCTTCATGCCCGCGCCGACCAGCGAGATCTTGCCGATCTGGTCGTCGTAGCGCAGCGAGTCGAAGCCGATGCCCGACCGGCTCTTCTCCAGCGCGTCGATCGCCTTGCGGCCCTCGGTCTTCGGCAGCGTGAAGGAGATGTCCGTCAGGCCCGTGGAGGCGGCGGACACGTTCTGCACGACCATGTCGATGTTGATCTCGGCATCGGCGATGGCCCGGAAGATCGCGGCGGCCTCACCCGGCTTGTCCGGCACGCCGACGACCGTGATCTTGGCCTCGGAGGTGTCGTGCGCGACACCGGAGATGATGGCCTGCTCCACCTGCTTGTCCCCAATCGGCTCACTGCTGACCCAGGTGCCCTGCAGCCCGCTGAAGCTGGACCGGACATGGATCGGGATGTTGTAGCGGCGGGCGTACTCCACACAGCGGTGGAGCAGCACCTTGGAGCCGGAGGCCGCGAGCTCCAGCATGTCCTCGAAGGAGATCCAGTCGATCTTCTTCGCCTTCTTCACCACACGCGGGTCGGCGGTGAACACGCCGTCGACGTCGGTGTAGATCTCGCAGACCTCGGCGTCGAGCGCGGCGGCGAGGGCGACGGCGGTGGTGTCGGACCCGCCACGCCCCAGCGTGGTGATGTCCTTCTTGTCGGCGCTGACGCCCTGGAACCCGGCGACGATCGCGATGTTGCCCTTGTCCAGCGAATCCCGGATCCGGCCCGGGGTGACGTCGATGATCCGCGCTTTGTTGTGGACCGAGTCGGTGATGACGCCTGCCTGGCTGCCGGTGAAGGACTGGGCCTCGTGACCCAGGTTTTTGATCGCCATCGCCAGCAGGGCCATGGAGATCCGCTCTCCGGCGGTCAGCAGCATGTCGAATTCTCGCCCGGCAGGCATCGGAGAAACCTGCTCGGCGAGATCGATCAGCTCGTCCGTCGTGTCGCCCATCGCGGAAACGACGACGACAACCTGGTTGCCGTTCTTCTTCGCTTCCACGATCCGCTTGGCGACGCGCTTGATGCCCTCGGCATCGGCTACGGAGGAGCCTCCGTACTTCTGCACGACAAGGCCCACGTGCGCTCCTCGCTCGGTTCGTTTGTGTCGGCTCAGTCTAACGAGCGCCCGAATTCCACCACCGTGCTCCCGCATGGTGAGACATCCGGTCGTCCGTGTCCGGCACCTGCCCAGCCGTCGCCGGACCACGCGGGAAAGTGCCCCGCGTCACAGTCGCCACTGCATTAGTTTTCCACCACAGCGGTGTGACATACGGGGGCGACATGACGGAGACGCTGCTCGCGGCGATCGTCCTGCTGGGCGGATGCGTGCAGTGGCTGACCGGGATGGGCTTCGCCCTGGTCGCCGTACCCGCCCTGGTCCTGCTGCTCGGCCCCGCCGACGGGGTGGTGCTCGCCAACTGCGCCGCCGGCGCGATCAGCGTGGTGGGGCTGGCGGGCGGCTGGCGCCGGGTCCGCCCCGCGGCGATGGTGCCCCTGTGCGCCGCGGCGGCCTGCACGGTACCTGCGGGCGCCTGGATGACCCGCCAACTCCCCCGCCCGGTCCTGCTGTTGGTGATGGGCGCCCTGGTGACGGCGGCGGTCCTCCTGGTCATGCGCGGCGCCCGGATACCGTCCCTGCGGGGCGGCAGGGGAGCGGTGACGGCCGGCGCCCTGGGCGGCTTCATGAACGCGGCGGCGGGCGTGGGCGGCCCGCCGGTGTCCCTGTACGCCCTCAACGCGGGCTGGACGGTACGGGAGTTCGTGCCGAACGCGCAGTTCTACGGCGTCGCCGTCAACGCCTTCTCGATCGCCGCGAACGGCGTGCCCCGCCTGCCCGGCGCGCAGTGGGCGGCCGTCTGCGCCGCGCTGACGACCGGCGCGGCGATCGGCCACGCCATCGCCGGCCGCATCCCGGAGCACCGGGCCCGCCACCTGGTCCTGCTGCTGGCCCTGGCGGGGGGCGCGACGGCGATGACGAAGGGGGTGTGGGGGGTGTGGCTCAGTCGCTGAACTCCTTGAGCGGCTCGGTGTCCAGGGTGATGTTCACGGGGTCGGGGAGCTTGACGGAGGCGCCGAAGGGCAGCTTCTCCTCGTGCCGGTAGCGGCCGTCCTCGGGCTGGTTGAACACCACGACCGAGCAGTCGTCACGGTCGATGAGGAGGTAGACGGGGATACCGGCGGCGGCGTAACCGTCGGGCTTCTCGACGCGGTCCCGGCGTGCCGTGTCGGAATCCCAGGAGGTGATCTCCACGGCCATCAGCACGCCGGTGGCCTCCGACCACTCGCCCTTGCCCTTGAGGCTGCCCTTGGGCACCAGTACGCCATCGGCGCGGGCCCGCCCCTTGCGATACGCCTCGGTCTTGAGTCCCCGCTCGGGATGGAGCCGCAGGTCCGGTCGCAGCTGCATGCAGCGTTCCAGGAGCCACATGTAGATCTCGCTGTGGTTGCCGTCCGGCATGGGCTTTACGACGACCTTCCCGTTCACGAACTCCAGCCACACGGTCTCCGGGGCATGGCGTTCCAGCTCCTCGAACTCCTCGGCAGTCATCTGCGGCCGGTCCTCGGTCCTGCGGCTCATGGCGTCGCCTCCTCGACTCCATGGTGCCCTGACCGGCGCGTCCTGCACGCTCATACGCCGCCCTTCCGCAGCGCCAGGCCACCGGGAGAGCGCAGACCGCCCGCCGCTCGGACCCGGGCGGCCCACTCATGCACTTCCTCGGCGCTGGGGAGCGGCCTCCCCAGAAACTTCTCCGGCAGCTGCGGGATGCGTTCGCCCTCTGGCGTCTCCAGACCCAGCTCCACGCGGCACTCCCGGCACAGTCCCTGGATGATCTCCGCGGTCCGCTCGTCCGCGTCACAGGTGCCGCAGACCCGGACCACCCGGTCGATGCGGGCGCGGAGCGGCGCCTTCTTCTGGCGCACCTTCGCCTTCTTCGGCGGCATGCAGTTCTCCAATCGCTTGCCAGCGAATCCGCCCGGGTTGGTCACTTCGGGCGGAAGTCCTTCGGTGAGGGCACGGGTGATGTCCTCCGGCGTCGAGCCACGCGACAGCCACTCCGCGGCAAGCGCTTCGAGAGACCGGCAGTCCCGTTCGGACAGCGGCATACGGCGGTCAGCGTCGCGAAGTCCGGCGAGGGTGCGGTAGGCGTCGCTGTGCTGTGGCTCGGCCGGCTCCACCGGCTCCCTCTCGTGGATCTCCTCCTCGGCCTCCTCGGGCCGGGCCAGCCCGGACCGGTAGCCGTCGGTCACGATCCTGCCGTTGCGCGACCGTGCGAACTCTTCCCACCAGGCCGCCGACCTGGGCGTACGCGACCAGTACGTACGCGTCACCCAGCGCATGGCGCCGTCTTCGACAGTGATGTGCTCCCGGATCCGATGCAGGTGTCCGGCATCGGTCAGCAGCGCCATCGCAGCGCGCGTCGCCTGCTGGCCGTACCGCGGGTGTTCGGCGGCGATCGCCTTGTAGCCCATCGCGTGGCCGTCTTGGAGGTGGTCGATGAAGACCGCGAGGTCGCGTTCACGGCCGTCCAGGTGTGCGAAGTCCGCGTCCGCGTCCGGGTTTTCGTCACCGGCGGAACGCTTCCCGTAACCCGTTTTGGCCATGGGGTGGGACGGGGACGGCAGGACGGGGCTAGGGTGGGAGTAAGCCACGATCGAGCTGCTTTCGATCCGTAGGTCCAGGCCCCGGAGCCGGTGTTGGCGCACCGACCGGGGCCGATCTATTTGCCGCGAACCTAGAGGCGCTTTACGTTCCGGCGCAAGCTGATCACGGAACGTCACCCATTCGGGGTAAGCCGCCTTAACTCAGGTACAGGCTTGGTTGGTTGGGAGGTTTTCACCCAGCCCAGAAACCCAGAAAAGGGCTCGAAGCCCGAGGCTCAAGCCCCGGGCTGAAGTGCGGAGATGAACGCCGACCAGGCGGGGGCGGGGAGGCGGATCTCCGGGCCGGTGGGGTTCTTGGAGTCGCGGATGTAGATGCGGGTGGCGAACGCGACTTCGACGCAGTTGCCGCCCTCGTTGTCGCTGTAGCTCGACTTGAACCACGTGAGCTGGTCAGTCATGGCGATCCACCATCCGCTCGATGAAACGGGACGACTCAGCGGGGCTGAGAGCCTGCGCGCGGATCATGCTAAGCCGCCCGGTCACCCGGCTGACAACCTCCGGATCGGCCGAAAGTTCGCTCGCGAGCGGACCTTCCGTGAAGGCGAACCGGTCGTGGTCACGGACCTCCAGCAGAACCATGGGGCCCAAGTGCGCGTCACTGAGCGCCCGTTCGAACGGCAGCACCTGCACGTCGACGTTCCGTAGACGGGACACCTTCAGCAAATGGCGCAGTTGGTCGTCGTCGACGAACGGCCCGCGCAGCACCGCCTCATGGAGAATGAAGCTGAGGGCCACCGGCGGCTTCCTCTCGGTGAGTATCGCCTGCCGCTCGATCCGCGCAGCGATCCGCTCCTCGACCGTCTCCTCGTCCAGAGGTGGGTAGCGGCTCTCGATCAGAGCACGTGCGTAGGCCCCCGTCTGCAACAGGCCGGGCACAAGCATGGTCTCGTACGACCAGAGACCGATCGCCTCCCTCTCCCGCTCCATGAACTCCTGCGCCCTGGGCGGGAACTTCTCCCTGCTCAAGTAGTCCTTCGCCGCGCTCAGCATCCCGTCCGCCCGGCACAAGTCGTCCGCCACGTCGAGGACTCGGGGCGTCGGCATGCGCACCCCCTGCTCCATCGCCTTGATGGTGTCCGGGGAGTAGTTCGACGCGGCGGCCAACTCCTCCCTCGAGACATTGGCCTTCGTGCGCCAGCGTTTCAACTGGTTGCCGCTGAAGCGCCACATGGGCGGCGACTGGGTCACCGTACGCACCTCCGACCGGTACACCTCGGCGTGTAGCAGCTGGGTCACTACCGAGGGTAGCCGCGTCGAAGCCACTGTGTGACCATGACGAACGGAATTCACCGGCCCGCCTGGGTCCCCCTCCGCGGGCACCGGCTGCGCGTGGCCGGCGTGCACTTCGACGCCGTGCGGATCGAGGGGAGATGGGGCGAGGCCGTCGCCGACTGGCTGATCGAGCGGGGCGATGGCGACGCGGGGCCCGTCGTGTGCGCGGGCGGCAGCGGGACGCGGTGGGTGTACTTCCTGCTGGCGCCCGGCGTCGTACACCGCTACGACTGGCCGCTCGGCGTGCAGTACTTCGGGCGGCGCGCCGAGCGGGCCGTCACGTACGTCGGCGTTCCGGCACTGGACGGCGACACCTGGCCGCTGCGCTGGTACAGCGAGCCGACGCCGACCGCGCCGTACGTCGACGCGGCGGCGCTGCTCGCGGTCACTTCGCCGACCGCGACCCCAGTTGTCCGCCGATCTCCTCGGCCATGACCCGGCCCGCCTCGAACTCCAGGGTCTCGTCGCCCATCGTGGCCTGGTCGGTGTCGAGGCCGTCCAGTTCCTCGAGGGGCTGGTTGAGGCGGACGTGGATGAGGACCGACTGCAGGGCGCGCAGGACGGCGGAGGCCGTGGGGCCCCAGTTGGAGAAGTAGGAGAACTGCCACCACCACAGGGCCTCCGTGGTGCGGCCCGCGCGGTAGTGGGCCATGCCGTGGCGGAGGTCGGTGATGACGTCGGCGAGGTCGTCGGAGATCCGGGCCGGCACGGGAGCCTTGCGGGGCTCGTACGGGTCGAAGACCTCGGAGTAGACGTCGACCGGCTCCAGGAGGCGGGCCAGGTTCTCGCGGAGCCCGTCCACGTCCGGCTCGGGGCCCAGGTCGGGCTCGTAGCGCTCCTCGGGGACGAGGTCCTCGTGGGCGCCCAGCCGGCCGCCGGCCAGCAGGAGCTGGGAGACCTCCAGGAGGAGGAAGGGAACGGTCGAGCCGGGCTCGTCGCCCCTCGCCACCTCCGTGACGGCCACCAGGAAGCTCTCGATCTGGTCCGCGATCTGGACCGCGAAGTCGTCCGGGTTCCGACCGGTCGCGTGCAGTGTGGCGTCAGACATCTAGGAGTCGTCTCCCCTCGAAGGCGCGGCCGAGGGTGACCTCGTCCGCGTATTCCAGGTCGCCACCCACCGGGAGGCCGCTGGCCAGGCGGGTGACCTTCAGGCCCATGGGTTTGATCATGCGGGCGAGGTAGGTGGCCGTGGCCTCGCCCTCCAGATTGGGGTCCGTCGCAAGGATCAGCTCTGTGACCGTACCGTCGGCCAACCGCGCGAGAAGTTCTCGTATACGCAGGTCGTCGGGACCGACACCCTCGATCGGGCTGATGGCGCCGCCCAGGACGTGGTACCGGCCGCGGAACTCCCTGGTCCGCTCGATGGCCACGACGTCCTTCGGCTCCTCCACCACACAGATGACGGAGGGATCCCGGCGCGGGTCACGGCAGATGTTGCACAGCTCCTCCTGCGCCACGTTGCCGCAGGTCGCGCAGAAGCGGACCTTCGCCTTGACCTCCAGGAGCGCCTGCGCGAGCCGCTTCACGTCCGCCGGCTCGGCCTGCAGGATGTGGAAGGCGATCCGCTGCGCGCTCTTGGGACCGACGCCGGGCAGCCGCCCCAACTCGTCGATGAGGTCCTGGACCACGCCTTCGTACACCGGACTGCCCTTCCCTAAGACCTTTCGGTACGTACCGTAGTTGGCCCGGCCTCAGAACGGCAGACCGGGGATGCCGGTGCCGCCGCCGAGACCCTGGGCCAGCGGGCCGAGTTTTTGCTGCTGCAGCGTCTGGGCGTTCTCGTTCGCCGCCTGTACGGCCGCCACGATCAGGTCGGCGAGGGTCTCGGTGTCCTCCGGGTCGACCGCCTTCGGGTCGATCTTCAGCGCGCGCAGCTCGCCGGCGCCGGTCACCGTGGCCCTCACCAGCCCGCCGCCCGCCTGCCCGTCGACCTCCGTGTTCGCCAGTTCCTCCTGCGCCCGCTGCAGGTCCTGCTGCATCTTCTGGGCCTGCTGGAGCAACTGCTGCATGTTGGGCTGGCCACCACCGGGGATCACGATCAGCTCCTCTTCGTTCTTCTCCTTGAGCACGAGCCTACGTGGTCCACGCCCCCGTCGCCCCGCCACTCTTTCGAGTGAGAAACGCGGCAGCCCTATACCTGATCAAGGCCCTCTTCCGAGCGGAAAAGCCGGGAAAGCTCCCTCTTCGCCACCCATTGGGCGGTAGGAAGGGTGCCGCGCGTCGGCATGGAATCGGCATGTGAAGCCACAGGGAAGCGACATAGGGAGTCACGCAGCGTGACCGGGCGTGCATCAGGGATCAGCAGGGATCAGTAGGGAGTGCCGGGTGGGTCAGCCGGAGATGCAGCCCGAGGGTCCGCCTCAGGACGGGCGGGGCGAGGGTGCGGCCGGGCTGCGGCCGGGCGATCTGACCGGGCGGGCCTTCCCGCTCGGGGACTGGGGCGAGCCCGCCGAACGGCTCGACGAGCTGTACCGATGGGTGGAGCGCGGGGCACTGCACACGGCGTCCTGGTATCTGCGGGACCGGATGTGGAAGCGGCGCGGCGCCCGGATCCTGCGCTCGGGCGCCGCGGCGGGCGCGGTGGCCGGGGCGGCGCTCCCCCTGCTGGACCTCACCGGGGCGGCCCACGGGGTCGCGCCCTGGGGCTGCCTGGCGCTGCTGCTCGCCGTCGCCTGCGTCGGCATCGACCGGTTCTTCGGCGTGACGTCCGGCTGGATAAGGGACGTGGCCACCGCGCAGGCGGTACAGCGGCGGCTGCAGGCGTTGCAGTTCGACTGGGCCTCCGAGAGCATCCGGGAGGTGCTGGGCCCGGCGGAGGGCACGGCGAGCGAGGCGGCCGAGCGGTGCCTGGGGGTCCTGCGGCGCTTCGCGGAGGACGTCACGGAACTGGTGCGCACGGAGACCACCGACTGGATGGTCGAGTTCCGCACGGGTTCCGCGCCGCTGGGCATGCAGGCGGCGGTGGCGTACGTGCCACGGCAGGAGGCCGCGGGCCCGGCGGGCCGCTTTCCGCTGCCGCCCGCGAACGGGACCCGGCCGAACATGCCACGACAGCGGCCGCCGGAGCCGCGGTAACGGTCCGCGGACCTCACCGCCTGGGGTACGTCACTGCCTGGTGTACGTCACTGCTTGGTGTACGTCAGGCTCTCCCCGCCGCCCGCCTTCGTCCGCTTCAGGCTGCCGTCCGGCAGCAGGGTGACCTCGGTGGCCTCGCCCGGAGTGCAGGAGGAGGCGGGCTCACCGCTGGTGACGGTGGACGGCCCGATCTCCAACGGCCCGTCCGCACCGGGCTGTTGGGCGAGCTTGGCGTCGAAGACACAGTGGTACGTGCCACCGCCGTCCGCCGGCCCGTCCGCGACCAGCGTCAGCACGCTGTCGCCCACCTGGCCCTGCCGGATGGTCAGCCGGCGGGTGTTGGTCCCGCCGGCGTTGTCGATGGTCGTCTCCCAGGTACCCAGGTAGGCGGCCGGAACCGCCCCGTCCGCGGGGGTGGAGGCCGAGGCGGAATCGGTCGGCGTCGGCCCGGCCGTGGTGGCCGCACCCGAGGTACCGGAGGTGCTGACGGTGGGCGCGGGGCTGACGGTCCCGCCGCCCTTGTCGTCGTGCCCGCCGTTCCTCATCAGCGCGTACACCGAGCCGCCCGCGCCCAGCGCCACCACCAGCGCGACCACGACGAGCAGCGCGGTCGACCGCCCGCTCCGCCGCTCCGGCTCCCGCACCCCACCGACGGGCGGCGGCCCGTACGGCGGCGTGGACCCGAGCCCGCCGCCATAGGGGGCGTACGGCTGCTGGGCCCCGCCCCACGCCCCGGCACCCTGCTGCGGATAGCCGTAGGCACCGCCCGACGGCGCGTACGGCTGGGGCTGCGGATGCTGCTGCGGATATCCGTACGCCCCCGGCGCGGCCCCGAACCCCGGCACCGCCGGCGGCGCCCCCGGCGGCGGAGTCCGCCCCGCCACGACGGTCGGCAGATGATTCACACCGCCCCCGCCCCCAGGCTGCCCCACCGCCCCCGGCCCACTCCCGTCATCGGCGACGGCAGCATGCTCGGGCGACACGACCCCGTCACCGCTCCCGGATGCGGCACCACCCTCAGCCGCCGGCGAGTCCGCCCCACCAGGGCCACCCGCACCCGACGACGCTGCCTGCACGGCACCCGAAGACGAACCCGCAGACGAACCCGCACCCGCCCCCGGCGGCGAACCCGCCCCCGAAGCCGTGGAGCCGTCCCCCTCCGGATCCTCGACCTCCAGCAACTGCACGGCATGCCGGCCGAGTTGCGCGACCAGCGCCCCCGGCAACCAGGGATCCCGGGACCGCCCCCCGGCCACGGTGTCCTCCGCCCCCGTCCGCTCCAGAATGGCATCCAGCGACGGCCGGGCCCCCGGGTCCTTGCGCAAGCAGTCCCGCACCAGGTCGCCGATCCCCTCCGGCACGCCCGCCAGATCCGGCTCCTCCTGGGCGATCCGGAACATCAGCGCGTGCACCCCGCTGTTGGCGGTCCCGAACGGCAGTGCCCCGGTCGCCGCGTACGCCAGCACCGACCCGAGGCAGAAGACGTCGCACGCCGAGGTGATCCGATCCCCCCGCACCTGCTCGGGCGCCATGAAGCCCGGCGACCCGACCAGCGACCCGGTCCGGGTCAGTCCCTCCCCGC
Organism: Streptomyces sp. NPDC001153; assembly: GCF_053598315.1. NCBI lineage: Bacteria > Bacillati > Actinomycetota > Actinomycetes > Kitasatosporales > Streptomycetaceae > Streptomyces > Streptomyces sp. NPDC001153. The sequence continues at coordinate 96,248 of NZ_JBSFJZ010000017.1, forward strand.
CCAGCGAGGTGGTCTCCAGCGCCCGGGCGATCCCGAAGTCGATGACCCGGGGACCGTCGATGGTGACGAGCACGTTCGACGGCTTCAGGTCCCGGTGCACGATCCCCGCCGCGTGGATGTCCTTCAGCGCGTGCGCGAGCCCCGCCGCGAGGATCCGTACCGACCGCTCGGGCAGCGCCCCGTGGTCGTGGCCGACCACCTGCTGCAGGCTCGGCCCGGCAACGTACCCCGTGGCCACCCACGGCACCGCCGCCTCGGTGTCCGCGTCCAGCACGGGCGCGGTCCAGTACCCGCCGACCCTCCGCGCGGCCTGCACCTCCTGCCGGAACCGCGCCCGGAACTCCTCCTGCTCGGCGAGTTCCTGGCGAACCAGTTTCACGGCGACGGTACGGCCCCGGTCCGACCGGGCCAGATACACGTGCCCCATGCCGCCGGCGCCCAGCCGCGCCAGCAGCCGGTACCCCCCGATCCGCTGCGGATCCCCCGCCCCGAGCTTCTCCATGGCCGCCCGCCTTCCCCCGATCCGCCCCGTACGCCCCAGACACCCCATACACGCAACGCATACGACTACGACGCATACGTGTGCGGCAGACCGAGAATAATGCGGCCCTACGGGGGAGTCGCGCGACCTGCCGCCTACGGTTCCGTAACGGGCCTGCCCAGCCCGTCCAGGACCGCCGAAAAGCCGCTCCAGCAGCCCGTACCGCTTCGGCGAGTTCACGCTCTCCCATCGCCTCGGCCAGCCGGTCGGCGAAGGCCGCGTGCCCGGGGCCGATCCGGGCCACGGCGGCCCGCCCCTCCTCGGTGGGCACGAGGAGTTTGGCCCGCCGGTGCGCCGGGTTCGGCCGGTACTCGGCGAGTCCCCGCTCGACCAGCAGATCGGCGATGCGCTGCACGCTCTGCCGGGTGATGCCCATGGCCCGGGCGACACCGGCCACCGGCAGCGGCTCGGCCAGCACGGCGCCGAGCACCTGCCACCGGGCGGCGGTGAGCCCGGCCGGCCGCGCCAGCTCCTCGGCGACGGACAGGAACTGGCCGCCCAGGCGGAAGACACCGACGGCGCTCCGGCTGAGCAGCTCCTGCCGCTGCCTGCTCATGCGGCGCTCATGCGGCATGGGCCTTCTGCAGGACGGAGTACGCCTCCGCGTCGGAGTCGTGGTACAGCCGGTACCAGGCGTCCAGCACCTCGCCCTCGTACACCCCGAGCAGCCGGAACACCTCGCGGGCGAAGGCGACGGGTTCGGTGGGGCCCGCGGTGATCAGGAGGCCGTCGGTGACGGCGTCGGCCTCGGCGTACCGGTCGGCCCCGGCGCAGTCGCTCGCGGCCGCGAGGTAGTACGGGCTCGCGCTGGTGTGCGCCCGGTCGTCCAGCAGGCCCTCGCGGGCGAGGCCGGCGGTGGCACCGCAGATCGCGGCGACGGGCACGCCGGCGTCCAGGAAGGCGCGGGCCGCGCGCGAAGGGGGCGAGGGCGTCGGTCCCCGCCGCGACGGGGGAGGCTGATGTCCGGGTCCAGAGGTCGGCTCCCGGGAGGATCAGCAGGGAGCTGTCCTCGGGGCGGAGGGCGCCGAGCGCGAGGTCGGGCCGGATGCGCAGCCCGCCGATGCTGACGACCGGCTCGCGGCTCGGCCCCACGGTCAGGACCTCGTAGCCGGCGCGGGCGAGGTGGGCGGTCGAGGTGTCGACAACCTGTCGCGGAAACCCCTCGTCCAGGGAACAGGACGCCGATGTCGCTTCCGCATCGCGGACATTTACCCTCGGCCGCATGACCCCTCAGCCCAACCCCGACGCCGGCGCCGCAGTGAAGGCCGCGGACCGCGCGCACGTCTTCCACTCCTGGTCCGCGCAGGACCTCATCGACCCGCTCGCCGTCGCCGGCGCCGAGGGGTCGTACTTCTGGGACTACGACGGCAAGCGGTACCTGGACTTCACCAGCGGGCTCGTCTACACGAACATCGGCTACCAGCACCCGAAGGTCGTCGCGGCCATCCAGGAGCAGGCGGCGAGGATGACGACCTTCGCCCCCGCCTTCGCGATCGAGGCGCGCTCGGAGGCGGCCCGGCTGATCGCCGAGCGGACCCCCGGCGACCTGGACAAGATCTTCTTCACCAACGGCGGCGCCGACGCCGTCGAGCACGCGGTGCGCATGGCCCGGCTGCACACGGGCCGCCCCAAGGTGCTCTCGGCCTACCGCTCGTACCACGGCGGCACCCAGCAGGCGGTCAACATCACCGGCGACCCGCGCCGCTGGGCCAGCGACAGCGGCACGAACGGCGTCGTCCACTTCTGGGCGCCCTTCCTCTACCGCTCCCGCTTCTACGCCGAGACCGAGGAGCAGGAGACCGCGCGCGCCCTGGAGCACCTGGAGACCACGATCGCCTTCGAGGGGCCGGGCACGGTCGCGGCGATCATCCTGGAGACCATCCCCGGCACGGCCGGGATCATGGTCCCGCCGCCCGGCTACCTGGCCGGGGTCCGCGAGATCTGCGACCGCCACGGCATCGTCTTCGTCCTGGACGAGGTGATGGCGGGCTTCGGACGCACCGGTGAGTGGTTCGCCGCCGATCTCTTCGGGGTCGTACCCGACCTGATGACCTTCGCCAAGGGGGTGAACTCGGGTTACGTGCCGCTCGGCGGTGTCGCGATCTCGCAGGAGATCGCCGAGACCTTCGGCAAGCGGCCCTACCCCGGCGGTCTGACGTACTCCGGGCACCCGCTGGCCTGCGCCGCCGCCGTCGCCACGATCGAGGTGATGGCGCAGGAGGGTGTGGTCGAGAACGCGGGGCGCCTCGGTGAGACCGTCCTCGCCCCCGCCCTGGCCGAGCTGGCCGAGCGCCACCCGAGCGTCGGCGAGGTGCGCGGCACCGGCATGTTCTGGGCGCTGGAGCTCGTGAAGAACCGCGAGACCCGCGAGCCGCTGGTGCCGTACAACGCGGCCGGTGAGGCGAACGCCCCGATGGCCGCGTTCGCGGCCGCCGCCAAGCGGCACGGCGTGTGGCCCTTCGTGAACATGAACCGCACCCATGTGGTCCCGCCGTGCAATGTCACGGAGGCCGAGCTGAAGGAGGGCCTCGCCGCCCTGGACGCCGCGCTGAGCGTGGCGGACGAGTACACGGCGTAACCGGACCACGCCTGCCGCCGGGGAGGCCCGAACGCGTAAGGTGACGTGCTCGTAAGAAATCTCGTGAGAGACGCGCGAGCACGTCGTCCACGCGTGAGGAGTGACCCCGACCATGCCCGGCAACGGCGCCGTGACACGCAGCACCCTGCGCCAGCAGATCGCGGACGCGCTCCGTGACGAGGTGCTGGCGGGGCGGCTGCGGCCGGGCCGGGCGTTCACGGTCAAGGAGATAGCCGAGCAGTACGGCGTCTCCGCCACCCCCGTCCGCGAGGCGCTGGTCGACCTGTCCGCGCAGGGCATCCTGGAGGCCGACCAGCACCGCGGCTTCCGCGTGCCGGAGTACTCCGTCACCGACTACCGGAACATGATCGAGGCCCGCAGCCTGGTCACCGACGGCATGTTCCAGGCCCTCAGCACCGGCCACCCCGCCTTCCGCACCCCGCCCGAGGACCCCCGTACGACGGCCGCGCTGACCACGGTGCGCCGCCGCGGCGAGGAGGCCGCGCGGGCCGCCGCGGCCGGCGACCTGACGATCCTGATCGGCTACGACCTGCGCTTCTGGCGCGAGCTCAGCGCGCTGTTCGGCAATCCCTACCTCGGCGACTTCCTCAACCGCCTGCGCGTGCAGTCCTGGGTCTGCGCGGTGCAGCACCTGCTGCGCCTCCCCGACCTGCGCGGCCGCCTGTGGGCCGGGCACACGGACCTGGTCGACGCGCTGGCCCGCCGCGAGGCCGACACCGCCCGCGGCATCGTGGCCGCCTCCAACGCCCATTCGCTGGAGCTGCTGGAACACCTGACCAACGGGTAGATGACCAGTACCCTGCCCAGACCACCTTCTGCGGATCCTTCTGCGGACCCTTCTGCGCGAGGAGCTCTCTTTGGCCTGTGACCTGTGGCTGGTACCGCTCGTGGACGTGTTGTGCCACACGCCGGACAACCCGTTCGCCGAGGAACTCTCGCAGTACAACAACGCACTGGCGGCGGCCGGCCTCCCGCCGGTGCCCGTGTACCAGTACATGCCGGGCCTGTCCGGCGAGGTCGCCCCCGTGGCGGGCTTCGACTACGACGCCCTGCACTTCCTCCGCCGCGCGTACCTGCTCCAGGTCTGCGGCCTGCCGGTGACGCCCGTGGACGACCTCGGCGGCGACTACGAGCAGCTCCTGGAGATGTTCGAGTCCACGGCCCAGCAGTCCCACCTGGTCTGGCACTACGACCACGCCGGCGCCTACGTCCCGGTCGACTTCCCGCACCCGCTGTCCAACGACGAACTGCTCGCGGGCGGCGGCCCGTTGGGCTCTTCCCAGTCCCTGCTGCGCGAACTGGAGTACGTCGCCGGGTCGATCGGCATCGACCCGGCCAACCCCCCGGCCGCGCCGGCCCCGCCCACGGCCCCCACGGAACTGGAGGAACCGGCCGTCCCGGCGCCGTACGACCCCAGCCCCTTCGCCCGCGAGCGGCACGTGTGGCTGGGCCTGCACGCGGCGGCGACCCGCTCCCTGGCGCAGGGCTCGATGATCGTCTTCAGCTGAGCGTCACTTCGGCAGGGAGCGTGCGAGCTGGTGTGATTTCACCCACCTCTTCTTGCCGTGGGGGAAATGCCTGCCTACGTTCGGTGGCATGTCCCCCCACGGTCCCTCCTTCGACTTCAGCGTCGACCTGAGCTCGCACGAGATGCTCCGGCGTACCCACGTCATGGCCGCGCTCGGCCCCGGCTGGGACCCCGCGGCGGCGCTGCGCGGCGAGGAGGAGGCGCGTGCGCTGCTGTACTCCGGGCTGGACGCCGAGCAGCAGCGCATCTACGACGAGCTGGTGGCGGCCGGTGTGCTGCCGCCGGGGCCCGGCGATGCTGCCGCTTGATCCGCAGGCCGACCGAGGACGGCGCGCCTGGGGGGTGGACTGCCCGGACTGCGAGGACCGGGGCGGGTGGCGCTACCTGCTGTCCAACACCGGCAGCCTGCTGCACCTGCAGTGTCCGTCGTGCCACCACATCTGGTCGCACGAGACATACTTCGGCGCCACCCGCTCCGCGCCCTGACGGTCAGAAGACCGGTGTCCCCGCCTGCGTCAGCTTCCAGTTGGTGACGGCGAAGTCGGCCGGGTCGAGGGTCTTCTTCGCGGTCACGTAGTCGATCATCAGCTGGCGGATCTCGTTGGTCGAGCTGTAGGCGATGGGCGCCGAGGCGATGTGCGGGTAGCCCGAGCCGCCGTTCGCGCGGTAGTTGTTGACCGCGACGACGAAGACCTGGTCGTCGGCCACCGGGGCGCCGTTGTAGCTGAGGTTCTTGATCCGCGAACCCTCCGGCTGGGCGATGTCGATCTCGTAGTCGACGCCCGCCGCCGTGTCGTACATGTAGTCCCAGAAGTTGTTGGCGTTGGTGAGGGTCGCGGTGTCGACCTTCGTGCCGGCCGGGACCTGGTGGTAGTACTTCGCCCCGAACTCCAGGTAGTCCCGGAGCTGGGCGCCCGTCAGCTTCTTGCCGTACAGGGTGTTGTCGTAGATGTAGAGGCCGGCGATGTCCTTGATGGTGACGTTGCCCTGGGGGATGTCGGCCGTGCGGGAGAAGGGGGCCGCGACCGAGATCAGCGGGAGCGCGGCGTCCGACGCCGACAGGCCCGCCTTCACGCTCTCCATCTGGACCTTGTGGATGAAGTCCATGATCGGCACGTCCTTCCAGCAGGACTCCGCCGCCGAGAGGTTCGCCGTACACGTGCCGACCGCCGTGTTGACGTACTTGACCACCAGCTCGTGGTCGGCCTCCAGGAGCTTCTTGATCTCCGGGTCCTCGTCCACGGTGTTGGGGTTGAGGGTCTGGGCCGTCTTGCTCGTCACCTTCCACTGGCCGTGGTGGAGTTCGAGCTCGAAGTCGAAGACGCTGAGGCGGTAGCCCCAGCAGTACGGCTCCGACAGGAGCACCTCCTCGCCGGTCTCCGCGTTCTTCACCGTGTAGGACGGGACCTCGACGTGCGTGTGGCCCACCAGGATCGCGTCGATGCCCGGCACCTGCTCGGCCACCAGGTTCGACGCGTTCTCCACGTACGGGAGTTCGTCGCCGTAGGAGGACGAGCCGTCCAGGCCCGAGTGGTCCGTCAGGAAGACGACGTCACAGCCCAGCGCGCGCAGCCTCGGCACGTACTTCTTGGCCTGCTCGACCAGGCCCGGGAAGACCATTCTGCCGCTGACGTTGTCCTTGTCCCACAGCGCGATACCGGGGTTGGTCAGGCCGAGGATGCCGACCTTGATGTCCGGGGCGCCCGGCACACAGATGCGCTTGACGGTGTACGGCTTGAAGGCCGGGCGCAGGGTCTTCGCGTCGAGGGCGTTGGCGCCCAGCAGCGGGAAGTGGCACTGGCTCTCGAACTTGCGCAGCACCTCGATGCCGTAGTTGAACTCGTGGTTGCCGAGGGCGGCGGCGTCGTAGCGCATGTGGTTCATGGCCACGGCCATCGGGTGCCTGGGGCCCTTCTTGCCGTCGGTGCCCGTGATCGGGTCGACCCGCGCGAAGTAGTAGGCGAGCGAGGTGCCCTGGATGATGTCACCGGCGTCGACGAGGAGGACGTGGTCCTCGCCCTTGGCCTCGCGCTGCTGCTTGATGAGGGTGGCCACGCGCGCCACGCCCACGGAGTTGCCCGCCTTGTCGGTGTAGGGCGCGTCCTTGTAGTAGTCCCAGTCGAAGACGTGACTGTGCAGATCGGTCGTGCCGAGGATGGAGAACGACCAGGTGCGGGGCCGGTGTTCACGCTTCTGCTCGGCGGCCTGCGCGGTCCCGGCACCGACGGTTCCGGCGGCGGCGACGGCCGCACCGGTGGCGGCCGACTTCTTCACGAACTCCCGGCGGTTCATGGGACTGAGGGGCATTCAGGGCTCCTGGTTTGGCGGAAGGGGGCGACGAGCAGCGGCGGTGCAGTGCGGAGGCTACCCGCGTAGATGCTGCTAGCGCCCGCGATTGCCGGAAAACCAGGGAAAGGTCATGTCCAGGTCAAGGATGGGTCAGTGTGAACCCCGGGGAAACAGCCGGTGTCGGACACGGCCGACGAGCCCGGTGTTCAGACACGGCCGATGAGCCTGACCTCCGGCGGCCACAGCACCCCGCTCGCCATCAGCAGGGAAGGCCCGAGATGCACCGGGCACACGCGCAGCGGGGGCAGCTGGTACCGGGCGACCTCGAAGACCGCGGGGTCGGAGCAGTCCGTGCCCTCCGCATCGGCGCCTTCGCCGCCGTACGGTCCCCGGCACCGCATGTCCCGGTGAACGCTCATACTCCGATTGCACCGCGCGGGACGACGGAGCGCCCGCCGATCACGCCCGGAGGCGGACCGGCGGGCGCTCCCGCCCGGTACCCGAAGGCGCCTACAGGAACGAGTTGATCTCGATCGTCTCGTCCCGGCCCGGGCCCACGCCGATCGCGGAGATCGGGGCGCCGGACATCTCCTCCAGCGCCTTGACGTAGTTCTGGGCGTTCTTCGGCAGGTCGGCGAAGGACTTCGCCTTGGTGATGTCCTCGGACCAGCCGGGCAGCGTCTCGTAGACCGGCTTGGCGTGGTGGAAGTCGGTCTGCGAGTACGGCAGTTCCTCGACGCGCTTGCCGTCGATCTCGTAGGCCACGCAGACCGGGATCTGCTCCCAGCCGGTGAGCACGTCCAGCTTGGTGAGGAAGAAGTCGGTCAGGCCGTTGACGCGGGTCGCGTAGCGGGCGATGACCGCGTCGAACCAGCCGCAGCGCCGGTCACGGCCGGTGGTCACACCCCGCTCGCCGCCGATCCGGCGCAGCGCCTCGCCGTCCTCGTCGAACAGCTCGGTCGGGAAGGGGCCGGCGCCGACACGGGTCGTGTAGGCCTTGAGGATGCCGATGACGCGGCTGATCTTCGTCGGTCCCACACCGGCGCCGGTGCAGGCACCGCCGGCGGTCGGGTTGCTGGACGTCACGAAGGGGTACGTGCCGTGGTCGATGTCGAGCAGCGTGCCCTGACCGCCCTCGAACAGGACGACCTTGTCGTCCTCCAGGGCCTGGTTCAGGATCAGGACCGTGTCGGCGACGTACGGCCTGATCTGCTCGGCGTAGCCCAGCAGCTCCTCGACCACCTGCTCGGCGGCGATGGCGCGCCGGTTGTACAGCTTGGTGAGGATCTGGTTCTTGACGTCGAGGGCCGCCTCGACCTTCTGCTGCAGGATCGACTCGTCGTACAGGTCCTGGACCCGGATGCCGACGCGGTTGATCTTGTCGGCGTAGGTCGGGCCGATGCCGCGCCCCGTCGTGCCGATCTTCCGCTTGCCGAGGAAGCGCTCCGTCACCTTGTCGACGGTCACGTTGTACGGCGTGATGATGTGCGCGTTACCGCTGATCAGGAGCTTGGACGTGTCGACGCCACGCTCGTTCAGACCGCTCAGCTCGGAGAGCAGGACCGACGGGTCGACGACGACGCCGTTTCCGATGACCGGCGTACAACCGGGAGACAGGATTCCGGAAGGGAGAAGGTGGAGCGCATACTTCTGGTCGCCGACGACGACCGTGTGGCCGGCGTTGTTGCCGCCCTGGTATCGCACTACATAGTCCACCGAGCCACCGAGCAGGTCGGTCGCCTTTCCCTTGCCTTCGTCACCCCACTGAGCACCGAGCAGCACAAGTGCGGGCACGCGCGTACACCCCTTCCGGGTGGGGCATGTCCAAGGTCGGGGGCGTGGGCGTAAGGTTCACCGCCGCGTACCACAGCGACCGCCGTTGGTCGCCAACCGTCGGACCGGATGCCCCGGAATAGACGAAGCCCCTGGCGCAATAGCGCAAGGGGCTCTTGCACAAAGATGCTACCCGAGGAAGCGAGGCAGGACCGAGGTGGCGACTTTCGCGACGTCCGAACAGCTGCTGGTGATCATCGATCCGGCGGCACGGCAGACGGACGGGGAGTCCGTACGGATCGCGAAAGACGTGCTCAGCGCGGGTGCGGCGGCCAAGGTGTGCCTGCCGGAGGGGCCGGAGGAGTTCGCCCGCGCGCTGGGCCGGCGGGGTTCGAGGCGGCCGGTCGTGGTGGGCGACGGCCACGCTCTGGTGCGGGCCGTGACCCTGCTGCACCGGGCGCGCGAGCTGGCCGGATGTGCGCTGTCGGTGGTCCCGGTGGGTGACACCGGGCTCGCCGAGTCGCTCGGTGTGCCGGGCGGCGCGGTGGCGGCGGCGCGGGCCGTGCTGGACGGCGCCGAGCGGCGCCTGGACCTGCTGGTCGACGACAGCGACGGGGTCGTGCTGAGCGGGCTGGGCATTCCGCCGCGGCCGGTGGTGCGGGCGGCGGCCGCCGAGCCGGTGGCCGTGTCCTCGGGCCGGCCCTGGTACCGCTCCCTGGTCCGCACCCTCGCCCCCCGCCCGCCCCGCCTCGCCGCCGTACCCTCCCCCGGCCCCTCCCGGCTCCGGGTCGAGGTCGACGGGGAGACGGTGCTCGACCTGGGCCAGCCCGTGGAGGCCGTGTCGGTCACCCCGGGCACCGGCGGGCTCGCGGAGGTGGAGGTACGGCCACTGTCGGTGGGCGCGGAGGCGACGCCGGTCCGGGCGTCCGGGCGGACGGTGACGGTGACCGGCGCGGACTTCCGCTACCGGGCGGACGCGGGGGTGTCGGGACCGGTCCGCAGGCGGACGTGGCGGGTGGCGGAGGGGGCCTGGGGGCTGGTGCTGCCGTCAGCTTGAGGCGGGGCGCTGGAAGCCGGTGGTGTCGAGGGTGCAGTCGAAGGGCTCCGGGATGTGGAGCTGCCCGCCGAACGGCTTGCTGAGGCGGGCCTCGTACCCCTGGGGTGAGGGCGACCAGAAGACGGTGACTCGGTCTTCCTGCATGTCGAGAAGCAGATAGACCGAGACCCCGGCGCGTCCATAGACGAGGGACTTGTCCTGGTAGTCGTCGTCCCGAGTTGAGGGGGAGGTCAGTTCGCCGGCCAGGGAGAGGGCAGCGCCGTTCAAGTGGTTGCCGGTCGTCCCGAAGATGCGGCGGGGTGCGACGTGGATGTCCGGCCCGTAGGCACGCCCGTCCTGAGGGAAGACGAACAGCACCGGGCCGTCGCAGACGCGGTGCCCTGCCGGACGATGCGGGCCCAGTTGTTTGCAGATGGAATCCATCACCAGGGCGCAGTACCCGGGATGCCACGGCGACAGGACGATGTTCCCCCTGATGATCTCAGGCTTGTAGCCGGGCGGCACGATCAGCCGGTCCAGGTCGTCCAGTAGATGTTCGAAGCACGTCATCAGAACGCAGAGTAACGGACCGATCCCGTAACGCCACCATAGTCCAGGCAAAAATGAGGCGCCAATGGTCTGGTGACAAATATTTAACCGCGCCGACCCCTTCCCGCACCCCTACTCCGTGCACCATCCTGCTCCATCAGGACCCACCAGGACCCAGGGACCCGACACGGAAGGGGCCACCCGATGGCAGTGGACGAAGGCGTTGCCCCGGCGGCGGGCACGGCGGACGAGGAAACGGTTCATCGGCTCAAACCCAACGCCGTGGGGCTGCTCGGGGTGGTCTTCATGGCCGTCGCCACCGCCGCGCCGATCACCGCGATGACGGGCAACGTGCCCTTCATGGTGTCGTCCGGCAACGGCATCGGGGCGCCCGCGAGCTATCTCGTCGCAATGGTCGTCCTGGCAATCTTTTCCGTGGGTTTCACGTCGATGGCGAAGCACATCACGTCGACCGGGGCCTTCTACGGCTTTATCTCCTACGGCCTCGGACGGACCGCCGGCCTCGCCTCGGGGCTGCTCGCGACCTTCGCGTACGTCGTCTTCGAACCGGCGCTGATCGGCATCTTCTCCACCTTCGCCACCACCACGCTGAGGGACCAGACGGGACTGCACATACCCTGGTGGGCCTTCGCGATCCTGATGCTCGCGATCAACGCGACCGGCACCTGGTTCGGCATCAGCGTCGCCGAGAAGCTGTTGGTGGCGCTGCTGGCGACCGAGGTGACCGTGCTGGCGGCCATGGCGGTGTCGGTCGCCTTCCACGGCGGCGGCCCGCACGGGTTCACCTTCGCCCCGGTGAACCCGGTCAACGCCTTCAAGGGCACGTCCGCCGGGCTCGGCCTCTTCTTCGCCTTCTGGTCCTGGGTCGGCTTCGAGTCGACCGCGATGTACGGCGAGGAGTCCCGCGACCCGAAGAAGATCATCCCCAAGGCCACGATGATCAGCGTCCTGGGCGTCGGCGTCTTCTACGTCTTCGTCTCCTGGATGGCCATCACGGGCAACGGCGAGGCCGAGGCCGTGAAGGCCGCCTCCTCCGCCAACCCGCTCGCCCTGTTCTTCGGCCCCACCGAGCGGTACGTCGGCCACTGGGCCGTCGACGTCATGCAGTGGCTGATGATCACCGGTTCGCTGGCCTGCGGCATGGCCTTCCACAACTGCGCCGCCCGCTATCTGTACGCCCTCGGGCGGGAGGGCGTCCTGCCGTCGCTGAAGAACACCGTCGGCCGCACCCACGCCCGGCACGGCTCCCCGCACATCGCCGGCCTGGTGCAGACGGTGGTGAGCGCCGTGCTGATCGCCGCGTTCTGGATCGCGGGCAAGGACCCGTACAACGCGCTCTACGTCCTGCTGGCCATCCTCGGCACGATGGCGATCCTGGTGGTCCAGGCCGTGTGTTCCTTCGCGGTGCTCGTCTACTTCCGCAGGCACCACCCCGAGAGCCGCCACTGGTTCCGCACCGTCACCGCCCCGCTCATCGGCGGCATCGCGATGCTCGGCGTGGTCGTCCTGCTGGTGTCCAACATGGGGGTCGCGGCGGGCGCCGAGTCCGGCTCGCTGCTTCTGAAGGCGACACCCTGGCTGGTGGCGCTGGTCGCGGCGACGGGCGTGGGCTACGCGCAGTACCTGAAGCGGCGGGCGCCCGAGCGGTACGCGCTGCTGGGGCGGACGGTGCTGGAGGAGACCAAAGAGCGCTGAGCAGGCTCAGCGGCCGTACTTCCGCTCCCGGTGCACCCGCCAGCGTTCCATCATCTCCGCCACGTCCTTCTCCACGAACTCGAAGAAGTCCAGCGTCTCGGCGAGCCGGCGTCCCGCGGGGGTGTCGGCTCCGAGGCTGGACACCCCTTCCCGCAGGGCCTCCTCCCAGCGCTTGATGATCGCCTCGCGGTTGGTGAGCGCCTCGTACCACTGGTCGCTGTGCACCCGGTACCGCTCCCGGCGCGAGCCCGGCTCGCGTTCGCGGGAGACCAGGTGGACCTGGGCGAGGTAGCGGACCGCGCCGGAGACGGCCGCCGGGCTGATCCGGAGCTGTTCGCCCAGCTCGGCGGAGGTCAGGGCGCCGTCGTCGGAGGCGAGCAGCGCGCCGAACACCCGGGACGGCATGCGCGGCATGCCCGCCTCGACCAGCTGTGCCGCGAAGTGCTCCACGAACCGCGAGACCGACTCCGGGTCCCGCTCCGGCGTTCCTGTCCTCGACTCCGTCATGCCCCTCACTCTATCCGAGGTTCATGCACTTCCTTAACTTCACAAATTTCTGAAAGAAGCGTACGTTCGGTGGCATGACGAAGGCAATCACGGTCTCCGGGCTCCACAAGTCCTTCGGCCGTACACACGCGCTGGACGGCCTCGACCTGGACGTCGAGGCCGGAGAGGTGCACGGCTTCCTCGGCCCGAACGGCGCCGGCAAGTCGACCACGATCCGGGTACTGCTCGGACTGCTGCGCGCCGACGCGGGCGCCGCACAGGTGCTGGGCCACGACCCGTGGCGGGACGCGGTCGAGGTGCACCGCAGGATCGCCTATGTGCCCGGCGACGTCACGCTGTGGCGCAACCTCTCCGGCGGCGAGGTCATCGACCTCTACGGCCGCCTGCGCGGAGGACTCGACGCCCGGCGCCGCGCCGAGCTGATCGACCGCTTCGAGCTGGACCCGACCAAGAAGGGCCGCACCTACTCCAAGGGCAACCGGCAGAAGGTCGCCCTGGTCGCCGCCTTCGCCTCCGACGTGGACCTGCTGATCCTGGACGAGCCGACCTCGGGACTGGACCCGCTGATGGAGGAGGTCTTCCAGCGCTGTGTGGGGGAGGAGCGGGAGCGCGGCCGTACGGTCCTGCTGTCCTCCCACATCCTGAGCGAGGTCGAGGAACTCTGCGACCGGGTCAGCATCATCCGCAAGGGGCGGACGGTGGAGAGCGGGTCGCTGGCGGACCTGCGGCATCTGACCCGGACGAGTGTGAGCGCGGAACTCGCGAGCCCGCCCAACGGATTGGCCCACCTGCCGGGCGTGCACGACCTCGACGTCCAGGGCCGCCGGGTCCGGCTCCAGGTCGACACCGAGCAACTGGACGCCGTACTGCGCTCGTTGACCGCGTCCGGTGTGCGCTCGCTGACCTCGACGCCGCCGACCCTGGAGGAACTGTTCCTGCGGCACTACCAGGACGAGCCGGGCGAGGTGACGGTATGACGCGCCGACTGGCCGGTACGGGAGCCCTGTTGTGGTTCGCGCTGCGCCGCGACCGCGTGCTGATCCCGGTCTGGGTCGCGGTGAACGCGCTGATGGTCCTCTCCATGCCGAACACCCTGAAGACGCTGTACGGCACCCCGGCCGCCCGCGCCGACCTGATGCACCAGATGGCGGCCAACACCTCCCTGCGCGCCATGGTCGGCCCGGTCTTCGACGACTCCATCGGCGCGCTGACGGCCTGGCGGGTCGGGGTGTACGCGGGCGCCCTCGCGGCCGTGACGAGCCTGCTCGTCGTCGTACGGCACACCCGCGACGAGGAGGAGAGCGGGCGGCAGGAGCTGGTGTCCTCCGGGATGGTGGGGCGCCGGGCCCCGCTCACGGCGGCCCTGCTGACGGCTGCCGTCGCGAACGCGGCGCTGTGCGTCCTGCTCGTGGCGGGACTGGCCGGACAGGGCGCGGCGGGTGCCCTGGCGTTCGGGCTCGGGGTGGCGGGCGTCGGCATGGTCTTCGCCACGATGGCGGCGATCGTCGCCCAGCTGACGGAGAGCGCCCGGCTGACCCGGGGGCTGACGGCGGCCGTGCTGGGCGCGGCGTTCGTGCTGCGCGCGGCGGGCGACTCGGCGTCGGATGGGGGTTCGTCGGCGCTGACCTGGCTGTCCCCGCTGGGCTGGCTGGAAAACCTGCGGGCCTTCGCGGCCGAACGCTGGTGGGTGCTGCTGCTGTTCGCCGCCGCCGTGGCCCTCCAGGCGGTGGTCGCCTACGAGTTGGCCGGGCGCCGGGACATCGGCATGAGCTTCCTGCCGACCCGGCCGGGACCGGCGGCCGGCTGCCTCGGCACGGCGGGCGCGCTGGCCTGGCGCCTGCAGCGCGGCAGCGTGCTCGGCTGGTCGACCGGCTTCTTCCTGGCCGGTGTCGTCTACGGCGGGATGACGGACGGCGCGGCCAAGCTCGTCGGGGACAACGCCAAGGCGCGGGAGGTCTTCCAGCGGATGGGCGGCCAGTCGGGGCTGACGGACGCGTTCCTCGCCGCGATGGTCGGCATGCTCGGTCTGGTCGCCGCGCTCTACATCGTCTCCTCCGTGCTGCGGCTGAGCGGTGAGGAGACCTCCGGCCGGGCCGAACCGGTGCTGGCCGCCCCCGTGGGCCGGCTGCGCTGGGCCGCCGGTCACCTGATCATCGCCTTCGGCGGCTCGGCCCTGCTGATGCTCCTGACCGGTCTGGGCTTCGCCGTCGGCTACGGCCGGCAGATCGGCCCGGTGCTGGGGGCGTGCCTGCTCCAGGTCGCCGCGGTATGGGTCATCGGCGGGGTCGCGGTCCTGCTGTTCGGCGTGCTGCCACGGGGCGCGGTCGCGGCGTGGGGCGTGGCCGGTGCGGCCCTGCTGATCGGCTGGATCGGCCCCGCGCTGAACGCGCCGCGGGTGGTGCTGGACCTGTCCCCGTTCGGGCATCTGCCGAAGCTGCCGGGCGGGGGGATGGAGTGGGGGCCGGTGGGGGTGCTGCTGGGGCTGGCTGGGGTGCTGGTGGGGACGGGGCTGGCCGGATTGCGGCGGCGGGACATGGCCGCCTGAACGTCAGTCGACGTACTGCTTCAGCTTCTCGGTATCGAGCTCGATACCGAGGGGCTGAGGGACCAGCAGCTTGGCGCCGAAGGCCTCCTTGTGGGTGGTGCGATAGCCGACACCCCTGTCCGGATCGCTGAACAGAGTGACCGTGCAGTCGTCCCGGTCGACCAGGAGATAGAACGGGATACCCGCCGCACCATAGGCGACGGGCTTCTCCTGACGGTCACGCCGGTCGGTGTCCGAATCGTAGGAGGTGACCTCAAGGACGAGGAGCGCACCGCTGGGATCGGCCCACTCCCCGTGGCCGGCGAAATGCTCCTCGGGCACGAGGACGGCGTCCGGACGGACCCGGCCCTCGCGGTACTGCTCCACCCTCAGCCCCTGCCCCTGGTACAGATCCAGGTCGGGCCGAGCCTGCATGCACTGCCGCATCAGCCACAGCACGATGGTGTTGTGATCGCCGTCGGGCACCTTCTTGACCCCGATCCGTCCGTTGATGAACTCGAACCTGACGGCGTCGTCGGTCTCCTTGGCCGCGAATTCGGCGATCCTCTCGAACTCCTCCACGGACATCTGGGCCGTCTGCGACGTGCGCTCTGCCATAACCGTCATGGTGCACCCCCTCTCGGGTCAGGGCCAGTGTGGCGAGCCGTCGGCGAGCACGGGCCAGGTCGCCTCTGCGATCAGCCGAACGGGTGATCACCTGATCTCGACGCTCAGCCCTTCCAGCCCCCGGATCACGAAGTTCGGCTTGCGCCGCGGCTCCGCCGCCAGAGTCAGCGTGGGGGCCTGCTGCAGGAGGGCCGTCATCGAGGCGGCCAGTTCGATGCGGGCCAGTGGGGCGCCGATGCAGTAGTGGATGCCGGCGCTGAAGGAGATGTGCGGGTTGTCGGTGCGGGTCAGGTCCAGGCGGCCGGGGTCGGTGAAGACGGCCGGGTCGTGGTTGGCGGAGCCGAAGAGCATGGCGATCTCCGAGCCCCTCGGGACGGTCGTGCCGTCGATCTCGATGTCGTCCAGCACCCAGCGTTCGAAGAGCTGGAGCGGGGTGTCGTAGCGCATCAGCTCCTCGATCGCGGACGGGACCAGGGAGTGGTCGGCGCGCAGGGCGGCCAGCTGGCCGGGGTTGCGGAACAGCGCCCACCAGCCGTTCACCGTGGCGTTGACCGTGGCCTCGTGACCGGCGTTGAGCAGCAGGACCGCTGTGGAGATCATCTCCTGCTCGGTCAGCCGGTCGTCGTCCTCGTCATGGGCCGCGATCAGGCCGGAGACGAGATCCTCGCCCGGCTCCTTGCGGCGGGTCGCGATCAGCATCCGCAGATACTCCGAGAACTCCACCGAGGCCCGCACCGCCTGCGCGGCCGTCTCCTCCGACGGGTTCAGCTCGTACATCCCGCAGATGGCCGCCGACCAGGGACGGAGCTGGGCGCGGTCCGCCTCGGGGATGCCGAGCATCTCGGCGATCACGGCCACCGGCAGCGGCTCGGCGACGTCGGTCAGCAGGTCACCGCCGCCGTTGTGGACCAGCGCCGCCACCAGGTCGTTCGCCAGGCCGTGCACATACGGCTTCAGGCGCTCGACGGTGCGCGGTGTGAACGCCTTCGACACCAGACGCCGGATCCGGGTGTGGTCCGGCGGCTCCAGGTCGAGCATCCCGTGGTCGTTGAGGGTGTGGAACGGCTCGTGCTCCGGCGGGGGCGCGGTCCGACCGAACTCCTCGTGCGAGAACCGGTGCTGATACGTCCGCCCCAGCCGGCGGTCCCGCAGCAGCGCCGCGACGTCCGCGTGGTGCGGGACCAGCCACTGGTCCGTCGGCTCGTACCGGATCACCCGGCCCCGCGCCCGCAGCTCGGCATAGGCCGGGTACGGGTCGGCGAGAAACGCCGGGTCCCAGGGGTCGAAGGTCAGGTCGGTGGTGCCAGCCATGCGGGGACGCTAACGCGCCGGGCCGACATCTGACCAGGGTCCCCCCTGACCTGCTCAGCCGCTGCCTTCGAGGAGGAAGTCGTAGTAGTCCTTCCCGCCGACGAGAACGGACGTGACGCACAGGGGCAGGCCCTCGGCGTCCCGGGGAACTTCCTGGGAGGTCTCGCGGGTGAAGCCCAGGGACACGCCGGGGATCACGGGGTGCCCGGGGCGGGACTCGTCGACCCTCCAGCCACGGTCGGCGGCGCGGCGGAAGAGGTCCTGGGCCGGTGTGCCGAAGACGTCGTGCCCGTCGAGCAGGACCCGGGTGCCGGAGGTCCGGCCCTCGCCGGGCCACCACAGCTCGATCGCCGTGACCGTGGGGCTGCTCTCCAGGAGGGCCTGCACGCCCACGCCGTCCAGGGACCAGGACGCCCGCGCCGAATCCCGGCGCCGGAGGACTCTGGGCTCACCCCAGTCGGGCGCCGCCGCGAGCGCCTCGTCCAGTGTCATCCCCAGCCGGAGCGGCGCGACTCCGCGCGGCGGGTCGAGTACCAGGTCCATGGCCTTCCCGTTCCGTTTCCGTCCTGCCCGCCCGGACACCGTCAGCCCGGTGTCACCAGCCTTGCCTCGTACGCGAACACCGCTGCCTGGGTGCGGTCTCTGAGGCCCAGTTTGACCAGGATGCGGCTCACATGGGTCTTGATCGTCGACTCCGCCACCACCAGGCGCTCGGCGATCTCCGCGTTGGACAGGCCCTGGGCGATCAGGACCAGGACCTCTGTCTCACGCTCGGTGAGTTCGCCGTAGGCCGCATGGGCCGACGGGATCAGGCGCGGGGGGTCCGAGAGACGGGAGAACTCCGTGAGCAGGCGTTTGGTGACCGAGGGAGCCAGGAGGGCCTCGCCTGCGGCCACCACCCTCACACCGTCCGCCAGCTGACGGGCCGAGGCGTCCTTCAGCAGGAAACCGGAGGCTCCCGCGCGCAGCGCCTGGTACACGTACTCGTCCAGGTCGAAGGTCGTCAGGACCAGCACCTTCGCCGCCGCGTCCGCCGCCACGATCTCCCGGGTGGCCTCGATGCCGTTCAGCTCCGGCATGCGGATGTCCATCAGGACGACGTCCGGGGCGAGTTCACGGACCCGGTCCACCGCCTCCCTTCCGTTGACGGCCTCGCCGACGACCTCGATGTCCGGCATCGCGTTCAGCAGGACGGAGAAGCCCTCGCGGACCATCATCTGGTCGTCCGCGATCAGTACGCGGATGGTCATGCGTCCCCTTCACTCGCGGTCGCCGCCGGCACCGGCAGGAACACCGTCACCTCGTAGCCCCCGTCCTCCGTCGGGGCCGCCGTCATCTCGCCGTTCAGCATCGACACGCGCTCCCGCATGCCCGTGATGCCGTGCCCCGCGCCCGGAGAGGGCTTCACGAGGTGCGGCGCGGGCGGCGGGGTGTTGACTATGCGCAGGCCCAGGCCGCCGAGGACGTAACCGATCTCCACGCGGGCGCCCGCTCCCGGTGCGTGCCGCAGGGTGTTGCTGAGGGCCTCCTGCACTATGCGGTACGCCGACAGCTCCACGCCCTGCGGCAGTTCGCGCACCGCGCCGGTCACCGCCTTGTCCACCGTCAGACCGGCCTCCCGCACATTGGCCAGCAGCCCGTCGAGGTCGGCCAGGGTCGGCTGGGGGGCGTCGGGCGCCTCGTAGTCCTCCGCGCGTACGACCCCGAGGACCCGGCGCAGCTCGGTCAGGGCCGCGACCGCGTTCTCCCGGATGGTGGCGAACGCCTTCTCCAGCTCCTCCGGGGGGTTCTCCACCCGGTAGGGAGCGGCCTCCGCCTGGATGGCGACCACCGACATGTGGTGGGCGACCACGTCGTGCAGCTCGCGGGCGATCGTCGTGCGCTCCTCCAGGAGGGTGCGGCGGGAGCGTTCGTGCTGGGTGACCGTCTGCTGGGCGGTCACCTCCTGCTGGGCCTGGCGGCGGATGTGCCGGACCGTCACGGCCAGCAGGATCAGGGCAGACAGGAAGAGCATCGGGGTCACATTGGTGTCGTAACGGTGCCAGCCGAAGAGGCCTCCGGTGACGAAGCCGTAGACCGCGGTCATCACCCACATCGAGGCCGCGGTGCGCGGGCGGGTGCGCAGCGCGACGACCGTGAGCACCACCAGGTGGGACAGGAAACTGCCCGGCAGCCAGGGCCAGTCGCTGCCGTCGCCCCGGCCGATCACGGCGGCGACCGTGCTCGCGGCCAGCGAGAACCAGAAGGCCCCCACCGGGCGCGCCAGCGTCAGCAGGACCGGTCCCAGCGCCAGCAGCCCGCACAGCAGGGTGGCCAGGCCGGAGTCGAAGGAGCTCGCCAGGGCGAGGGACATCGCCATCACACCCAGGGCTGCCACCACCGTGTGCGGCAGCCAGCCCGCGCCGGACAGACGGCGGGCGAGCGGACCGTCGGCGCTCCGGCGGGGCAGCGGCCGGTAGGCGAAGGCGTCATCGAACAGGTCCTGCCGCAGCCCGCGCAGGGCGTCCGCGGCCAGCCGGAACTCCGGACTGCGCGGCCGGCCGGCCGGGCCCGGCGGTGTCGTCTGCGTGTGCGTCGTCTGGGTCACGTACGCAACGGTAGGCGGGCGGCGGGGCGCGGTCGTCACCTTGGAGGGGGGTTCTCGGGGGTCCCTCTCAGGTACTACGGGTCGCCCCGCAGGGGTTCGGTTCAGCGGCCGCCGGGGCGGACCACGCCGGACTCGTAGGCGAAGACCGCCGCCTGGGTGCGGTCGCGCAGGCCCAGCTTCACCAGGATCCGGCCCACGTGCGTCTTCACGGTCTGCTCGGCCACGACCAGCCGCTCGGCGATCTCCGCGTTCGACAGGCCCTGCGCGATCAGCGCCAGCACCTCCGTCTCCCGCTCGGTAAGGTCGCCGACGCGCTGCTTGAGCGGGGCCCGGCGGCTGCCGTCCAGCCGGGAGAACTCGGCGATCAGGCGGCGGGTGATGCCGGGCGCGAGGAGCGCGTCGCCCGCGGCCACGACCCGGACCGCCTCGGCCAGCTGGTCCGCGGAGGCGTCCTTCAGCAGAAAGCCGGAGGCCCCGGCCCGCAGTGCCTCGTACACGTACTCGTCCAGGTCGAAGGTGGTCAGCACCAGCACCTTGATGGCGGGATGTTCGGCGGTGATCCGGCGGGTCGCCTCGATGCCGCCGAGTTCGGGCATCCGGATGTCCATCAGCACGACGTCCGGGGCCAGTTCGGCGGTCTGCGCGATCGCGTCCAGACCGTCCACCGCCTGCCCGATCACCTCGATGCCGGGCTGGGCGCCGAGCAGCACGCCGAAACCCTGCCGGACCATCTGCTGGTCGTCGGCGATGAGTACGCGGATGGGACCGGTGCCGCTCGTCATGGGGCCTGTTCTCCTGTCGGGGGCTCGGGGCTGAGGTCAGTGCGAGGAGGTGGGTTCGGGTCCGGTGGGTGCGGATCCGGTGGGGTCGGGGGTGCCCTCGCGGGGAAGGAACGCCGTCACCAGAAAGCCGCCGTGCCGGGTCGGTTTCGCCTCGACGCGCCCGCCCAGCATCGCCGCGCGCTCCCGCATGCCCAGCAGTCCGTGGCCACTGCCCGGGGAGGGCGGGACCGGGCGGCTGGGACGGGAGTTGACGACGCTGAGGTATATGCCGTTGGGAAAGTGGCCGATCTCCACACGGGCCTTCGCGCCCGGCGCGTGCCGCAGTACGTTGCTCAGCGCCTCCTGGACGATCCGGTACGCGGACAGCTCCACCCCCGGCGAGTAGCCGCGCGGGGCGCCCTCCTCCGCCTTCACGACCTCCAGGCCGGCCGCCCTGGTGTTCTCGAGCAGGGAGTCCAGCCGGGCGAGGTTCGGCTGCGGGGCGTCGGGGGCCGGGCCGGTGCCGGGCGCGGGCCGGCGGGAGACGTCCTCGGCCGCCTCCGGGGCGTCCGGGTCGTCCGGGCTCTCGGAGCGCAGGACGCCGAGCACACGGCGCAGCTCGGTCAGCGCCTCCAGAGCGTTGTTGCGGATGCCGGCCAGGTTCTCCTTCAGTTCCTCGGAAGGGTTCTCCACCAGATGGGGGGCCACCTGCGCCTGGATGGAGATCACCGACATGTGGTGGGCGACCACGTCGTGCAGCTCCCGGGCGATACGGCTGCGTTCCTCCAGGAGCGTGCGGCGGGCCCGTTCCTCCGCGGTGATCGTCGTCTGCTGGATCAGTTCGGTACGGGCCTCGCTCCGGCTGCGCAGGGCGGTTCCGATGACGGCGGCGACGGCGAACAGGCCGACGGCTACGGCACCTGTGGGGGAGTAGTGCTGCGCGCCCACTCCGCTCTTGCTCTGGACCCCGAACGTGAGCACGGCGGTCACGCCGAGCGCGGCGACCGTGCCCCGGATGGGAACGCGCAGGGCCACGAACAGGAGCACGGCCATGTGAGCCAGCAGAAGAGGCGTGGACCAGGGCCAGTCGGTGCCAGAGTGCGGGAGCGATGCCAGGTGCGGGCGGGCGAACAGCGCCGTACCGGTGGCGGCTGCCAGCGACACGGCCCAGGCGGGGACGGGGTGCCACAGGGCCACGACGATCGCGACGGCCTGGAGGAAGGTGCTGAGGACTGCTACGGCTGTGGTGAAGCCGTAGCTACGGGACAGTTCCTCGGCGCCGCCCAGGGCGATGCCGAGGGCCAGCCAGCCGACGAGGAGGTAGGTGAGGAAGCGGAGCCAGCGGTACTTCGAGAGAGGGGGTGAGTGGGCGGAGGCCGACTCGCCCAGCCAGGTACCGATGCGGCTGTGGAGGCCGGGCCCGGGGTCCGGGGTGGGACCCGCGAGGGCGGACGGCTGGTCGAGGTCGTGGTCGTCCGCGGGCTGCACGGTGTCAACATTAGGCATTCCGCTGGGGCCTTGCTCGGGGCAGGTGGCGGTGGACCACGTGGGACCTGCGGTTTCGGGGGCGGCGGGGGCCCTGTTCGTGGTGCTGGAAGGCCGCCCGGCACAGGGCGAGCATCAGGGCGAAGACCGGAAGCCAGGCGAGGCGGTACGGCACCCATCCCAGCGAGTCGGGTGAGGTGTGCAGGCCGGGCAGCCGGCCGGCCAGGAGGCCCGTGGCCGTCGTGGCCATCATGGCCGTCTGGTGCCAGAGGTAGATCGTCATCGCGGAGAGGTTGACCAGGGCCACCGCCGCCCAGAGCAGCGGGCGGGCCATCGCGCGGCGCAGCCGGTCGCGCAGGAGCAGGGCGAGCCCGCACTGGGTCAGGCCGAAGGTGACGGCCGCCAGGGTCGGGGGGTCGAGGTTGGAGATCCGTGCGCCGGGGACGCCGACCATGGACGCCGGGTAGCCCGCGCAGATGACGAGGACGGCCGTGGCCGCCGTACCGCCGAGGAACAGGACGCGGGCCGCGCGGCGGGTGTCCAGCTCGCCCCGGGTCCAGGCCGCGCCCAGGGTGTACGGGACCAGCCAGCCGGCGGGGAGGTTCAGCCAGCCGAGCCAGGACGGGCCGGTGTGCAGACCGAAGCGGAGCAGGTCCACGTGCAGGACGACGGCCAGGGGCCAGAGCGGGTTGAGGCGGGTGACGAGCGGGGTGGCGGCCGTCAGACCGGCGAGGACCAGCAGGAACCACAACGGTGACAGGGCCAGCTTGAGCAGGGCCTCGAGGGTGGGGAGGGGGGCGCCGGTGAGGAGGAGGACCGCGGCGGCCACCGCCCACAGGCACAGCAGAGCGGCCACCGGGCGCAGGAGGCGGGTCAGGCGGGCGCGCAGCCAGGAGCCGTAGGTCTCGCCCCTGTCGCGGGCGGTGGCGAGGCTTCGGGTTGCCACATGGCCGCCTACCAGGAAGAACACGGCCAGGGTCTGGAACAGCCAGGAGATCGGGGCCAGCCAGGGCATGTGCTGCAGGGGGCTGGTGGTGTGCAGTCCGCCGTCCCTGTCCACGAGTGCCGTCACCAGCCAGTGGCCCATCACGACCCCGAGGATCGCGATCGCCCGCAGTGCGTCCACGGCTCGGTCCCGGGAGGCGGGGGTGAGGCTGTCGAGGTGGCGGGCGGATCGGCGTAGGGCGTGGAGGGGGGTGACGGTGTGGGGCTTCTTCGGCGGGACAGAAGTCCCCACCGGCATCGCCCGTGACGGTTTCGTCGTCGGGTGCGGGTGGCCCTCGAGGGGCGGCAACGCCGTCGGCGGCTGCGGGGCCGTGCGGGGGGTGTGGGGTGCGGTCGGGTCAGGCATGGGGCACCTCCGGGGTCTCGCCGAGGGTGATCCGGGCGAGGTCGGCGAGGGAGGCCGAGCCCGGGGTGAAGTAGCCGCTGTGGTCGGCGGCGCCCGCGTCGAAGACCCGGGCGCCGAAGGCGCGGGAGACCGGGTTGGCGCCGAGGCCGACGGTGGTGCCCAAGAAGGTGGCGCTGATGTGCGGCACGTCGGCGACCCAGTCCTCGCTGC
Organism: Streptomyces sp. NPDC001153; assembly: GCF_053598315.1. Lineage (NCBI taxonomy): Bacteria > Bacillati > Actinomycetota > Actinomycetes > Kitasatosporales > Streptomycetaceae > Streptomyces > Streptomyces sp. NPDC001153. Next base: position 119,642 of record NZ_JBSFJZ010000017.1, read on the forward strand.
CGCGGGCCGCCCACACTCTTGCGCGGGTGTGCAGGGCCGCGACGGAGCCCGCGCCGGTGCCGGGGCTGCCGATGAGGACGATGTCGTCTGCGGCCAGGCCATGGGCGGCCCGGCCGCAGACGACGGTCCCGTAGGAGTGGCAGAGCAGGGAGAGGTGCGCCTGCGGTGTGGTCGCGGTGCGCAGGTCGCGTACGAAGGCGCGCAGACGGGGGGCGGCTTCCTCGGCTCGGGTGGTCGTGGTCACCGTCGTGCTGACGGTGGCCGGTGTCTCGTAGCCGAGCCAGGCGACGACCGCGGTGCGGGTGCCTCGCGGCGCGCGGTGGGTGAGGTCCGTGTACAGGGCCACAGCCGCCTTGTGGAAGCGGGCGTAGGTGTCCAGGGAGGTGTCCGAGCCGGGGACCAGGACGGCGATGTGGTCGGCGTGGGCGAGGTCGCCGAGCACCTCCGTGGCCTGGCCGGCGCCTCGGCCGTCGAAGGTGAGGAGCCGGCGGGACGGGGCGGCCAGGGCGCGGTCGGCGGCGGCGCGGTCGGTGTCGCCGTGCGCGGCGGCCATGTCGGCGGCACGGGTGGCGTCGGCCCGGTTGGCGGCGTAGGCCGACTGGAGGGTGGTCGCCGTGAGCTTGGGGAGAGTGGCGGGGGCCGGGGCCGGGATCTGGGCGCGGGCGGCGCCGGAGAGGGGGGCGGCCAGCGCTGCGGTGAGGAGGGTGGCGAGGAGGGTGCGGCGCCACTTTCGGGTACGGGTGCGGGGTGCTTTCGGCGGGGTTCGCGTTCCCACCCGCACCACCCGTGACGGTTTCGGCTGCGGGTGGCCCTCGTGGGGCGGAATCACCGTCGGCGGCTGCGGGGCCGCGGGCGGAAGCCCGTCCGTGGGACAAGGCGCCGTGTCCGTCGGCGGGTTCGGGTGTGTGGTGTGCTCGGTGTGCTCGGTGTGCTCGGTGTGCCCCATGGGCGGGCTTCCTTTCGGATTGCCCGGCCATCGGGCGCGTCCGAGAAGGAAGTTATGGATCGGGGCGTGTCGTCGGCGTCCCGCCAGGGAGCCGTTCTGCGGGGTAGCTCTCAGGTATTACGGGTATCACCGGGGCCGGCCCTCGGGGGCAGGCTCCGCGAGTCGGCCCCGTGCATCGAACGCCCCCCGTCACCAGGCCAGTTGGGCGAGCTCCTCCGCCACCACGGCGCACGCGTCCGCCGCCGGGTCGATGAGCGGGAAGTGGCCGACGTCCTCCAGCAGCGTCAGACCCACCACCTCGCCGGCCTTCGCCGCCGCGGCCGCGTAGGACTCGGCCACCGCCTGCGGCACCACCAGGTCCGTACGCCCCTGGACCAGCGTCGTCGCGATGCCCGTCGGGAGGAGCAGAACGGGGTCGGCGCTGGGGCGGCGCTCGGCGAAGGTGTCGTGGCCGCCGAGGAGTTGCAGGCTCGCGTTGCCGCAGACGTCCAGCTTCTCCGCCACTTCGAAGTCCGCGATCGGCGCGAGGGCGACGACGCCGCGGAGCGGGGCGGGCCGGTCGGTGCGCCACGGGGCGTCCGCGGGCAGGACGTGGCGTGCCGCGGCCCACAGGGCGAGGTGGCCGCCGGCCGAGTGCCCCGTCAGCACCATGCGGCGGGAGTCGGCCTGCGGGAGCGCCTCCCGGACCAGAGCGGGCAGCGCGTCCAGCGCGGCCGCGATGTCGTCGAAGGTGTCGGGCCAGCGGCCTGCCGGAGGGGTGGTGTCGCCGGCCCCCTCGGTGAGCGGGTCGCCGCCCCGGCGGTACTCGACGTTGGCCACGGCGAAGCCCCGGCGGGCCAGGTAGTCCGCGAAGGGGGTGATGTGGCGGCGGTCGTAGCGGGCGCGCCAGGCACCGCCGTGCAGGACCACCACCAGAGGGGCCGGGGATTCCTGGGCCTTCCGGGGGGCGTAGAAGTCGATCACCTGGTCGGGGTGGCTGCCGTAGGCGGACGTGACGTCGGGGTCGACCGGGGGGTGCGAGAAGGCCGACTCCTCTTCGGCGGCGGCGCGGGCTGCTGCGGCGTCGTCCGGCATGCTCCAACCTCTCAGCGATGGAACGTGTTTGGCGTCTGGCGGACCAAGGGGTGGCGGACCAGGTGGGGGATTCCCGTTCACCGTTGGCGGGACGGTATCAGGCCGGTGACGTGCGGGGACATGGGGATGTCACGCAGGGTGAGGAATAAACGGTTCTGCGGGGAAAGGCCAAGGCCGGGCCCGAGAGAGATGCCCCTCCCGGACCGGCCCTCGGCCCCCCGCCATGCCTCGCTCACGCCTCCCCTACGCCAGCTCCTCGCCCAGGATCTGCGCCGCCCGCTCGGTCTCACCGAAGGTGACGTACAGCGGGGTGAAGCCGAAGCGAAGGACGTCGGGATGGCGGAAGTCGCCCACGACGCCCCGGGCGATCAGGCGTTTCATCACCTCACCCGCGTCGTCACAGCGCAGCGCGACCTGGCTGCCGCGTTCCCCGTGGCGTTCCGGGGTCACGGACTCCACGCGCCCCGGCTCGGTGTACGCCCGCACGCACCGCAGGAAGAAGTCCGTCAGCGCGAGGGACTTGGCGCGGACGGCGGAGACGGACACGTCGTCCCAGACGTCCAGGGCCGCTTCCAGGGCGAGCATGGACAGGACGTCCGGGGTCCCCACGCGGCCGCGCCGGGCGCCCGGCGCCGGGGTGTACGACGGGCTCATGCCGAAGGGGTCGGTGTGCGAGTTCCAGCCGGGCAGCGGGGAGTCGAAGCGGGGCTGGAGCTCCTCGCGGACGTACAGGTACGCCGGGGAACCCGGGCCGCCGTTCAGATACTTGTAGGTGCAGCCGACCGCGAGATCGACCCCGTGCTCGTCCAGGCCCACCTCCAGCGCGCCCGCGCTGTGGCACAGGTCCCAGACCGCGAGGGCGCCGGCGGCGTGGATCGCGGCGGTCAGCCCCGGCAGGTCGTGCAGGCGGCCCGTGCGGTAGTCGACGTGGTTGAGGAGGACCGCGGCCGTACGGCCGCTCAACTCCCCCGGCACCTCCGACGGCGTCACGGCGCGCAGGGTGCGGCCGGTCAGGCGGGCCGCCGACTCGGCGATGTAACCGTCCGTGGGGAACGTGGTGGCGTCCACCAGGATCTCGGTACGGTCCTCGCCCGCCATCCGTACGGCGGCCACAAGTGCCTTGAACACGTTGACACTTGTGGAGTCACCGACGACGATCTGCCCGGCCGCCGCGCCGACCAGCGGGGCGATCCGGTCGCCGATCCGCTCCGGCGCGGTCCACCAGCCGCTCTCCTCCCAGGAGCGGATGCGCAGTTCGCCCCACTGGCGGCGCACCACGTCGGCCACCCGGTCCGGGACGCCCGCCGGGAGCGCGCCGAGCGAGTTGCCGTCCAGGTAGACCACGTCATCGAGGACGAAACGGGAACGCAGCGGGGCGAGTTCGTCGGCCGCGTCCAGCTTCTCCGCCTGCAGGGCAAGTTCAGACATGGGACCTCGCCGTCCACAGCTCCGGGAACACGTTCTTGCGGGCGCGCTTCTCCAGCCAGGCCACGCCGGCCGAGCCGCCCGTGCCGGGCTTGGCGCCCATCGCGCGGCGGGTGGCGACCAGGTGGTCGTTGCGCCAGCGCCAGACCAGTTCGGCCACGTCGGTCAACGCCTCGCCCAGGCGGGCGAGTTCGGCGTCCTGGTCGCCGGAGTAGACCGCCGCCCAGGCCCGCTCGACCTGCTCGGAGGGCTCGTGGCGCTGGGACACGTCACGGTGCAGGACGGACGCGGGGATCGGATGCCCGCGCCGGGCCAGCAGCCGCAGCACCTCGTCGTACAGGCTCGGCTCGTGCAGCGCCTTCTCCAGCTCCGCGTGCGCGCGGGGGGCGCCGCGGTGCGGTACGAGCATGGACGCGGACTTCTCGCCGAGCAGGAACTCCATGCGCCGGTACATCGCCGACTGGAAGCCGGAGCCCTCGCCGAGGGCGGAGCGGTACGAGTTGAACTGCGCCGGGGTGAGCTGGCCGAGGGGCCTCCAGGAGGCGTTGAGGGCCTCCAGTTCCCGTACGGAACGCTTCAGCGCGGCGATCGCGGTCGGTACGTCGTCGCCGCGCAGGGCCGCCGCCGCGGTCTCCCACTCATGGACGACGACGGTGAACCACAGCTCCATGACCTGGGTCGTGACCAGGAAGACCATCTCTCCGGGATCGTCGGAGAGGGTGTGCTGGAGGTGGGTGAGCACGTCCGCCCTGACGTAGTCCTCGTACGGCGTCGTGCCCGCGAAGTCGAGATGCGGAGTCTCGGGCTCCTGAGTCTCCAAGGACTGCTGAGCCGGTTGGGACATCGCTGTCTCCTGTTGTAGCTCCGGGTAGCGGTCCGCCCCTGCCGATGCCGGCACGGGGGCCCCGGTCCCCACCCGGCATCCTCCGCAATGGACCCGGATCCGGCAAGGCCCGTCCGCTGCCAGACGGGCCACACCGGTGACTGCCGTCGCTCCGGCCGGGCTAGCCGAGGGTCTGGGCCGCCGTGGGCGAGGAGTCCTTCAGGAACTGCGTGCAGCGCTCGTACTCCTCCTGCTCGCCGATGGCGTGGGCGGCGCGGGCGAGGGCGTGCAGCGCGCGCAGGAAGCCCCGGTTCGGCTCGTGCTCCCAGGGGACCGGTCCGTGCCCCTTCCAGCCGCTGCGGCGCAGGGCGTCGAGGCCGCGGTGGTAGCCCGTACGGGCGTAGGCGTACGACTCCACGACCGAGCCGCGCTCGAAGGCCTCGTCGGCCAGCTGGGCCCAGGCGAGAGAGGAGGTCGGGTACTTGGCGGCGACGTCCGCGGGGGCGGTGCCGGCCGCGAGCTGTTCGCGGGGCTCGGGGTCGTCGGGGAGGTGGGTGGGGGGCGGACCGCCGAGCAGGTTCTCGTGAATCGTCATGGGGTCCAGTCTGGCTCACCTCACGGATTCCCGTGCTGCCGGCATGTGCCCCGTGCCGCCCCGCACCGCGAGCCCACCGGCTAGGTACGCCGCTCCCCCTCCAGCGGCGGAGCCGTCACGCAGCCGTGTACGCGGCACTCGGGGTGCCGGCACTCCGGAGCCGGGCGGCGGACCAGGGCGAAGGCCAGCAGCGAGCCGACCACCAGCACCCCCGCGCACATCGGCATCGCCCGCTTGTACGCCGCGTCGAAGGCCGACGGCACCCGGTACGCCTCCGGCCCCATCCCCGCCAGCAGCGGCAGCGCGGCCACCGCGATCAGGCCCGCCGCCCTCGCCGCCGCGTTGTTGATGCCGCTGGCCAGGCCGGCCCGCGCGGTGTCCACGGAGGCGAGGACCGTGGCCGTCAGAGGGGCGACCAGGGTGACCATGCCCGCGCCCATCACGAGCAGCGCCGGCAGGACGTCGGTGAGATAGACCGCGCCCTTGCCCACCCGCAGCATCAGCAGCAGCGCCACCGCGCAGAGCAGCGGGCCGACGGTCAACGGCAGGCGCGGGCCCGTGCGGTCGGCCAGGGCGCCGGAGCGGGCGGAGAAGAGGAGCATCAGGGCGGTGGTCGGCAGCAGGGCCGTACCGGCCTCCAGGGGCGAGTAGCCCACCACCACCTGGAGCTGGAGCGCGGTGAGGAAGAAGAAGCCGCCGAACGCCGCGTACACGCACAGGGTGACCAGGTTGACGGCCGTGAACTGGCGCGAGGCGAAGATGTCCGGCGGGAGCATCGGGTCCGGGCGGTGCCGTTCGACGTGGACGAAGGCCACCGCCGCGAGCACACCCGCCGCCCCGGTCAGGGCCACCGCCACACCGCCCGCCCTCGCCTCGATCAGCGCGTACGTCACCAGGGCCAGGGACAAGGCGCCGAGGGCCGCGCCCAGAACGTCGAAGCGGCCGTGTTCTCCGCCGTCCCTCGACTCCGGGACGTGCCTGAGCGCCACCGGCACGCACAGCAGCGCCAGCGGGACGTTCAGCAGGAACACCCAGCGCCAACCGGGGCCGGCCACCAGCCAGCCGCCCAGGAACGGGCCGACCGCCGCGCCGATCCCGCCGAAGCCGGACCACAGGCCGACGGCCCGGCTGCGGTCGTCGTGATGGAAGGACGCCTGAATGATCGCCAGGGACCCGGGGGTCAGGAGCGCGCCGCCGATGCCCTGCAGAGCCCGGGCGGCGATCAGCACCGGCGGGTTCGGCGACAGGCCGCACAGCAGGGACGCGGCGGCGAACCACACGACCCCCAGCACGAAGATCTTCCGCCGGCCGTAGTGGTCGCCCAGCGAGCCGCCCAGCAGGATCAGCCCGGCCAGCGTGACCATGTACGCGTTGACCGTCCATTGCAGGGCGGCCAGGCTCGCGCCCAGGTCCTCGCCGATGCGCGGGAGCGCCACGTTGACGACGGTCGAGTCCAGCAGGGCCATGCTGGAGCCGAGGACCGTGGTGAGCAGGATCCACTTGCCCTGGGGCGAGGCCAGCCGGACGTCGGGCACCCACCCAGGTATACAGCGGGCCCGGCGGCTTGGACAGCCACCGGGCCCACCGCGCAGCGGACGTACCGCTTACTTGATCTTGTTGCCCGCCGAGCGCAGGTTCTGCGTGGCCTCGACGACCCGGGCGGCCATGCTCGCCTCGGCCAGCTTGCCCCAGGTGCGCGGGTCGTAGGCCTTCTTGTTGCCGACCTCGCCGTCGACCTTCAGGACGCCGTCGTAGTTCTGGAACATGTGGGCGGCGACCGGACGGGTGAAGGCGTACTGGGTGTCCGTGTCGATGTTCATCTTCACCACGCCGTTGTCCAGCGCGGTGAGGATCTCCTGCTCGGAGGAGCCGGAGCCGCCGTGGAAGACGAAGTCGAAGGGGGAGGTCTTGCCGAACTTGGCGGCGACGCCCTCGTTGAGCTCCTTCAGCAGCTCGGGGCGGAGCACGACGTTGCCCGGCTTGTACACGCCGTGCACGTTGCCGAAGGAGGCGGCCAGCAGGTAGCGGCCCTTCTCGCCGAGGCCCAGGGCCTCCGCCGTACGGATCGCGTCCTCGACGGTGGTGTAGAGGGAGTCGTTGATCTCGTGCGAGACGCCGTCCTCCTCGCCACCGGTCGGGGTGATCTCCACCTCGAGGATGATGTGGGCGGCGCGGGTGCGCTCCAGCAGCTCCTGGGCGATGGCGAGGTTGTCGGCGAGGGTCTCGGCGGAGCCGTCCCACATGTGGGACTGGAACAGCGGGTTCCGGCCGGCCTTCACGCGCTCCTCGGAGATCGCGATCAGCGGACGTACGTACCCGTCGAGCTTGTCCTTCGGGCAGTGGTCGGTGTGCAGCGCGATGTTGACCGGGTACTTCTCGGCGAGGATGTGCGCGTACTCGGCGAGGGCGACCGCGCCGGTGACCATGTCCTTGCTGTACTGGCCGCCCAGGAACTCGGCACCGCCGGTCGAGATCTGGACGATGCCGTCGCTCTCCGCCTCCGCGAAACCGCGCAGCGCCGCGTTCAGGGTCTGGCTCGAGGTGACGTTGATGGCCGGGTAGGCGAACTTGCCTGCCTTCGCCCGGTCGAGCATCTCGTTGTAGACCTCGGGGGTTGCGATGGGCATCTGTCCGCTCCTTGTGTTGCGGGTTGGATTGCTGCGTTACGGCCCTGACCTAGACCTGGGGGGTGACGTCATCGTCGGCCCCATCTTTCCAGACACGGGGTGCTGGTCGGCGCCCCGCCAAGTCCAGGTCACCGGGGCGTGTCAGTCCAGACCCAGTTCATCCTTCGAGAAGGCGAAACGGTACGGAACACCCGCGCCGGCCTCGATCTTCTCGGCGGCACCGGTGGCCCGGTCCACGATGGTCGCGACGGCGACGACCTCGGCGCCGGCCTCGCGCACGGCCTCGACGGCGGTGAGCGGGGAGCCGCCGGTGGTGGAGGTGTCCTCGACGACCAGCACCCGCCGGCCCGCGATCTCCGGGCCCTCCACGCGCCGCTGCAGGCCGTGCGCCTTCGCCGCCTTCCGTACGACGAACGCGTCCAGCTTCCTCCCGCGCGCGGCGGCGGCGTGCAGCATGGCCGCGGCGACCGGGTCGGCGCCCATGGTCAGGCCGCCCACCGCGTCGAACTCCAGGTCCGCGGTCAGATCCAGGAGCACCTGGCCGACCAGCGGGGCGGCCTCGCCGTCGAGGGTGATGCGGCGCAGGTCGACGTAGTAGTCGGCCTCCAGACCCGAGGAGAGGGTCACCTTGCCGTGCACCACGGCCTTGTCCTTGATCTGCTGCAGCAGCGCGCCACGTACATCCGTCATGCCGACCAGCTTAAAGGCGCCGCCAGCTCCAGGTGGTGCTCGCCTCCAGCGGCTCCAGCGGGGTGACCAGGCGCGGAAGGGTGTTCAGGCCGTTGGGCGGGCCGGTCTGCGGCTCCACGCACACGGCCTCGGCCTGCTCGTCGTAGACGACCACCCACTCCTCGCGGCTGGTCACCCTCAGCTCCAGCTGCCCGGGCCAGGTGAGGGTGACGTCGACACCGCCGGGCATGCCGAAGCAGTCGTCCCAGGGGCCCGGCTTCGGGTCGGTCCTGTTCCCGGTGGGCAGATGGTCGTCCCCGCGCTCCTCCTGCCAGGCGGGCTCGAAGCCGACCGTGACGTCCTCGCCCACGGCACCGTCCTCGCCCGCGAGGGTTCGGTTGAACCAGGGGTGCCAGCCGATCTGCGCCGGGAAGGAGTCGTCCCGCGCCTCCACCGACATCGTCAGCGTCAGGGCGTCCTCGGCGAGCGCGACGACGTGGGTGACGCGGCCGGGGTGCGGCCAGGGTTCGACCAGGTCGTACGTGATCACCGCCTCGTTCTCCGAGACGCGCGCGGTGCGCCAGGCGCCGTCGCGGGTGGTGCCGTGGATGGCGTGGGGCGGGGAGTTGAGCGGCATCTGACGGACGGTGCCGCCGTCCAGGAAGCGGCCGTCGCGGATGCGGCCGCACCACGGCACCATCGGGAAGCAGCCGTAGCGGTCCCCTTGCCTCAGCAGTTCCAGGCCGTCGACCGCGAGGCTGCTGATACGGCCGCCGTGGGCGGGGCTGACGTGGACTACTGCAGTGCCTGCGGTCAGCGTGATGTCTTCGTTACTCACGGGAAGAGGCTACTGGGGGGCGACTCGCGGTAGGGGCTGAGCGCCGTGCGCCCTCACGGGGCGCTTTCGCTCAGCGGCGTTTGCGCAGTGCCCTGCTCACGACGATCGCCGACGCCACGACCAGTGCCGCCGCCGGCGCCGCCCAGCGCAGTGCCGATGTCGCCGTGACCGTCTGCGGGGCCGGAACCGGTGCATAACGGCCCCGCGGCGGCGCGTGGTCGACCTCCTCCGCGCTGCGTCCGATCATCGTCCGGCGCGCGTGCGCGGCCTCGGCGGGGGGCTCGCCGGTGTCGGCGAAGTCCTCGGCGAGGCGGTCGGCCGCCGGGTCCAGGGGCGGCGGCGGGATCTCGGCGTCGAAGACGGAGGTGTGCTCGGCCTCCGGCTCCGGTGCCTGCTCCTCCGGCCCTGGTGCCTGCTCCTCCCCCTCCTGCGAACCCGTCGCAGGCTCCGCCGTCGCCAGGTTCTCCACGAAACGGTTCAGCAGGCGGGTGGCCGCCGCGTGCGCCGCGTCCGCGGGGAGCTCGGCGATCCGGCCGTCCGCGTCCGCCGTGCCCTCGACCGTGACCGTCGTACCGCCCTCGGTGTCCGCGAGGCGCAGGGTGAGGGCGAGTTTCACGGCGCCGGTGCCGCGGGCCTCGGTGGCGTCGGCCTCGACGGCGTACGTGCCGTCGTCGCGGGCGGCCACCCGGGCCGTGCCCCGGTAGGTGACGGAGTGTCCCTGGACGCGGAGCTTCAGGCGCCCGGTGACGGGTTCGGCCCCGGCGTCCTGTTGCAGGCCGGGGACCGCGCGGGCGATGCGCGCGGGGTCGGCGAGGGCGGCTCTGAGCGACTCGAGCGGGACCGGGACGAAGACCTGGTGCTCCATGTCCGGTGAGCCTACCCAGCTGTGACCGGAATTCACTCCCACCTGACCGGCTCGTCAGTACCGGGGATGCACCAGCGTCGACGGTGGCAGCCCGTCGATCCGGGTCCGTTCCGCCGCCCGCGCGTCCGCGGTCAGTTCCGCCTGCGTCAGGGTGTGCGGCGGCCCGGTGGGCAGGCGCAGCGGTGGCGGAACGGCCCCCGGGCTCGCCAGCAGGAATCCCCAGTCGTGCGGGGTTCCGGGCGTGCCCGCCGAGCGGTCGGGGCCGGCCGGGAAGCCGGTGTCGTGGCCGAGGACCCGGTAGGGGGAGCAGGCGAAGCCGGCGGCACGCAGGGTCGCGGCGACCGTCCAGAAGGCGCGGGGGCGGGTGGTGACCGACCCGGCGTGGACGACGAACCGGCCGCCGGGGGCGAGGACGCGGCGGGCGAGGCCGTAGAACTCCTGGGCGTACAGCTTGGTGCTGGCGGTGATGCCGGGGTCGGGGAGGTCGGCGATCACCACGTCGTACGCGGAGGGGGGTGCGCCGCGCAGCCAGCCGAGGGCGTCGGCATAGGTGACGTGGGCGCGGGGGTCGTCGTAGGCGTGGCCGTTGGCGGTGGCGAGGCCGGGGTCACGGCGGGCCAGCCGGACCAGGCCGGGGTCGAGTTCGACGACGTCGACGCGGCGCACTCCGCCGTGGCGCAGCACCTCGCGGGCGGCCAGGCCGTCGCCGCCGCCGAGGATCAGCACGCGCGCGTGGGGGCCGCCGGACATGGCCGGGCGGACGAGGGCCTCGTGGTAGCGGCGTTCGTCGCGGCCGCCGACGCGGAGCCGGCCGTCCAGGAAGAGGTCGAGGGGCTTGCCGTCGGTGCCGCCGGCGAGGACGACCTCCTGGACGTCGGTCTGTTCGGCGACCCGGACGTCCGTGCCGTAGACGGCCCGCCGGGCGGCGCGCTCGAATTCGTCGGCGAGGGCCGCGGCGGAGGCGAGGACGCCGAGGACGACGAGGCCGACGAGGAGCAGGGTCCAGCGGGCCCGGCGGGTGAGGTCGCGGCGGAAGAGCCCGAGGACCAGGGCGCCGCCGGCCACGACGTTGACCGTGCCGGTGAGCAGCGCACCCGTCAACTGGCCCAGGACCGGCAGGAGGAGGAAGGGAAAGGCCAGGCCGCCGACCAGCGCGCCGACGTAGTCCGCCGCGAACAGGTCGGCCACCGCGCCGCCCGCGTCCTGGTGACGGATGCGCTGGATCAGCTCCATCAGCAGCGGCACCTCGGCGCCGATGAGCAGGCCGATGGCGAGGGAGAAGGCGACCAGCAGGCAGCGCGGGCCCTCGCCCCACACCCCGCCCCAGCCGCCGGTCCAGGCGAAGACGGCGTACAGCGCCATCGCGCTGCACCCGCCGACCAGCGCGAGGACGGTCTCGATCGCGCCGAACCCGGCCGCCGCGTGCCAGCGCAGCCGCTTGGCTCCGAGGGAGCCGATGCCCATCGCGAACACCATCACGGACAGCACGACGGAGGCCTGGGTGACGGAGTCCCCCATCAAGTACGAGGCGAATGCGACGAGTTCGAGTTCGTACACGAGTCCGCAGGCCGCGCAGACGAAGACGCACACGAGGACCAGGAACCGCCCGGTGCCGGGCCGGACGGGCAGCCGGGCGGGGGCTGTCCAGGGCGGCGGACAGCCCGGGGGTGCGGGGGCGTGCGGTTCGATCACTCTGCGACGTTACGTCACACGCGCGGTACGCTTCGTCACCCACACGTGTGGATCTGGGGGCAGTTGACGTAGGGCGGGTTTATCTTCGCGCGGGCGCGCTCAGTTCAGCTGTGCGGTCGGCACGCGCACCCCGACCCGGGTCCGGGTGGCCACCAACTGCCCGTCCTGCGGGTAGGCGTGCCAGGTGCGCCAGTGCACCTGGCCCTCGTGGTGCTGGGCCAGCATCGCGGTGAAGGCGTGCGGACTGCCCGGGAAGACACCGGCGAGGCCGTGCGGATGGTCGGAGACGAGGGCGAGCAACTCCTGGGCGCGGCCCGCGAACGAGCCGGGGGTGAGCACCTCGACGCGCGCGGCGAACTCGTACTCCCAGTCGCCGACGCGCTTGGCGACGCCGAGCGGCAGCGGGGTGCTGGAGCCGGGGATGCATGCGACCGTCTCCGAGCAGCTGCCGCGCTCCTCGTCCAGCAGCACCTGGTGGGAGGCGCCGAGGAGTCTCAACTGAAGCTTCGCGCCGGTGAGTTCCAGATCCAGGGTGGCCAGCGCAGGCAGCGGCTCGCGTCCCAGGGCCCAGGCCAGGTCGGCAGCCCGCGTATCGGTGTAGGAGGTGTTCAGGGTCGTGAGCATGGATCGGCTCCGCTAACACGCGATGAGGGGGAGATCGGCCATGTCAGCCCAGCCGGCTCGGCCGGGGCGGGAGTCTCAGTGAGGTCCGAGGGGCTGCGTTGGCGGTTTAGAGGGAATCATGAACGGAGGCAGCCCCACAGCGTTTTTACCCAACTTCGCCGGGTTTCCATCCCTCAGGGGGCTCCACGGTTCAACTGTTCAACTATGGCGTACGCCGGGCGCGGAAAACCAATGGCGAGCGCCCGCCGGTCGTCCTGCCCGGCGGGCGCTCGCATGCGGCCCGGATACGGCTCCCCCGAGGAGCTCGGCTGCCCCGTGTCAGCTGCCTCCCCCGCATCCTCCGCCGCCGCACGACGAGCCCCCGCCGCAGGAGGAGTGACCTCCGCAGGAGTGACCGCCACCGCAGGAGTGACCGCCGTGATGGCCGCCGTGGTGCCCGCCCGACGAGCCGGAGTCGACGCTGCCGGCCCACCAGCTGCCGCTGCCGTCGTACGACGAGGACGACGAGCGGCACCGGCCGCGGCCGCCCTTGCCGAGCGACACCTTGCGCCGGCGGTTCCCGGATCGGGCGCCCGCCAGCGCCGTGACCGTCACGAACGCGGCCACGACCAGGATGAAGATGATGCCGACGACCATGGCGTCACCCTCCTTCCGTTCCCCCGAAGCGGTCCCCCGTGGACCGCGGTGACCGGCAGATGCCCGGCCGTGCCGGGGCTCAAAGCAGAGTTGAGGAACTCCAGAGCTTGGGCGCAGGATGGCCGCCATGACCTCCAGCGCACGCCCTCACCTCAATCGCCGGCTCGCCGAGTTCGGGACCACGATCTTCGCCGAGATGTCCGCGCTCGCCCTGTCCACCGGGTCGATCAACCTGGGCCAGGGCTTTCCCGACACCGACGGGCCCGAGGAGGTCAGGGAGGCGGCCGTACGGGCGCTGCGCGACGGCCGCGGCAACCAGTACCCGCCGGGGCCGGGCATCCCGGAGCTGCGCGCCGCGATCGCCGCGCACCAGCAGCGCCGCTACGGGCTGCCGTACGACGCCGACACCGAGGTGCTGGTCACGGCGGGCGCCACGGAGGCGATCGCGGCCGCGCTGCTGGCGCTGGTGGAGCCGGGTGACGAGGTCGTGGCCCTGGAGCCGTACTACGACTCCTACGCGGCGAGCATCGCCATGGCGGGCGGCACGCGCGTGCCGGTGACCCTGCGCCCCCACGACGGCAGCTTCCGCCTCGACCTGGACGAGCTGCGCGCCGCCGTCACCGGCCGCACCCGGCTGCTGCTGATCAACACCCCGCACAATCCGACCGGTACCGTCCTCACGCGCGCGGAGCTGGCCGCGATCGCCGAGCTGGCGGTCGAGCGGGACCTGCTGGTGGTCACGGACGAGGTCTACGAGCACCTGGTCTTCGAGGACGCCGAGCATCTGCCGCTCGCGTCCTTCCCCGGGATGCGCGAGCGCACGGTCACGATCGGCTCGGCCGGCAAGACGTTCTCCTTCACCGGCTGGAAGGTCGGCTGGGTCACGGCCGCGCCGGAGCTGGTGACCGCGGTCCGCTCGGTCAAGCAGTTCCTGACGTACGTCTCGTCGGGCCCCTTCCAGTACGCGGTCGCCGAGGCGCTCGCCCTGCCCGACGCCTACTTCGCGGAGTTCCGCCGGTCCATGCTGGCCCGCCGGGACATCCTGGCCCAGGGCCTCGCGGATGCGGGCTTCGCGGTCTTCCGGCCGGCCGGCACGTACTTCATCACCACCGACATCCGCCCCCTCGGCGAGAAGGACGGCTTCGCCTTCTGCCGCGCCCTGCCGGAACGGGCCGGCGTGGTGGCGATCCCCAACGCCGTGTTCTACGACGACCGGGAGGCGGGGGCGCCGTTCGTACGGTTCGCCTTCTGCAAGCGCGAGGAGGTCCTGCGGGAGGCGGCGGAGCGGCTGCGGAGGATGTAGGCACCTCCTGGCGTGCGAGCGTCTCCGGCGGGAGGACGGCCCGGGCGCGGAGTCACACCCCGACCGCGCCGTCGATCCGTTCGCGGATCAGGTCGGCGTGTCCGTTGTGACGGGCGTACTCCTCGATCATGTGGATGAGCACCCAGCGCAGGGAGACCGTGCCCCGCCAGGAGTCGTGGCCCTCGATGTCGAGGTGCGGGGCCCCGGCGGCGAAGGCCTCCGCGAAGGCCACTTCTGCGCGCCAGGCCGCCCAGGACTCCGCGACGACCCCGGGGTCGGGGCCGGCGCCGTCGAAGTCGCCCTCGGGGACGTCCGCGGAGGAGAAGCGCAGCTCGACGTCCTGCCCGGCGAGCACGGCCCGGAACCAGCGGCGTTCCACGTCGGCGAGGTGCCGGACGAGGCCGAGCAGGGACAGCGAGGACGGGGACACGGACCGCAGGGCCAACTCCGGCCCCAGTCCGGAGCACTTCAGCTCCAGGGTGGCGCGCTGGGCCGCCAGCACGGCGACCAGCATGCTCCGCTCGTCACCGGTCGCGGGGCCGCCGAACCGGTGCTCGCTTCCGGTGCCGGTGAACAGTTCGATCCGTCGGTCGGGAATCTTCATGCCCACATCATGTGCGCCGGGCGACCGGTCCCGGAACCCATGCCGGATGCCGGGCCGAAACCCCAGGCCCCGTGCACAGGGCCCCGCGCCCCGCCCCCCTCCGGGGCTCCCGGCGTACTCGACACAGGTGAACCCGCCCCGCACTCGGCCGTCACCTGCTCGCATCCGCGCCCGAGCCCTTGCAGGGTGCTCAGGTGTGACCCACGCCAGTACCACCCTCGCCACGCCCGTAGCCGCGCCCCAGCCGGCGCCGCGTGCACGGACCGGGCCGTCACTCGTGCGAGCGAGCGGGGTCGCCGTGGGCCTCTTCCTCGGTGTCCGGCTCACCGGGGTGGCCGTGCTCGCCCTCGTCGCGCATGTCGCCGGCCGGCACCCGCTGACCCTGCTCGCCCGGTCCTGGGACTCGGTCTGGTACCTGGGCATCGCCGCGCACGGCTACGGTCACGACCTGCCCTCCTCCGATCCGGACCCGCACAGCGACCTCGCGTTCTTCCCGCTGTATCCGGCGCTGCTGCGGGCAGTGACCGCGCTGGCGCCGGTCGGCGGCGGCACCGCCGGGCTGCTGATCTCGTGGACCGCGGCCGCGGTGGCCGCCGCCGGGATCCACGCGGTCGGCTCCCGGCTGCACGGGCGGGCCACCGGTATCGCGCTGGTGCTGCTGTGGGGTCTGCTGCCGCACGCGGTGGTGCTGTCGATGGCGTACACCGAGCCGGTACTGGCCGCGTTCGCGGCCTGGTCGCTGTACGCGCTGCTGGCCGGGAACTGGCTGTGGGCGGGCGCGTTCGCGGCGCTCGCGGGGCTGGCCCGGCCGAACGGGCTCGCGGTGGCCACCGCGGTACTGGTCACGGCCGCGGCCGAGGTGTGGCGGCGGCGCGGAAAGGTTTCCCACAGGCTGTGGACGGGCGCGGCACTCGCCCCGCTGGGCTGGACGGCGTACGTGCTGTGGGTCGGGCGGCGGAAGGGGGATCCGCTCGGCGGCTACTTCGAGGTGCAGCGGCTGTGGGGGTCGACGTTCGACTTCGGGTACGGCTCGCTGCAGTTCCTGCGCGCGATGCTGCTGCACGGCAGCCGGTTCGTGTTCCCGATGGCGCTGGTCCTGGTGGTGGCGGCGACGGTGCTGTACGCGCTGCTCCTCCTGGACCGCGCTCCGCTGCCGCTGCTCGTCCACAGCGGGGTGCTGCTGCTGATCGCGCTCGGCGGGTCCGGCTTCTTCGAGTCCAAGCCGCGGTTCCTGCTGCCGGCGTTCCCGCTGCTGCTGCCGCTGGCCCAGGCACTGGCGCGCACGGCGAGAGCCCGGCCCTGGCACGCGACCGTGCTGGTCGCGAGCCTGGCCGGGCTCAGCTATGTCTACGGCGCGTACCTGGTGGTGTACGCGCAGGCACCGCTGTAGAGCGGGGGGAGGCTACTCCTCCTCGTCCTCGGGCTTGTCCGCCTCGTTGACCTCCTGCTCCAGGCCGAGCTGCTCGACGAGCCACCGGTCGAACTCGATCGCGGCCCGCACCCAGCTGACCGTCGAGGAGACGAAGTGGTTGATGTCGACGCCCGTGCCGATCAGCATCTGGGCCTCGCCGATCAGACGGACGGTGCCGTCGTCGTGGGTGTGGGTGTACACCTTGGGCCACAGGGTGCGGCGGTTCCAGTCGTCGACGGACTCCAGCAGCTGCGGCTTCTCGTCGATCTTGTGGGGGCGGTCGTAGAACGTCCGCACCGAGAAGATCGCCTGCTCGGCCTCTCCTCGGAACATGAAGTACGTGCGGAACTGCTCCCACGGCGCCGCGAGGTCACCCTCCTCGTCGACGACGTACTTGAGCTCCATCTGGTCGAGGAGCTGCTTCACAAGATCCTGATCCGGGACGACGGGGCCCGCCGGTCCTTGGGGCTGCGGTTCGGGCTGGCCCCCGAAGTTCGGAATCGAGGACGGGTCGATGCTCACCGTGTTTTTCCCTTCATGCGGATTCCGCCATCCTCCCCCATGCGGGGAGGGGGGAGGCAAGCCCCGCCGCCCGCCTGTCCGCCTTTGGCCGACATGATTCCGGCTGCGGGGCGCAGGGGCCCAGGTGACAGGGGTGGCGAGGCGAGGACGGACCAGGTGAAGAGCGAGGGCCCGGTCAGGC
The DNA here is from genome assembly GCF_053598315.1 of Streptomyces sp. NPDC001153. Lineage (NCBI taxonomy): Bacteria > Bacillati > Actinomycetota > Actinomycetes > Kitasatosporales > Streptomycetaceae > Streptomyces > Streptomyces sp. NPDC001153. The sequence goes on from NZ_JBSFJZ010000017.1 coordinate 136,477, forward strand.
CCTCGCACGGTGCACCACGTTCACCCTGTGGGCGTCACAGCGTCTTTCCCGTCGCCGGACCCACCAGCAGGCCCTCGCCGAAGCGGTCGACGCGGACCGTGTCGCCGTCCTTGATCTCGCCGGCGAGGATCTCCTTGGCGAGGCGGTCGCCGATGGCGGTCTGGACGAGGCGGCGCAGCGGGCGGGCGCCGTAGGCCGGGTCCAGGCCCTCCTCCGCGAGCCAGGCCAGCGCCTCCGGGGTGACCTGAAGGGTCAGGCGCCGCTCGGCCAGGCGCTTGCCGAGGCGGTCGAGCTGGAGCTGGGCGATCCGCTCCAGCTCGGCCTTGGTCAGTGCCGAGAAGACCACCAGGTCGTCGAGCCGGTTGAGGAACTCCGGCTTGAAGGAGCTCCGGACCACCTCCAGGACCTGCTCCTTCTTCTCCGCCTCGCTGGTCAACGGGTCGACCAGGAACTGGCTGCCCAGGTTGGAGGTGAGCACCAGGATGGTGTTGCGGAAGTCGACCGTGCGGCCCTGGCCGTCCGTGAGGCGGCCGTCGTCCAGGACCTGGAGCAGGATGTCGAAGACCTCGGGGTGGGCCTTCTCCACCTCGTCCAGGAGGATGACGGAGTACGGGCGGCGGCGGACGGCCTCGGTGAGCTGGCCTCCCTCCTCGTAGCCGACGTAGCCGGGAGGCGCGCCGACCAGCCGGGCCACGCTGTGCTTCTCGCCGTACTCCGACATGTCGATGCGGACCATGGCCCGCTCGTCGTCGAAGAGGAAGTCCGCCAGGGCCTTGGCCAGCTCGGTCTTGCCGACACCGGTCGGACCGAGGAAGAGGAAGGAACCGGTGGGGCGGTCGGGGTCGGCGATGCCCGCGCGGGAGCGGCGGACCGCGTCCGACACCGCCCGTACGGCCTCGGTCTGGCCGATGAGCCGCTTGCCCAGCTCGTCCTCCATGCGCAGCAGCTTCTGCGTCTCGCCCTCCATCAGGCGGCCGGCCGGGATGCCGGTCCAGGCGGCGACGACGTCGGCGATGTCGTCGGAGCCGACCTCCTCCTTGACCATCGTGTCCCTGGCGGCCTCCTCCTCGGCCTGAGAGGCGGCCTCCAGCTCCTTCTCCAGCTGCGGGATCTCGCCGTAGAGCAGCTTGGCGGCGGTGTCGAAGTCACCGTCGCGCTGGGCGCGTTCGGCCTGGCCGCGCAGGTCGTCCAGGCGCTCCTTGAGCTCACCGACCCGGTTGAGGGACTGCTTCTCCTTCTCCCAGCGGGCGGTGAGGTGCCGCAGCTCCTCCTCCTTGTCGGCGAGGTCGCGGCGCAGCTTCTCCAGGCGGGCGACGGAGGCCGGGTCGGTCTCCTTGGCGATCGCCAGCTCCTCCATCTTCAGCCGGTCGACGGCGCGCTGGAGTTCGTCGATCTCGACGGGCGAGGAGTCGATCTCCATGCGCAGGCGGGAGGCGGACTCGTCGACGAGGTCGATGGCCTTGTCCGGCAGGAAGCGGGAGGTGATGTAGCGGTCGGAGAGGGTGGCCGCCGCGACCAGCGCGCTGTCGGCGATCTGGACCTTGTGGTGGGCCTCGTACCGGCCCTTGAGGCCACGGAGGATCGCGATCGTGTCCTCCACCGTCGGCTCGGCGACCAGTACCTGCTGGAAGCGGCGTTCCAGGGCGGGGTCCTTCTCGATCCGCTCCCGGTACTCGTCCAGGGTGGTGGCGCCGACCATGCGCAGCTCGCCCCGGGCCAGCATCGGCTTGAGCATGTTGCCCGCGTCCATGGCGGAGTCGCCGCCGGCACCGGCGCCGACGACGGTGTGCAGCTCGTCGATGAAGGTGATGATCTGCCCGTCGGAGTCCTTGATCTCGGCGAGGACGGCCTTCAGCCGCTCCTCGAACTCGCCGCGGTACTTGGCGCCGGCCACCATCGCGCCGAGGTCGAGCGCGACCAGCCGCTTGTCCTTCAGCGACGAGGGCACGTCACCCTTGACGATCCGCTGGGCGAGCCCCTCCACCACGGCGGTCTTGCCGACGCCCGGCTCACCGATGAGGACGGGGTTGTTCTTCGTACGGCGGCTCAGCACCTGTACGACCCGCCGGATCTCCTGGTCCCGGCCGATGACCGGGTCGAGCCGGCCCTCGCGGGCGGCGGCGGTGAAGTCGGTGCCGAACTTCTCCAGGGCCTTGTACTGGCCCTCGGGGTCGGCGGTGGTCACGCGGCGTCCTCCCCTGGCCTTCTTGAAGGCCTCCAGCAGTTTCTCGGCGCCGGCGCCCTGTGCCTGGAGCAGTTCGGCGACGCGGCCGCCCTTGGCGGCGATGCCGATGAGCAGGTGCTCGGTCGACAGGTACTCGTCACCGAGCTCCTTCGCGCGCGCGTCGGCGTCGGCGAGCACGGCCAGCAGCTCACGGTTGGGCTGCGGGGGCGCGACCGTGGATCCGGTCACGCTGGGCAGCGCGGCCAGGATCTTCTCGGCGCCGGCGCGTACGGCGGCCTGGTCGGCCTCGACGGCCGCGAGCAGGTCGGTGATGTTCTCGTTGTCCTGCCCCTGGAGCAGAGAAAGCAGCAGGTGGGCAGGGGTGAGGTCCGGGTGCCCCTCGGTCACGGCCCGGTTGCTGGCCGCGTTGATCGCGTCCCGGCTCCTGTTGGTCAGCTCGGCGTCCACGTTGTCCGTTCTCCTCCTCGGCCGCACTCTCCACTGCTGACTTAGACAGCGTACACAAAGTTGAGTCTATTCCGCTCAAGTCAGGAGGCAGGGGTTAGGTTGCGGTCATGGCGAAGCACTCTGAGCAGTACCTGGAGTTCTGGCGAGAACGCCACCTGTGCACCCTGACGACGCTCCGGCCCGACGGCAGCCCGCATGTGGTGCCGGTGGGGGTGACGTACGACGCGGAGGCCGGGCTGGCCCGGGTGATCACCGGCAAGTCGAGCGCGAAGGCCGGACACGTCCTGGCGGCCGGGCCCGAGGGCGCCCGGGTCGCGGTGTGCCAGGTGGACGGCCGGCGCTGGGCCACGCTGGAGGGGCGGGCGTGGGTGCGCACGGAACCGGAACGGGTCGCGGAGGCGGTACGGCGCTATGCCGAACGCTACGAGCGGACACCGAGGCCGAATCCGGCGCGCGTGGTGATCGAGATCGCGGTCGAGCGGACCTTGGGGAACCGCTGAGATGGCCGAAAACTTTCAGCCACCCTGGCGGCGGACCCATAGCGCGACATGCCATGGAATATCCCGAAAACTGCAGCGGCGTCACCGTGTTCAGGTCACGGTGACGCCGCTGCGGGGGGAAGCACCTGAGCGATCTTTTACGACGGGGGAATCGCGTCAGGCACTGCGGGGGGTGGCCGAGATGGTCCTCAGGTTCTGGTCCGCCGGCTCGGCGAGCCGGTGGTCCCGCTGGTCAAGGTTCACAAAGATCATTCCGTACCGGACGGCACACCGCACCGGCTGTGGCGCACCGCGCGGCTTGCGCAGGCACCGGTACGCCCGCACGTCCTCGTCCTCGTCCCGCGTCACGACGACCGGCTCACCGAACACGGTCACCATCAGCGAGTCACCGCTGTGGGGGATGGCGGTGACCAGGTCGATGAAGTGCCAGCCGGAGCGGTACGCCGTGGCCATTTCGCGGCGGAAGGACCGGTCGTCGGGTGGGGTGGTCATGACCGCACGGCCCAGCTGCTGTCGGCGGGGGCGACCCACGAACTGTCGGCAGGAGCAAGCCACGAGCTGTCACCCGGGGCGGCGGACGCCGCGGTCACCCAACTGCTGTCGCCGGGCGTGGCCTTGACCAGCCAGCTGCTGTCCTGTGCGGCATCGCTCTTCGCGCCCGCATGACCGGTCATCACTCCGAAGGCCAGCGCGGCGGAGAAGGCGGCGACAAGCGCCGAGCGAAGCATTCTCTTATGCATAGTCGGCTTCGTCCTCATTTGAAGGTCACCTCTCCCCCGTCCGAATACGACGATGGCCCATTCCGGCACGTCATGGCCACACAAACGATGCATCATGTTCCTGCACGTTCAGGACCCTGGGGGGTGGAGATTTGGCGATAAATGAGACTAAGCGGACACATCCCCACGGGCTGACCGACCTGTGCGAGGACGGGCGACGCCTTTACGGGAACGCTCTCCGGACGGGACGCCTAGCCCGTGCGGAGGTGGAACCCGCGCCGTGTCTGATGGAGTTCGCCCTCCTTCATCCCGATCCCGACGACCCGAACTGGCTGCGTCCGGTCCCCCCATCCATTGCCCTGGCCCAGCGGCTCAACCCCATCGAGCAGGAGATCAGCCAGCGCAGGCGGCAGTCCATCGAACTGGCCGACGCGTTCGAGCCGTTCATGAGCATCAGTGCCCAGCCCACGGCGACCACGCACTCCATCACCGTGCTGGAGGGCCTCGACCGCATCAACGCGGCACTGGATCTGGCCACCTCCCAGTGCCAGACCGAGATGCTCACTGTCCAGCCGAGCCGCCGCCGACTGGAGCACACCCTCACCAAGGCACTGGAGCGCGACCGGCCGATGATCGAACGCGGCTGCCGCATCCGCACCCTCTACCAGCACCCGGCCCGCTACAGCCCGGAGACGCTCGCGTACGTCGCCCAGTTCACCGACGGCAAGGTGGAGTACCGGACCATCGACGAACTCGTCGAGCGACTGATCATCTGCGACGAGACCGTGGCCTTCATCCCCACGCGCGACGACGGGGAGATCGCCCTGGAACTCCGGCATCCGGGGCTCGTCCGCTACCTGGTCAAGGTCTTCGAGTTCATGTGGGCCCGCGCGGTCCCGCTGAGCGCCGGCGCCCCCTACGAGACCGCCCCCGACGGCATCACGGAGATCCAGCACTCCATCGCCAAGCTGCTGGTCGAGGGGCACGTGGACGAGGCCATCGCCCGGCGCCTGGGCATGAACGTCCGCACGTGCCGCGCCCACATCGCCAAGCTCGCGACGGCCCTGGGCAGCGGCAGCCGGGCCCAGCTGGGCTTTCTCATAGCGCAGTCGGGGATCCTGGACCAGGACCTCTGAGTCCGGGAGGGAGGGCACGATGGCCCGGGCCACGCATGTGGCACACGGTGCGGAGGACCTGTGCGCCGAGGGAGCGGCGCTGTACGCACGCGCGCTGCGAGACGGTCACCTGCGTGCCGGGGACGCCGAGGGGGCGCCCTGCCTGGTCGACTTCGGCCTGCTGCGGCCGTCGGCCGGGGCCCCGGACACACTGGAGCCCCTCGCACCCGCCGTCGCCCTGCACCGGTTGCTGCGCGCCTCGGAGGACCGCATCGCCGACGAGCGGCGGCGCGAGGCCCGGCTGGCCGATCTGTTCGAACCCCTGCTGCGGATCGACGGCCGGCACGCCGGGGCCGACGACCCGCCGGCGGTCGCCGTCCTCAGCGGGCTCCCGCGCATCGGCCAGGCCATCACCCGGGCCATGGCCGCCGGCCATGGCGAACTGCTCGCCGTCCAGCCGCACATCAGCCACACCCGCACGCCTGCCGAGGCGCGCGCCGAGGCACTCGCCCGCGACCAGGACTTCCTCGACCGCGGCGGCCGTATCCGCACGCTCTACCAGCACACCCTCCGGCACGCGCCCTCGGTCCTCGCCCGCTACGAGCAGCTGCGAGGCGCCGCCGAGGCCCGCACCCTCGACGAGATCACCGACCGCCTCATCGTCGTGGACCGCACGGTGGCCTTCATCCCGGCCAACGCCGACCGCACCCTCGCCCTGGAGATCCGCCATCCCGCCCTCGTCGAGTTCCTCGCCACCGCCTTCGACCGCCTCTGGCGCCTGGCCACCCCCATGTACCCCGTAGCCGCCCAGCCGCCCACCCTGAACGGCATCACGCCCCGCCAGCGCGCCATCGCCGCCCTCCTGATCGAAGGCCACACCGACGCCCACATCGCGGAGAGACTCGGCATGAACATCCGCACCGCCCGCCTGCACATCGCCAAGCTCGCCGCCACCCTGGGCAGCGACAGCCGGGCCCAGCTGGGCTACCTCATCGGGCGGTCCGGGATCCTCGACGTCCAGGGGGAGGCGGGCCGGTGACGCACCGGGAACACGGGGTCGAGGAGTTGTGCGCCGCCGGTGAGGAGGTGTACGAGCGGGCCCTGCGGGAGGGGCGGATCCCCGTCGGCGAGGCCGCCGACGTGCCCTGTCTCACCGAATTCGGCCTGCTCCACCCGGCGCTGGACGACGTCGGACAGCTCGAACCGGTCGCGCCCACCGCGGCACTGCACCGGCTGCTGCGCGCCTCCGCGGCACGGGTCGCCGAGGAACGGCGGCGCGAGGACCGGCTGGTGGAGCGGTTCGGGCCGCTCCTGCGGATCGACGTACGGCAGGACTCCGGCACCGGCGCCGGGCCGGCGATGCTGCGGCTGCTCAGCGGCACCGAGCAGATCAACCGGGCCATCACCGACGCGATGGTCGACGCCACCGAGGAGTCCCTGACCATCCAGCCGCACGCCGGCCTCACCGGCCCGCGCGGAGAGGTGGCCCGCGACACCGCCTTCGGGCGCGATCAGGCGCTGCTGGACCGCGGCGGCCGTATCCGCACCCTCTACCAGCACACCCTGCGCCATGTGCCGGAGGTGTACGGGCCGTTGGAGCACTTCCGGCGCGGCGACACCGAGGCCCGCAGCCTCGACGAGGTGCCGGACCGGCTCATCGTGATCGACCGCAAGGTCGCCTTCCTGCCCGCCGCCGACGACGGCACGCTCGCCCTGGAGGTCCGTCACCCGGCGCTGATCAAGTACTTCGTCACGACCTTCGAGCGGCTCTGGCGGCTGGCCACGCCGATGTTCCCGAAGGCGGTGCAGCCGCCGTCGGTGAACGGCGTCACGCCCCGCCAGCGCGCCATCGCCACCCTGCTCGTCGAGGGGCACACCGACGCCGTCATCGCCGACCGCCTCGGCATGAACATCCGCACCGCCCGCCTGCACATCGCCAAGCTCGCCGCCACCCTGGGCAGCGACAGCCGGGCCCAGCTGGGCTATCTCATCGCACGCTCGGGGATTCTTGATCAGGAACCGTGAGCGCGCCGGCCGGCAGGCCGGGCCCGCGGTGGCCGTCCAGGCCGACCTGGGCGATCCGCACGCCCAGCTGGGTACGGCTGGCCGCGCCGAGGGTCTCCGACAGCCGGGCGATATGGGCCCGGCAGGTGCGCACGCTGATGCCGAGCCGCTCGGCGATCACGGCGTCCTGGTGGCCCTCGGCGAGCAGCGCGGCGATGGACTGCTCGCGGTGCGAGATGCCCTCGATGCCGGTGTCGGGGAGGGGGGCCGTCAGCGGGATGGCGAGGCGCCAGAGCCGCTCGAAGACCGTCACCAGGTATTCGACCAGGGCCGGGTGACGCAGTTCCAGGGCCATCGTGCGGTCGGCGTTGGCCGGGATGAAGGCCACCGTGCGGTCGAACAGGATGAGCCGGTCGATCACCTCGTCCAGGGTGCGGGCCTCGACCGTGTCGCCCATCAGCTCCAGGTAGTTGAGCAGGCCCTGGCCGTGCCGGGCCACGTGCGTGTACAGGTCGCGCATGCGCACGCCCCGGCCGCGCAGGGCCAGTGCCCGGTGCAGCCCCTCGGTCAGCTCGGCCTCCCGGCGGATGCCGCCGGGCTGCACGGTGAGCACCTCGGTCGTGCACGCCTCGGTCGCCTCGTCCATCGCGGCCTGGATCCGGGAGAGCCCGTCCAGCACCCGGATCGCGCTGCCCTCGGCCGGTGCGGCCAGTGCGCCCAGCTGACGGCCGAGTCCGGCGTACCACTCGAAGGCGGCCACCGCCGAGCCCACCCGCCGCTGGCTCTCGCTGACCTCGTCGTAGACCCCGCGCAGCAGCCTGGTCATGACCTCCTGCGGGGAGGTCGGCACCAGCCAGTCCATGTCGTCGGGATCCGGGTGCAGCAGGGCCAGTTCCAGCAGGCAGGGCACCGCCTCGGCATCAGTGCGCGGCACGCGCCCCCGGCGTACGGCCCGGGAATAGACCCGGTCGCCGGCCGCGCACAGTCGGTCGGCGCCGTGTGGATGTTCCTCCGCCCCGCGCCCGGCCATCGCCCATTTCACCCCCGGTGTGCTGCCACTTCCGCAGCGCAACTATGCGCGGCGCCGACCGGGTCCGCAACACGGCTCTCCACAACAGGGCCGCCGTTAAACGCAGTTATGTCCGGGTATCGGCCAGGCTCCGCCCCTCGCATTGCAACAAGCTGATGGTGGTGGCCCGGACCACGTCACGGCATCGTTGGTCCCACTTCCCCCAGGTGTCACCGGCACACCCGGAGGGGACCCGTCCCGCGCCCACGGGGGTGGCGCGGGACGGGGCGCCGCGCAGCCCCGTACGCCTTCGGACGCCTACTTCAGGCCGAGCGCCGTGCACGCAGCCTTGTACTTGGGCGTGCAGATGTCGGCCACGGTGTAGATGCCGTCCGCGACGACCGTGGACTTGATGTTGCCCTTGGTCAGGGCGACCGGCTGGATCAGCTTGGACGGGATGGCCTTGGTGGTGGGGCTGTCGACCTTGTCCTGGGTGAGCGCGTCGAACTGGATGTCCTGGCTGCGGACCCTGGCGACGGCCATCTGCGCGGCGGCCTCGGCCTCGTCCGGGTAGGCCTTGTAGACGCTCATGTACTGCTCACCGGCCACGATCCGCTGGACGGCGTCGAGTTCCGCGTCCTGGCCGGTGACCGGGGGCAGGTTCGTGACGCCGGCGGCCTTCAGGGCCTTGATGACACCGCCGGCCATGCCGTCGTTGGCGGCGTAGACGCCGGCGATGTTGTTCTTGCCGATCGCGCTGATGGCCCTGGCCATCTCGGTCTGGGCGAGCTCCGGCTTCCAGTCCGTGGTGTCGTACGTCGCCGCGATCGTCACCTTGCCGGTCAGCTCGGAGAGCGCGCCCTGCTTGAACTGCTTGGCGTTGGGGTCGGTGGGCGAGCCGTTCACCATGACGATCTTGTTGGAGCTGTCGGCCGAGCCGAGGGCCTCCAGCAGGGTGCGGCCCTGCACCTCGCCGACGAGCTCGTTGTCGAAGGAGACGTAGGCGTCGATCGGGCCCTCGGCGAGACGGTCGTAGGCGATGACCGGAATGCCCGCGTCCTTGGCCTTCTTCACCTCGGGGGCGATGGCGTGCGAGTCGACCGCGTCGATCATGATGATGTCGACCTTCTCGTCGATCATCTTCTGCATCTGCGAGGCCTGCTGGGAGGCGTCCGCGTCGGCGTTGGCGTACTCCACCTTGCCCTGCTTGCCGGTGAGTTCGGCCACCTTGTTCTTGATGATGGGGTAGTCGAACTTGTCGTAGCGGGTGTTGGCCTTCTCCGGCAGCAGCAGGCCCACGGTGATGTCGTTGCCCTTGCTCGGGCTCGCGCTCGCGCCGTCCCCCGTCGCTCCCAGCACGCCACAACCGGCGAGCGAGAGGGTCATCGTGGATGCGGCCACGGATATGGCGATACGACGCATTCGAGGGCTCACTTCAGGTGCGTTCCGGACGTAGGGCAGCTATACGACCCAGGTGTCTGAAAAGACAACGCGTAGGCCGCACCCGGCGTCAAGCGGAACCACTTAACGAGATGGCAACATCACGCTCCGCGCAGCCCGTGAAGGCCTGGAAAGACTACGCGAATCCCCCTTCATGCCCCCGTTACGGACCCTTCACCGACGCCCGCCCGCCTCGCACACCCGACCGAACATTCTCGGCCGAAGAGTCGGGCGGCTCGGTGGAGGTGCCGGAGCGTGGTGCACCGCCGGCAGGTACGGCGAAGGGGCCGGCGGAATCGCTTCTGCCGGCCCCTGGTGGTCCACTCGGTCCCGCGTCAGTCCTGCTGCCGCTTCGGCCGCCACACCACCAGCGCGCTGGTCTGCTGGACCTCCTGGTACGGGACCAGGTCGCGGCGGTAGGAGGCGTGGACGGCGGCCTCGCGCTGCTGCATCGCGGCCGCCGCGCCGTCCAGGGCCGCCTCCAGCTCCGCGACGCGGGACTGCAGCGCGGCGACCTGGTTCTCCAGTTCGATGATGCGCTTGATGCCGGCCAGGTTGATGCCCTCGTCCTGCGACAACTGCTGGACGGTGCGCAGCAGTTCGATGTCGCGGGCCGAGTAGCGGCGGCCCCGGCCCGCGGTGCGGTCCGGGGAGACCAGGCCCAGGCGGTCGTACTGGCGCAGCGTCTGCGGGTGGAGTCCGGAGAGCTGGGCCGCCACCGAGATGACGTAGACCGGGGTCTCCTCGGTCAGTTCATACGGGTTACGTCGACGGCCGTCCATCTCTCTCAGTCTCCCTTCGCGGCCTCGAACAGCTCCGCCCGCGGATCCTCGCCCGCGGTCGCCTCGCGATACGCCTCGAGCGCGTCACGAGCCTTCCCCGACACGTCCTTGGGCACACGCACCTCGACGGTGACCAACAGGTCACCGCGGGTGCCGTCCTTGCGGACCGCGCCCTTGCCCCGGGCGCGCATGGTGCGGCCGTTGGGCGTGCCGGGCGGCAGTTTCAGGGTGACGGGCGGGCCGCCCAGGGTGGGGACCCGCACCTCGCCGCCGAGCGCGGCCTCGGCGAAGGTCACCGGGACGGTCACCGTGAGGTTGTCTCCCTTGCGCCCGAACACCGGGTGCTCGCCGACGTGCACGACCACGTACAGGTCGCCCGCCGGTCCGCCCCGCTCGCCGGGCGCGCCCTTGCCGCGCAGCCGGATCCGCTGGCCGTCGGTGACTCCGGCCGGGATGCGGACCTGCATGGTCCGCGAGGACTTGGCGCGGCCGCTGCCCTTGCACTCCATGCAGGGGTGCTCGGCGATCAGGCCGCGGCCCTTGCAGTCGGGGCAGGGGTCGGTGAGCGAGAAGCCGCCGCCGGAGCCCCGGGCGACCTGCCCGGTGCCGACACAGGTCGGGCACACGCGCGGTGTGCCGTTCTTGTCGCCGGTGCCCGAGCAGGCCTTGCAGGGCGCCTGGGAGGACATCCGCAGGGGCACCGTGGCGCCCTCGATGGCCTCCGTGAAGCTCAGCGTGACCTCGGACTCGATGTCCTGGCCGCGCCGGGGCTGGGTACGCGTGCCGGCGGTGCCGCCGCGGTTGAACAGGCCCCCGAAGACGTCACCGATGCCGCCCCCGAAGCCTCCGCCCTGGGTGGTGGTCCCGCCGCCTCCGAAGAGGTCGCCCAGGTCGAAGTTGAAGGAGCCGCCGGCGCCCGGCCCGGGGCGGAAGCCGCCGTTGCCGAACAGGGCGCGAGCCTCGTCGTACTCCTTGCGCTTCTTGGGGTCGCCGAGGACGTCGTTCGCCTCGGAGATCTCCTTGAAGCGCTCCTCGGCCTTGGCGTTGCCCTTGTTGGCGTCCGGGTGGAACTCGCGGGCGAGCTTCCGGTACGCCTTCTTGATCTCGGCCTCGGTGGCGTCCTTGGGGACGCCGAGGACCTTGTAGTAGTCCTTCTCGATGAAGTCCTTGGTGCTCATCCCCGACGTCCCTCCTTCCCCTCAGTGGTCTTCACGTCAGCCCTCGTCCGGGCCACCGTTCTCCTTGTCGTCGGCCTGCTTCGCCTCGGTGGTGTCCTCGGCGCCCTCGGCCTTGACGGTCTGCGCGCCGGGCTGCGGCTCGGCGACGGCCACCCGCGCGGGGCGGATGGTGCGCTCGCCGATGCGATACCCGGGCTGCAGGATCGCCACGCAGGTCGTCTCGGTGACGTCCGGCGCGTAACTGTGCATCAGGGCCTCGTGGATGGTCGGGTCGAAGGGCTCGCCCTCCTTGCCGAACTGCTGCAGGCCCAGCTTGGCCGCGACGGTCTCCAGCGACTCGCCCACCGACTTGAAGCCGCCGACCAGTTCGCCGTGTTCCCGCGCGCGGCCGATGTCGTCGAGCACGGGCAGGAGCTCGGTCAGGAGGTTCGCGATGGCGATCTCCTTGACCGTGATCCGGTCCCGCTCGACGCGTCGGCGGTAGTTCTGGTATTCGGCCTGGAGGCGCTGGAGGTCCGCCGTGCGCTCGTTCAGCGCGGTGCGCACCTGGTCCAGCTGGGCGACCAGACCGGCACTTTCGGTTCCGTCCCCGGCCGGGGCCGCCCCCTTCTCGGAGGAGGCGGCCTTCGGCTCGGCGTCGTCGGAGGTGGCGCCGGAGGGGACGTCGGGCTTCTCCTCAAAGCCCGGGGTCTCCTCCGTCACGCGGCACCGTCCTTGCGCTCGTCGTCCACGATCTCGGCGTCCACGACGTCGTCGTCGGCGGCCTTGGCGCCACCGGCGGCGGCACCCTCCGGGCCGGCCTGCGCGGCCTGGGCGTCGGCGTACATGGCCTGGCCCAGCTTCTGCGAGACGGCCGCGACCTTCTCGGTGGCGGTGCGGATCTCGGCGGTGTCCTCGCCCTTGAGCTTCTCCTTCAGCTCGGCGACGGCCTCCTCGACCTCGGTCTTGATCTCGCCCGGGACCTTGTCCTCGTTGTCCTTGAGGAACTTCTCGGTCTGGTAGACGAGCTGCTCGCCCTGGTTGCGGGTCTCGGCGGCCTCGCGGCGGCGGTGGTCCTCCTCCGCGTACTGCTCGGCCTCCTGGCGCATGCGGTCGACCTCGTCCTTCGGCAGCGAGGAGCCGCCGGTGACGGTCATCTTCTGCTCCTTGCCGGTGCCGAGGTCCTTCGCCGTGACGTGCATGATGCCGTTGGCGTCGATGTCGAAGGAGACCTCGATCTGCGGGACGCCACGCGGCGCCGGCGGCAGACCGGTCAGCTCGAACATGCCGAGCTTCTTGTTGTACGCCGCGATCTCGCGCTCGCCCTGGTAGACCTGGATCTGCACCGACGGCTGGTTGTCCTCGGCCGTGGTGAAGATCTCGGAGCGCTTGGTCGGGATGGTCGTGTTGCGCTCGATCAGCTTGGTCATGATGCCGCCCTTGGTCTCGATACCGAGGGACAGCGGGGTGACGTCGAGCAGCAGGACGTCCTTGACCTCGCCCTTGAGGACACCGGCCTGGAGCGAGGCGCCGATGGCGACGACCTCGTCCGGGTTCACGCCCTTGTTGGCCTCCTTGCCGCCGGTCAGCTCCTTGACGAGCTCGGCGACGGCGGGCATGCGGGTGGAGCCACCGACGAGGACGACGTGGTCGATCTCGTTGATGGAGATGCCGGCGTCCTTGATGACGTTGTGGAACGGCGTCTTGCAGCGCTCCAGCAGGTCGGCCGTCAGCTGCTGGAACTGGGCCCGGGTGAGCTTCTCGTCCAGGTGCAGCGGGCCCTCGGCGGACGCGGTGATGTAGGGCAGGTTGATCGAGGTCTCGGTGGAGGAGGACAGCTCGATCTTGGCCTTCTCGGCGGCCTCACGGAGGCGCTGGAGGGCCATCTTGTCCTTGGACAGGTCCACGCCGTGACCGGACTGGAACTGCTTGACCAGGTAGTCGACGACGCGCTGGTCCCAGTCGTCACCACCGAGGTGGTTGTCACCGTTGGTGGCCTTCACCTCGACGACGCCGTCGCCGATCTCCAGCAGCGAGACGTCGAAGGTGCCGCCACCGAGGTCGAAGACGAGGATCGTCTGGTCGTCCTTGTCGAGGCCGTAGGCCAGCGCGGCGGCGGTAGGCTCGTTGACGATGCGCAGGACGTTCAGACCGGCGATCTCACCGGCCTCCTTGGTCGCCTGACGCTCGGAGTCGTTGAAGTAGGCGGGGACGGTGATGACCGCGTCGGTCACCTTCTCGCCCAGGTAGGCCTCGGCATCCCGCTTCAGCTTCTGCAGGATGAACGCGGAGATCTGCTGCGGGTTGAAGTCCTTGCCGTCGAGCTGGATCTTCCAGTCGGTGCCCATGTGACGCTTCACCGAGCGGATGGTCCGGTCCACGTTCGTGACCGCCTGCCGCTTGGCGACCTCGCCGACGAGCACCTCACCGTTCTTGGCGAAGGCGACGACGGACGGCGTGGTCCTGGCGCCTTCGGCGTTGGTGATGACGGTGGGCTCGCCGCCCTCCAGAACGCTGACGACGGAGTTAGTCGTGCCCAGGTCGATGCCGACCGCACGTGCCATGGTTGATTCCTCCAGCTGACTTGAGTGGAACGGACTCAAGTGTGCACGACGGCTCCCCCCGGGTCAACAGACCTGAGTCGATGGGGCTCAAGTCTTATCCGTTCCTTACACGCAACTGGCCGCTGACCTGCGTAGACGGCATCCGCCGGGGTTGCTGGACAGGGATGCGAAGGATCACGCCGACGACCAGCAGAACCCCTCCGGCCACCCACAGCACCGCCCCCTCGCCCGTCCATCCGGTGTGCACGAGCACCCCGACGAGCACCGAGGAGAAGGTGCCGGCCGACAGGAGCACGACGGAGCCCTGCGGGGTGAGCCCGAGCGGGCGCAGCCGGTGCACGAGATGGTCGGGGCCGCGCCGCAGCAGCGGGCGCCGGGCCAGCCGCCGGGCGAGGACCACGAGGACGGCGTCGGCGAGGGCCACCGCGCTGAGGCAGAACATCACCGCCACGCTCGGCACGAGCCCGTACCCCGCGCGCGTGAAGACGAGGGACGACGACAGCAGGAACCCGGTGAACAGCGAGCCGCAGGCGCCGAGCCCGATCCGCGCCGGATGCCAGTTGTGCATCAGGAAGCCGGTCAGGGCGGCGGCGAGGACGCTCAGCAGGACCGCGAGCCCGTCCATCAGTTCCGCGGCCGCGCAGGCCCCCGCCCCGAACGCGGTGACGACCCCGACGGTCCCCGCGAGCCCGTCCGCGTGGTCCAGCCCCCTGAAGGCGAGGGTGGCGAGGACGATCCAGCCCACCGCGAGGATCCCGCCCAGCACGCCCGTCTCCTGGTACGGCACCACACAGGCCGCCGCCACGGCCGTCCCCGCGACGAGCACGCGCGCGCGGATCCGCCAGACGTCGCCGACCAGGCCCAGCGCGGCCACCGAGGCGGCGGCGACCAGCAGCCGGTCGACCCCGTCCCCGAGCGGCGCGATCGCGGTGCGCTGCCCCACCCAGGCGACGAGACAGGTGACGACCACCACGGCGAGCCCGCCGAGCAGCGGCAGCCGCCGCTGGCGGCGCCGGTCGACGATGCCCGCCCGCAGCGCGGGCACCCTGAGCAGCGCCGAGAGCAAGGCGGCGAGGAGCAGGGCGGCGGTAGCGGCGGCGATCCCGTAGAGCACGGCTCTAAGGTAGGGGCGAAAGGAGCAATTAGGTACGAATAACACGATCCGATCAGCCGTGGGATGATGCGCATCACCCCGCGCCCGGCTGCATCCCGCCGGAAGATGGGGGTAGTCTCAGACCGACTGCATAAGTTACCGCTTAGTAATTTCGAGGCCGCCTCAGGAGCCCCCATGCAACTCGCCGCGATCATCGTGTCGCTGGTCCTGACCGTGGTCGGCGTTGCTCTGCTCGCCCGCGCCATCGGTCAGTTCGTCAGGTACTTCAAGCTGGGCCAGCCCGTCCCCGCCGGCTCCCGTACCGACAACCCGTACCAGCGCAGCGTGACCCTGGTCCGGGAGTTCCTCGGCCACACCCGTATGAACCGGTGGGGGATCATCGGCTTCGCCCACTGGTTCGTGGCCATCGGCTTCCTGACGCTGCCGCCGACCATCATCAACGCCTACGGGCAGCTCTTCCAGGCCGACTGGACGCTCCCCGTCGTCGGCGACTTCCTGCCCTACGAGCTGTACATCGAGTTCATCGGCTCGATGACCACCCTGGGCATCATCACGCTGATGGTCATCCGCCTGCTGAACCTGCCGTCCCGCCCCGGCCGCAAGTCCCGGTTCGCGGGCTCCAAGATGGGCCAGGCGTACTTCGTCGAGTACGTCATCCTCATCATCGGCCTGGCGATCTACGCCCTGCGCGGTCTGGAGGGCGCCCAGCACCACGTGGACCACTACGAGGCCGCGTACTTCGCCTCGTACCCGCTGATCCTGGCCCTGAAGGGGCTCAGCCTCTCCACGCTGCAGAACCTGACCTACTTCACCGCCATGATCAAGCTGGGCACGACCATGGTCTGGATGATCACGGTCTCGCTCAACACCAACATGGGTGTGGCCTGGCACCGCTTCCTCGCCTTCCCGAACATCTGGTTCAAGCGCAACGCCACCGGTGAGACCGCCCTCGGCGCCCTGCAGCCCATGACCTCCGGCGGCAGGCCGATCAACTTCGAGGACCCGGGCGAGGACGACGTCTTCGGTGTCTCCCAGGTCGAGCAGTTCTCCTGGAAGGGCCTGCTGGACTTCTCCACCTGCACCGAGTGCGGCCGCTGCCAGTCGCAGTGCCCGGCCTGGAACACCGGCAAGCCGCTCTCCCCGAAGCTACTGATCATGTCCCTGCGGGACCACGCGCACGCCAAGGCGCCGTACCTGCTGGCCGGCGGCGGCAAGACCATGGAGGGCGAGGAGAAGGCCTCCGAGGAGCAGCTGAAGGACGTCCCCGCCACGGCGCTCGCCGAGGCCGAGCGGCCGCTGATCGGCACCGCCGAGGAGAACGGCGTCATCGACCCGGACGTGCTGTGGTCCTGCACCACCTGCGGCGCCTGCGTCGAGCAGTGCCCGGTGGACATCGAGCACGTCGACCACATCGTCGACATGCGCCGCTACCAGGTCATGATCGAGAGCGCCTTCCCCTCCGAGGCGGGCACGATGCTCAAGAACCTGGAGAAGAAGGGCAACCCCTGGGGCCTGGCCAAGAAGCAGCGCCTGGAGTGGACCAAGGAGGTCGACTTCGAGGTCCCGGTCGTCGGCAAGGACATCGAGGACCTCACCGAGGTCGAGTACCTGTACTGGGTCGGCTGCGCCGGCGCCCTGGAGGACCGCGCCAAGAAGACCACCAAGGCCTTCGCCGAGCTGCTGCACATCGCGGGCGTCAAGTTCGCGATCATGGGCGGCGACGAGAAGTGCACCGGTGACTCCGCCCGCCGCCTCGGCAACGAGCCCCTGTTCCAGGAGCTCGGCATGGAGAACGTGGCCGCGCTGAACATGGCCTTCGGCGAGGAGACCGACGAGGACGGCAACGTCACGCCGGAGTCCAGGAAGCCGAAGTCGGCGAAGAAGATCGTCGCCACCTGCCCGCACTGCCTCAACACCATCGGCAACGAGTACCCGCAGCTCGGCGGCGACTACGAGGTCATCCACCACACCCAGCTGCTGCAGCACCTGGTGGACGAGGGCAAGCTGATCCCGGTCACCCCGGTCGAGGGCATCATCACCTACCACGACCCGTGCTACCTGGGCCGCCACAACAAGATCTACACGCCCCCGCGCGAGATCATCGGCAAGGTCCCGGGCCTGCGCAACGAGGAGATGCACCGCCACAAGGAGCGCGGCTTCTGCTGCGGCGCCGGCGGCGCCCGGATGTGGATGGAGGAGCGGATCGGCAAGCGCATCAACAACGAGCGCGTCGACGAGGCCCTCTCCCTCAACCCGGACATCGTCTCCACCGCCTGCCCGTTCTGCCTCGTCATGCTGACCGACTCGGTCAACGGCAAGAAGAACGAGGGCAAGGCCAAGGAGTCCATCCAGGTCGTGGACGTGGCCCAGCTGCTGCTCGACTCGGTGCGGACCCCGGTCGACCCGGCCGGCGAGACGGAGAGCGAGACCGAGCCGGAGCCCGAGCCGGTGAAGTGACACGCGGCTCCACGACCCGAACGGCGCCCCCTGCAACGCACAGGCAGGGGGCGCCGTTCGCGTACGGACGACCAGGTCGTCGTACGGGGGTCGGCCTTGGCGGACGGCAACGGCGTGCCGGGCGCCGGAGCCGGGGCCGGGGCCGGGGCCGCTGGGGCGTCCTGCGCTGCTGCTGCGCGGCCCGGCTGTCACAGATCCGTCCGCTGCCCTGTCCTGCTGGTGTACGTGCCCACGCACCGGGTCCGGCGGATGTCGCCGGACCCGCCGCGAGGGCCCAGTCAGTGAACGGAGACAGTGATGAAGATCGTGGTTGTCGGCGGTACGGGGCTCATCGGCTCACAGGTGGTCGCGCGCTTGCGCGAGGGCGGTCACGAGCCCCTGCCGGCCGCTCCCTCCACGGGGGTGAACGCCCTCACCGGCGAGGGCCTGGCAGACGCCCTCAAGGGCGCCGACGTGGTCGTGGACGTGTCGAACTCCCCCTCCTTCGACACCGAGCCCGCGCTGGACTTCTTCACCCGCTCGGCGCGGAACCTGTTCGCGGCCGAGAAGGAGGCGGGCGTGCGCCACCACGTCACGCTGTCCATCGTCGGCGTCGACCAGGTCCCCGACTACGGCTACTACCGGGCCAAGGTCGCCCAGGAGGAGGCCGTGCGCGACAGCGGCGTGCCCTACAGCATCGTGCGTGCCACGCAGTTCTTCGAGTTCATCGCTCCGGTGATGGACATGTGCACCGAGGGCACGGAGGTCCACCTGCCGTCAGTGCGGCTGCGTCCCATGGCCTCCGCCGACGTCGCCACCGCCGTCGCGGAGGCCGCGCAGGCCGAGCCGTCGTACGGTGTGCGCAACATCGCGGGCCCCGAGATCCAGCGGCTCGACCGGCTCGCCGAGATCACCCTGGCGGCGAAGCCGGACGGCCGTACCGTCGTCACCGACGAGACCGCCGGACCGTTCGCGGGCATGCCCGACGTACTCGTCGGCGACGCCACCGCCCACATCGCCACCACCCGCTACGAGGACTGGCTCAACCGGAACTAGCCGACGGCCGGCCGCCGCTGGTGCGTCAGGGGCGGCCGACGAGCCGGTGTGGCGCGTGCGTCACGGGCGGCCTGCGGGCCTGTGAGCGGAACGCTCGTAGGCCCGCAGCTTGGCGGGGGCCAGGATCCAGTACAGCCCGTCGATGCCGTCCGGCCCGGCCGTGACACCGACCAGGGCGACGGTGACCCCGTTCTGCACCAGACGTATGCCGGGCCGGCCGTTGGCCTCGACGACGCCGTACCCGGCGCCGGGGAAGAACTTCCGGGTGAACGCGCTGATCCTGGCCACGCGCCCGGCCCCCACGACCGCCAACCGGGCCACACCGCGCATGCCGTTGCCGTCCGCGTAGGCGACGGCGTCGGCCGCCAGCAGGCTCTCCAGGGCGGCCACGTCACCGTGCCGCGCGGCGGCGACGAAGGCCTCGACCAGCCGCCGGTGCTGTGCCGCCTCCACCGGCTCGCGACGCTCGGCGGACAGACGCTTGCGGGCCCGGCTGATGATCTGCCGCGCGTTGGCCTGGCTCAGCTCCAGCATGCCCGCGATCTCGCCGTACGAGTACGCGAACGCCTCGCGCAGCACATAGGCCGCCCGCTCGACCGGGTTCAGCTTCTGCAGGACCACCAGCACGGCCAGCTCCAGCGCCTCGCCACGCTCCGCGCCGACCTGCGGATCCACGCTGGTGTCCACGGGCTCCGGCAGCCACGGCCCCACATAGGCCTCACGGCGGACCCGCGCCGACTGGGCCACGTTGACGGCCAGCCGGGTGGCGACCGTCGCGAGGAACGCCCCGGGGTCCAGCACCGCGCCCCGGTCGGCGCCCTGCCAGCGCACCCACACCTCCTGGACGACGTCCTCGGCCTCCGCGACGCTGCCCAGGATGCGGTAGGCGACACCGAACAGCCGCGGCCGCAGCCGCTGGAACACCTCCGCCGCTTCCTCCAGCGAGCCGTCGGTGTGCTGCTGTCGCTCGTCCATGGTGCCGATGCCTTTCGAGACGGTCAGCGGGCAACAACGGTGAGGCGAAGGGGCCGGGCCTCCACAGGGGCGGGAACGCGGCCCTGCCCGGCCCGGCCGGGTGGCGGGGCAGCGGCCGGTACGGCACCGGGCATCCCGTCGCCGCCGTGGCCGTGGCGGTCGTCGTGGCCATGCGGTCGTCGTGGCCATGGCGGTCGTCGTGGCCGCGAAGACCGCGTCGGCCGGGACCGTCCGCCGCACCGCCCCACCCTCGTGACGCCGTTCGGCTAGGCCTCCTTCGGCCCCGCCTGCTGCACCACCTCGAAGGACCACAGGGTGGAGCCGGAGGCCGCGGGCTTCGGGCGCTCGGCGCCCTCCCCGCCCCCCTGGTGCGCGGACTTCATCGGCCCCTCCATCCACGCCTGGAAGGACTCCTCGTCACGCCAGCGCGTGTAGACGAGGTAGGTGTCGGTGCCCTCGACGGGACGCAGCAGCTCGAACCACTCGAAGCCGTCGGAGCTCTCCACCGCGTGGGCCCGGGAGGCGAACCGCTTCTCCAGAACCTCCCGCTGCTCGGCGGGCACGGTCAGCACGTTGATCTTCACTACGCTCATGGCACCATCCTCGCCCACCGGCACCGCGCTCGCCCTCACCGGTGGTCAGGCGGCGGCACCCCGCGGCGCGGGAAACCGGGGGAAACCCCTGACCGCCCCCTGGTCGAGTCGCTGACGGTCCCTTAGGGGATGTCACAGGTCGGCCGCAAAGCCGGGCCGGGATGCCCGGGCCCGGCACGTCACTCTCCGGGACCAGGTACGTTCGATGACGTGGCTGGATTCAGGATCGGACGCGGGGGCCGGGACAACCGCACCCCCCAAGGACAGCAGGCGCCGCAGGGACCGTCGTACGGCCGGCCCGGACCGCAGCACGGGCAGCCGGGACCGTCGTACGGGCAGCCCGCGGGGCCCGCGTACGGCTACCCGCAGGCACCGCAGCGGCCGCACCCGCAGCAGTCGTACCGGCAGCCGGGACAGCGGTCGTACCCGCAACAGGGGCAGCAGCCGTACGGCCGGCCGGGACAGTCCTACGGCTACCCGGGCCCGGCCGACGACGGGCCGGAGTACTTCGGGGACGACGGCGGCTACCCGGGCGCCGGCGCTCCCGGTCACGACCCGTACGGGGCCGACAACCCGGGCCGCACCCAGGCGTTCTCGATCGACGAGGCCGCCCGTTACACGCAGGGCGCGACCTACCAGGCCGGCTCGGCCGCGGCGCCCGCCGCCCCGCTGGGCCCGCGGCTGCACTGGAAGGAGCTGCTGAAGGGGATCATCCTCTCCCCCGACCAGACCTTCCTGCGCATGCGCGACTACACGATGTGGGCCCCGGCGCTCATCACGACCTTCCTCTACGGCCTGCTGGCCGTCTTCGGCTTCGACAACGCCCGCAAGGACGCCATCGGCGCCACGCTCGCCAACGCGGTGCCGATCGTGCTGATCACGGCGGTCGTGATGGTGCTCGGCCTGTTCGTCCTGGGCGTGGTCACCCACACCCTGGCCCGTCAGCTCGGCGGCGACGGCGCCTGGCAGCCGACGGTCGGCCTGTCCATGCTGATCACCGCGCTCACGGACGCGCCACGGCTGCTGGTCGCCATGTTCTTCGGCGGCGACGCGACCTTCGTCCAACTGCTCGGCTGGGCCACCTGGATCGGCGCGGGCGCCCTGCTGACCCTGATGGTCTCCCGCTCCCACGACCTGCCCTGGCCGAGGGCGCTGGGGGCGTCGGCGATCCAGCTGATCGCGCTGCTGTCGATCGTGAAGCTGGGCACGTTCTAGTTTTCCCGGGCATGTGAAAGGGCCCCCGGCGCTGAGGTGCCCGGGGGCCCTTTCACATGCCCGGTGTGCTCAGGCGTCCAGCACCTGCCCGGCCCGCTTCACCACGGGCGCCTCGACGCTCCACGGGAAGTTGATCCAGTCGTCGGTCCGCTTCCAGACGTACTCGCACTTCACGAGGGAGTGGGACTTCTCATAGATCACCGCGGAGCGCACCTCGGCGACGGTGTCGAGACAGAAGTCGCGCACGAGCTTGAGCGTCTTGCCGGTGTCGGCGACGTCGTCGGTGATCAGCACCTTCTTGTCGGAGAAGTCGATCACATTGGGGACGGGCGCCAGCATGACCGGCATTTCCAGGGTGGTCCCCACCCCGGTGTAGAACTCGACGTTCACGAGGTGGATGTTCTTGCAGTCGAGGGCGTACGCGAGACCGCCCGCGACGAACACCCCGCCCCGGGCGATGCTGAGCACGATGTCGGGCTCGTACCCGTCGTCGGCGATGGTCTGCGCGAGCTCGCGGACGGCGAGGCCGAACCGCTCGTAGGTCAGGTTCTCCCGAACGTCACTCATGTCTGTGGCTGCCCTCACACCTGGGTCCGATGGAAATTGACGTAGGACCGCGAGGCGGTCGGCCCGCGCTGCCCCTGGTAGCGGGAGCCGTAGCGCTCGCTGCCGTACGGGAACTCGGCGGGCGAGCTGAGCCGGAACATGCACAGCTGGCCGATCTTCATCCCGGGCCAGAGCTTGATCGGCAGGGTGGCGAGGTTGGACAGCTCGAGGGTGACGTGGCCGCTGAAGCCGGGGTCGATGAACCCGGCGGTGGAGTGCGTGACGAGCCCGAGCCGCCCGAGCGAGCTCTTCCCCTCGAGACGGGAGGCGAGATCGTCGGGCAGCGAGATGACCTCGTACGTGGAGGCGAGCACGAACTCCCCGGGGTGCAGGATGAACGGCTCGTCGCCCTCCGGCTCGACCAGCCGGGTCAGATCGGGCTGCTCGACCGAGGGGTCGATGTGCGGGTACCGGTGGTTCTCGAACACCCGGAAGTAACGGTCCAGCCGAACATCGACGCTCGACGGCTGCACCATGGATTCGTCGTAGGGATCGATCCGTACCCGCCCGGCGTCGATCTCGGCCCGGATGTCCTTGTCTGAGAGAAGCACGTAGCGAGGATACGCAAGGCGCGCGGAGCCGTGACAATCGCGACGGCTCCGCGCGCCTGGGTACCGCGGGCTGTGTGTTACTGCTGCTGTCTGTCGTTACCGCTGATGTCCCTGATACCGCTGCTGCGCTAGCGCTTCTCCAGGGCGACCGGCACCACACTGCGGAGCCGGGCACACCGGGGGCACCTCATGAGCCGGCCGGGGCCGAGCCGCTCGGCCTGCTGCATCGGGAACGAAGCGGCGCTGAAGACGTGCCCATCCGCACAGCGGACGACGGTGCGTTCCATCAAGTCCCTTAAGTCCCTTCCCCAAGACCCTCGTCGGGCTTACCGCCCTGACGACAAAAGCCACATTACGGGATCAAAGACACGACTCTCCAGGCGGCACTCCGGCCTCCCCCGAGCCCTCCGCGAGGCCTCTACGGTACGCCCCAACTCGCCCCACCCGCAGCCGGATCCCACCCCTGAAACGGGCTCAGACCCCCGGGCCCGAGCACCAGGGGTCTGCGATGATGTACAGTGAGCAAGGTCCGGACGCCGACTCCGCGAGGATCATGTCCGTACTTACGCGGGTGTAGTTTAATGGTAGAACATCAGCTTCCCAAGCTGAGAGCGCGAGTTCGATTCTCGTCACCCGCTCCATGAAGAAGGCCCAGGTCAGAGACCCGGGCCTTCTTGCTGTCCCTGGTGATCATTGCGTGCCAGATGGTTCACCGGAAGGCCGTGTCCCGGCGAGAGGCTTCCCAGGCTGGGCATGTGAACCCCCGGCCGTTCCCCAGGCCGGATGTCAGAGGCGTGCGGCAGGATGCCGAAGGACGGTGCCGTCCCGGATCTGCCGGGGTCCGGCGAGGGAGCTCCGGGGGAGGACGATATGCCGAAGATCTCGAAAGGGCGGCGCGTGGGGCAGGCCGCCGTGAACGCGCTGCGCTCCCTGTTCGAAGAGCACGACCACATCGTTCAGGAAATTTCCGGGCAGAACGATTTCGGCGAGGACCTCTACGTCACCTTCACCCACAACGGGCATCTCACGAGCGACACAATCAAGGTTCAGGTCAAGGGTGGGAGCAGCCGGCGCCGAGGCAACGGCTACGCGGTGCGTGTCGACCAGCACGGCGACACCTGGGCGAACGGGAACATCCCCGTCTACTGCGTGGTGTACGACCCTGACACCAGACAACTGCACTGGGCGAACGGAACCCAACAGCTCCGTCGGTCCGGTCCGCTGAGTCCGCCGCGCTTCATCGGGGTCAGCCCCAACGCGGTGCTGGACGACACCACCATGGAGTCCTTCGTCGCCCAAGCCCGCCGCTACGTCGGGCGTTATCGAGATCGGCAGGCCGTCCTCACCCACCTCGGCGAGATGTCCGGCGTCGAATTCGACCCGGCGGACCACGTTCTGCACTTCGTCAACGGCTACGACGAGGACCTCATCTTCTGGAAGCGCCCGGGGGACCGTGTGGCGACGCTGCTGCTCAGCGCCCAGGACTGGGAACCGGTTCTCGTCACCCTGGAGTCCCTGATGCGCAACCGGATCGACATACCCGAGGAGACAAAAGGCGGTGAATCCCCGGACCCCGATCTGTGGACCGCCGAGGACCTGGAGCTCAGCCCGTCCGAGATCATATGGGCGACCTCGTGCTTCATGTCCACCCGAGAGGCCGACGAGGGGCCGGGGGACGACGCCATCGGCCCCGTCGAGTGCGCGGGGTGCCCTGACTGCACGGACGAGGAGCCTGTAGAGCACGGCCGGATCGAGGCCGACCTGCTCCACGACTACCTCCTCGCCCGTATCCTCGACCGGATCGACGCCGAGCCCGACCTGATGCGGCGCTCGATCCTGGCCATGCGCGAGGACGGCGAACTCGGACCGGAGATCGTCGCCGAGCTCGGGCCTCTCGAAACGGAGCCCCGTGTCGTCCGTCAGGTGAACAAGCTGAGCCGGGCGACAGTGTCGACAGTGGACGACATGGAGCCGGGGGCCTTCCAGCTGGCCGTCCTCTACCTCATACACCGCGTCTACATCAGCGGCCCCTCGCTCCCCCTCGGCGAGCAGGTCCGCATCGTCTGGCGCATACCCGAGGCCACGGCATCCGAGAAGGCCGTCGCGAATGATCAGGCTCCGTCCGCCCGGACGTGACCAACCCGCTGAGTGATACCCGCGCCTCGGTCGCGGCCACGAGCAGCTGCACAGCGATCCTCAGATGCCCCCGGTCCCTGGCCGATTCCGCCAGGGCAGTCAGGGACTCCCCGCGCAGCACGGTCCGTCAGGGCATCCCACAGCTCGGCCGGTGGGGCATTGGTACGCCGTGCCTTCCTGCCGTGCTGGCCCGGGTAGTCCGCGAGTCTGACCCTGCTGGTGGGGAGGCGAGTTCTGCCGGGTTCGCGGGCGTACACAGGCGTCAGGGCCTCGAGTGCCGCGCGAACCTGGGCTCAACTTCAAGAGAGCGTGCCCGATGTCCCTGTCCGCCACCATGTCATGCCCGAGGCGGCGGGCGTCCATGGCCGACTCCATCAGGGCGCCCTTTGCAGGGCTGTGGTGGCTTCCTACCTGTCGATGAGGGCGCAGCCACCGGCGAGGTACTGGGTGATCTGCCCCAGACGAACTGGCCGTTGATATCAACCGAGCAGTTTCACGGCGCGGGCCAAGGTCTTGTCTCGATGCCCCGGCGGCGAATGTGCCGCAGTCGACGTCCATATGATCGCCGCTTGGTCGCACTGGTGACGTGGGGCGCGTCACGAGGACCTTTTCCAAGCGCTCGCCCTGAAGCGGGGCATGAGGACAGGCGGGAACAACCAGCACGATCAATTTCAGGACGATCTCCGCACAGCGAGCACCATCTCTGCAAAGCGCCTCGGCTCAGACCTTCTCCGAACTCACGCGTGGATGTCCGGCAGTGAGCAGAGCGATGTCTTCTACATCGGACGTCAGGATCGTCACCCGGCCGGGATGCTGTAGGGCGGTCGCACACAGCATGGCGTCGATTGCGTACTTATGGCCGTGCAACCCCGCTGTACGCAGCAACGCGGCAGCGGATTGCGCAACGGCCTGGGGCACCGGCTCGACGCTCAGGCGGGACAGCGTCCACTTCAGTGCGGCATCGTTGATCTTCGGGTGGATCACCTCAACCAGCACGGCTGCTGAGGTGATCACCGGCAGGTCCGCGTCGCGAGCCGCCGTCAGCCACTCGTGGATTTCCCGATCACGCTGTACGGCCTTTGCCAGGCCCTCGCTGTCCAGGACTAGGGCACCGCTCACGCGGCCGCCCCGGCATTTGAGGCGCCGCCGGTCAGTCGGGCACGTTTGGCTGCCACGGCCTCGGGGTCGGCCGGGCCGTGCACCTCGTCGAAGTGCGCGATCAGCTCGTCCAGGTTGTCCCGCTCGATCTGCCGCTGGGCCGCCTTCTCCAGGTACGCCGATACGCCCCGCTTGCCGACCCGCTCACGGATGGCCTGCAGGGTTCCGGCGGACAGTGTGACGGAGATACCGCTGGTTGGGCCGTCGCCGGGCAGGAAGTCAACGTCTTCATCAGCCACACCCCGAGTATGCCATTGAAAATGGCATAGTGGGCGGAAGGTGAATCATAAAGCTCCAACCGAATGACGGAGGAACCCGACACCTCAGGCTCGTGGGTGCTGTGCAGCCGCAATGCGACTTCAACAGCTGATCGCCGCACCGAGCGGACCAGGCGCTGTTGTCCTCTCAGCGGCAACAGCCGCCCACTTTCCGGGATCCCGTGCCCTCCGTGTGCCCGTAAGAGCGGAAACCCACGGTCAACAGCGGTGCAATCCGACGCACACGACCACCCAAGATCCGGGTATCCGCGCTGGTCAGAGCCATGGAGCCGGTGCAAGCGCCGTCGCTTCCCAAGCTGAGAGCGCGAGTTCGATTCTCGTCACCCGCTCCATATGAAACCCCCAGGTCGGAGACCCGGGGGTTCTTTGTTGTCTAGACCATTTTCCTCACCCGGTGCCCGGCGTCCGTCACCTGGACGATCAGTCGGCTTTCACCGCTGCGGAGCCGCCTCCGGCTGCTGATCGGCTTGGCCCTCGGCTCGGGGAAGACCGTCCGGCGTGATGGCTTGCTCCTGGTGAGTGAGCTGCTGGTAGACCACCAGGACAGCCAGCACAGCGAGCAGGGCACCGGAGGTGATGGTGGTCCCCACCCCGAGGCCGCCCTGCGCCACAGGTTTTTCCACGGCGTTCTCCGCGACCGCCCCGAGGGGCCGGGTCAGGACGTAGGCCGCCCAGAACAGCACTGTGCCCGAGATCGGTGAGAAGTAGTGGGCGCCGAGGATCAACAGCATCGCACCGCCCAGCACCAGGGCGCTGTCGCGGAATCCGATGCCCAGGCCGTCGGAGAGGAAGTCACCGCTGGAGGTGCCCAGCGTGTTGGACACGAGCGTCGCGGTCCAGTACAGGATTTCACCCTTGGTGGTGGCGATCCGTTCCACGTCCATGGTCTGGCCGGTCGCCCGCCACCCGATCAGTACGAGCACGAGCAGGGTCGTCAGCACGGTGGCTCCGCCGGCATAACCCAGGCCGGCGGTGCGGTTCATGAAGTCCGACATCGCGGTGCCCACGATGCTGGTCGTCAGGATCACCGACCAGAACACCACCGGCCGGAACCGATCGGACCTCAGCTGCATGGTCAGCGTGAGCGCGAAGGCGGCCAGGAAGATGAGTGCGCTGCTGGCGTAGCCAAGGTTCAGGGGTGCCATCGACACGAAGTTCGACACCGACTCACCCAGCGTGGTCGCCACGATCTTGATCGTCCAGAAGAGCCCGCCGACCATCGGCAGCTTGCTCACAGGGACTCTGCTCACCGAAGCTCCTATCCGCAGCCGGCATGACGCACAACCGGGCGTACCGGGAGAGAACGAGACTCTCGGACAGACTCGCGCGGGGTACGCACCGCAGCCATGTGTTCAGGGCCGAACAGGGCAGCCTTTCGCTCCTTCAGCCGATCGCGCAGGGGGCCTGGCCCGTGCCGGCTCGTGAACCAGGACAGCGGCAGCGTGCGGTCAGGCCGTTGACACCGAGAAGCCCCACCAGGAACGGGTCCAGCACCCAACGTCCTCCGGGCCCTGGCCTTCATGTGACAGAGCAGTGCCGCTAGCTTTCGTGACGTGGCACGCGACGAGGCAAGGCAGGTGGAGGTGGTCCACCGTCCCGGGGACCCGCCGGAACCGCCGCTGCATGTCCAGATGGGCGACGAGGTCCACATCACCTTGCACGGGTCACCCGCATACGGGTGGACGCCGGTCGAGGTGGTCGCGGGTCCCTTGACGGTGACCGCGCCAGAAACGACGGACGGAACCGTACGGGCCACGGTCAAGGCGGTCGGTGCGGGTGAGGCGGAGCTGCGGTCGACGTCGTCGTTTCGCGGGGATCGGTTCGGGCCGCAGACGCGGCTCTGGCGGCTGCTGGTGCACGTCGAACCGGCGTAGGCGTACCACGGTTACGGGACCACGGTGAGGGTCAGTTGCCAGGCCCTTGAGGGCGGACCGTGCGGGTCGGGCGTGTAGGTGGCGGCCGAGCTGAGCGTCGCGGTACCCGCAGAGGCGGCGCGCGCGGTGGCGGACCGGGTGCCGTCGGATGCGGTGTGGTCGTCGAGCAACGTGACGGTGTTCGGGTTGGAGCTCCTGACCGGTGCCCATCTGTAGTTGGCCGGCGACTTGAGGGTGAGGTGGATTGTCGTGCCGACCTGGAGGCAGGCGGTACGCAAGGGGTTGTCGGCCGGCGGGTACAGGACCGTGACGGTGCCGCTGAGGCACGGTCGGATGGAGCTGGAGGCGGACGAGCCTGCGGGGGCCGGGGTCCCGTGGGACGGCCGGGTCGAGGTGGGGGCCGAGGGGCTGTTCTCGGCGGGCGCGGTGGCCCCGGTGCCGGACGCGCAGGCGGCGGCTGAAACAATGAGGGCGAGCACGGCGAGTGGACGGGCGCCGGTGCGGCGGTGTCTCACGATGCCCCCAGGGTGGAGTCGGGACAGTCCGACGGTGGGACGCGGCTGAGGCTGGATCCGTTCCGTGATCCGGCAGGGACTCGCGCTCCCACTACGGGCGATACAGGGAAATCCCTTGTGCCGATACAGAGGAAGCCCTGTGTTTTTACTGTGAGTTGACTGACGTCTGTAAATTCTCGGTTGCTTCGCGCCACGCAGGCTGCATCTCTCTTGTTGCGTGACATGTCCGGTGCAACCATCCCGGATTGCGAACACGCGCTCCATCGGCGTGAACGTCCTTCTTCTCCCCGCATGCCGGGCGATCTTCGGCTGGCCGAAAGGATGTTCCGTGTCCCGATCCAGACGCAGACGCGGCCGGATAGCCGCGCTCACCGCGATCCTGACCGCAGTCCCCGCACTCTGGCTCGCCGCTCCCGCGGCCCAGGCCGACCCCGCACCCCACACCCCGGCGGCCCGCCCCTCGGCCGACACCGGCCCCGCCGTCCGCCACGACACCTCCCCCACCCTGCGCTCCATGGCCGCCCACGCCCACCACGGACACCACGGCAAGAAGCAGCAGGACGACGACCCCGGCGAGGCGCGCCTCCCGCACCCGCCCGCGTCCCACATCCCGGACCCGGTCGTGCAGTCCAGCCCCGGCGGGCCGTCCGCCCCTTCGACGGGCACGAACTTCGAGGGCATCGGCGCCGGCAACTACTCGGTCACCGGTGTCCCGCCGGACCCGAACGCCGCCGTCGGCTCCAGCCAGATCGTCGAGACCGTGAACACCGCCTACGCGGTGTACTCCAAGAGCGGTGCCACCGTCCTCGCCCCGACCGACACCAGCACCCTGTGGTCCGGCTTCGGCGGATCCTGTCAGTCCACCAACGACGGTGACGCGGTGGTCCGCTGGGACACCCTGGCCGGCCGCTGGGTGGTGACGCAGTTCGCCAACGTGTCCTCGTCCTCCGGCCCGTACTACGAGTGCGTGGCCGTCTCCAGCAGTTCGGACGCGACGGGCAGCTACTACCGCTACTCGTTCCAGTACTCGAACTTCCCGGACTACCCGAAGCTTTCGGTGTGGCCGGACGCGTACTACGTCACGTACAACATGTTCACCGCCTCCGGGAGCTTCCTGAACGCCGAGGCGTGCGCGCTGAACCGGTCGGCCATGCTCACCGGCGCGAGCGCCGCCCAGCAGTGCTTCACCACCTCGTCCTCCTACGGCGGCCTGCTCGGCGCGGACCTGGACGGCTCGACCACCCCGCCGTCCGGTGAGCCGGAGCTGATGGTGGGCCTGGGCACGACGAGTACGACGCTGGCGTACTGGAAGTTCCACGTCGACTGGACGACGACCTCCAACTCGACCTTCAGCGGCCCGTCGACGCTGACCGTGGCGTCGTACACCACCGCCTGCGGCAGCTCGGGCACCTGCATTCCGCAGACCGGGACCAGTCAGCAGCTCGACTCGCTGTCCGACCGGCTGATGTTCCGGCTGGCCTACCGCAACTTCGGCGATCACGAGTCGCTCGTGGTCAATCACGCGGTGACGGCGGGAAGTTCGGTGGGCGTGCGCTGGTACGAGCTGCGCATGTCCGGCGGCAACCCGACCGTCTACCAGCAGGGGACGTACGCCCCCGACTCCACCTACCGCTGGATGGGCTCGATCGCCGAGGACAAGGTCGGCAACATCGCCCTCGGCTACTCCCAGTCCTCGTCCTCGGTGCACCCGTCGATCCGCTACACCGGCCGTCTGGCCGGTGACACGCTCGGCACGATGACGCAGGGCGAGGTCACCGCGATCACCGGCGGCGGCTCGCAGACCAGCTACAGCCGCTGGGGCGACTACACCTCGATGTCCGTGGACCCGACGGACGACTGCACGTTCTGGTACACGAACGAGTACATTCCGGCCAACGGCAACTTCAACTGGCACACCAGGCTGGCCTCGTTCACCCTGCCCAACTGTGGCTCCGCCGCGAGCAACGACTTCTCGATCGGCGTCAGCCCGGTCTCGTCCAGCGTTGCCGCCGGCTCGTCGGCGACCACCACGGTCTCGACCGCTGTCACCTCCGGTTCGGCACAGTCGGTGAGCCTGTCGGCATCCGGGCTGCCGAGCGGGGCGACGGCGAGCTTCAACCCGACCTCGGTGACCGCGGGCGGCTCGTCGACGCTGACGGTGGCCACCTCCTCGTCGACGCCGGCGGGCACGTACAACATCACGGTCACCGGCACGGGCGCCTCCGCCACCCACACCGCGACCTACACCCTGACCGTCACCTCCGGCAGCGGCGGCGGTGGGATCACCAACGGAGGCTTCGAGACGGGCAGCCTGTCCGGCTGGACCTCGGCCGGGACCACGTCGGTGGTCAGCTCCGGAGCGCACAGCGGCACCTACGCCGCCCGGGTCGGCAGCACGTCGCCGACCAACGGCGACTCCTCGATCGCCCAGACGTTCACGGCACCGTCCGGGACGAGCACGCTCGGCTTCTACTACAACGTGACCTGCCCGGACACGCTCACCTACGACTGGGCCACGGCCACGCTCAAGGACAACACCACCGGCACCACGACGACCGTGCTGGCCAAGACCTGTGTGTCGTCCTCCGGCTGGCTCCAGAAGACCGCCGCGGTCACGGCCGGGCACAGCTACACGCTCACGCTCATCAGCCATGACGACAACTACACGGGTGACGCCACCTACACCCGCTACGACGACGTGACCCTCTCCTGACCAGCATCGGGCCAGAGATCGGTTCCTGAAACGTCGTGCCCGGGGCGGACCAGCGGACCTGGCCGATGGTCCGCCCCCACCTCGAACGTCCTCGTCCGAGGGCGTACACCCCCATCGACGACAAGGGGTCTCCTCATGTCGCGCAATACCGTCCGTAGATCCGTGGCGACCGCCACCACCGCCCTGCTGTCGTTAGGCGGTCTACTCCTGTCGTCCCACCCGGCCCTGGCCGACGTCTCCAACGGCGGTTTCGAGTCCGGCAGTCTGACCGGCTGGACATCCGCCGGGACCACATCCGTGGTCGCCTCCGGTGCCCACACGGGTACGTACGCCGCCCGTGTCGGCGGCACCTCACCCACCAACGGCGACTCCTCGATCGCCCAGACCTTCACCGCGCCGACCGGCGCCACCCAGCTGTCGTTCTGGTACAGCGTGACCTGCCCGGACACGCTGACGTACGACTGGGCCACCGCCACCGTGACCGACACCACGACCGGCACCACGACGACCGCGCTGGCCAAGACCTGCACCAACGGCCAGGGCTGGAAGCAGGTCACGTCGTCCGTGACCGCCGGGCACAGCTACACGCTCACCCTCGTCAGCCACGACGACAACTACGCGGGCGACGCCACCTACACCCTCTACGACGACGTCGCCTTCACCACCGCCACCCCGCCGCCCGGTCTGACCCAGGTCAGCACGGACCCGTTCACCAACACCTCGAGTCAGCACGCCACCGAGCTGGAACCCGACACCTTCGCGTACGGCAACACGGTCGTCGCCTCCTCCCAGGCCGGCCGGTTCACCGACGGCGGCTCCTCCGACATCGGCTGGAACACCTCCACCGACGGCGGCACCACCTGGCAGCACGGCATGCTGCCCGGCATCACCACCTACCAGGGCGGCACCTGGGCCCGCGTCTCCGACCCGGCCGTCGCCTACGACGCCAAGCACGGCACCTGGATGGTGGCCGGACTGGTCATCGACTCCAACGTCAACGGCGCCGGCGTCAGCGTCAGCCGCTCCGCGAACGGCACGAGCTGGCAGAACCCGGTGATCGCGGTCGGCAACGACGGCCAGGGCTACGACAAGGAGTGGATCGTCTGCGACAACTCCGCCACCAGCCCGTACTACGGCACCTGCTACGTCGAGGTGGACGTCACGTCCTCGGGCAACGCGGTGGTGATGAGCCGCTCCACCGACGGCGGCGCGACATGGTCGGCTCCGGTGGCCCCGTCCGGCGGCCCAAGCGGCCTGGGTGGCCAGCCTCTCGTCCAGCCGAACGGCACAGTCGTGGTCCCCTACTCCGCCAACGGGTCCTCGATCCGCGCCTTCAACTCGACCAACGGTGGCGCCGGCTGGTCCTCCAGCACACTCGTCGCCAACGTCTCCAGCCACGGCGTGGCCGGCAACCTGCGTGACGGTGAGGGCCTGCCGTCCGCCGAGATCGACGGATCCGGCAAGATCTACGTCGCCTGGCAGGACTGCCGCTTCCGCTCCGGCTGCCCGGCCAACGACATCGTCTACTCCACCTCGACCAACGGCACCAGCTGGTCCGCCGTGACCCGGGTCCCCATCGACGCCACCACCAGCGGCGTGGACCACTTCATCCCCGGTATCGGCATCGACCCCGCCACCTCCGGTACGACGGCGAAGATCGGCCTCTACTACTACTTCTACCCGAACGCCAACTGCACCACGTCCACGTGCCAGCTGGAGGTCGGCTACATCTCCTCCGCCAACGGCGGCAGCACCTGGAGCGCCCCGGCCACGGTCGCCGGTCCCATGTCCCTGTCCCAGATCGCCGGCTCCACCCAGGGCAGCATGGTCGGCGACTACATCTCCACCTCCGTCGTCAGCGGCAAGGCGGTCTCCGTCTTCGCCGTCGGCAAGGCCCCGGCGGGCGGGCAAGCCTTCGACGAGGCTCTCTACACCGCCGGCCCGCTCACCGTCAGCGGCGGCAGCGCACGCTCCACGACCCACGGCGCGTCGACCGTCCCCTCACCGCGCATCACCGGGACGCTGCCGATCCGGCACTGACCTGGGAAAGCACACGGTGCGCTCCGGCGGGGACGCCGGGGCGCACCTTGGTATATGGGGACAGGACCGATTGGGGCAGGAACCTGGCGCCGGACCAGGACGTCACAGTGGCGTGCGGCGACGTGAGGAGTGAGTTGTGGCGCTGGAGCAGCAAAGACGCAGGCCGGGGCTCGGGGGGCCGTGGTTCGAGGCCGCCGTGGTTGCGGTGGCCTGCTTTCTGACCGCCTGCGGCAGCAGCTCGCACTCCGACTCCACGCCACCGCGCCCTTCCGCCGACCCGCACGCCACAACGCCGTCGGCAAGCAGTACGGGGGCGGCAGGTCATCCAGCCTCGCCCTCCACGTCGCCATCGGCGACAGCAACTCCTCGGACACCGTCGGCGCCCCCGAGGGGCACCGCCACGCCCCCTGCTGCGACCTCCGCGTCGTCGGGCTGCCTGGCAGGCTCCGCCACGATCACCCACGGCGCCGGGGACGCCGCCGCCCGTACCCTGTGTGTGCGCTCCGGCACGACGGTGACCGTCGTCCTGGAGCCCCGCGCCCAAGGCCCCTGGCCCCAGCCACGCACCAGCAACCCGATGCTGGCTCTGGTGACCTCCTCCGTCACCGACGGCAAGGGTGTCACCCGGGTCACGGTGCGTGCCGCGCGCATCGGATCGGCGTCCGTGACCTGGGGTCCCGAGAGCGCGCCGCTCTTCACGCTTCGGCTGAGTGTGGCGGCGTATCCGGTGCAGTGAACGTGAACGCCGGACGGCCGGTGCCCCTGGTTCGGGGGGCACCGGCCGTCGTCGTGCTACGCAGTGTACGGGTGGTGATCAGTCCTTGCGGGCTTTGAGGTGCCGTACGTCGAAGGAGCGGATGCCGCGTCCGTGTGTGGCGGCGTACAGCTTGCCGTCGGGGCCGAGGCGCAGCTGCATCACGGCCGTGGTGGGCAGGTTGTGGCCCAGGACCAGCCACTTGGCGGCGCCGGCGGGGCGGTGGAAGGTGGCCAGGTCGGTGCCGAGGGCGAGGCCGCCGTTCGGGAGGAGCTTGACCGTGTCGGCGGGGACGTCGGGCAGGTTGGCGGAGATGTCCTGCGACGGGAGCATGGGGGTGTCCCGGCGCAGGGGGATCTTGGCGTGACCACAACAGCCACACAAAGGGCTCACAGGAAAAATGGCGGGTTGTTTACCTTCCGCCTCACATGAACCCGAAGTTGCGCCAGCCGAGCCCCTCTAGGAGGGGCTTCGATCACCGGACGATCCGGTGCGGCCGAGCTCCCAAGTGTTTCGCCACTCCCGGCGCAGCCGTAGCCGTGGCCGCAGCAAAGGGCCCGTAGTCCCTGCCGGTGTGGAACAGCCCGCTGTAGGCGTCCGTGGAGTTCTGCGGCGCGTTGTCAGTGGTCTCCACGAACAGGGGCCGAACGGCGAAGCGGCCGTCAGTAGCGAGGCCCTCGTAGTCGCCGAGGAAGTGGCCCCGGGCGTAAGGGGCCTGGAGCCAGTCGAAGACGCGGGAGATGCGACGTTCGATAGCGCGGTTCTCGGCTCCGCGCGGGAAGGTGAGCAGCCAGGCGGCGGTGGGCAGGGTGGTGGTGTTCCCGGCGGTGAGGTAGCGCAGGTCGTAGTAGGTGAGCGCGACCGTGCCGCGTGCGTCCACGCTGATGGAGGGCGTGAAGGCGGGCGCGGAAGCGACCCGGTTGACCCTCGTCGGCGCCGTCCAGGTCCGGCCGCCGTCGAAGGAGTGTGTCAGTTCCACGGAGTTGTAGGCGCCGCCGCTGAAGTCCGAGCCTTCGTAGGCGACATACAACTCCCCCGTATGCCGATCGATGGCGACGTTCGGCAGGTCGCCACCCGCGCGCAGGGACTTGGTCGCGTCCGTGGGGGCGTTGGGATCGACTTCGGGTACGGACGTGTCCTTGGCGATGGTGACCGGCTTGCTCCACGTGCGGCCCTGGTCGGTCGACTTGACCACGGCGAAGTGCAGGTCGGTGGGCGTGAACGTGCCGGTGCTGTAGTCGATGTCGTACGTCTGCCAGTCGAAGACGTCGTAGAGGGTGTCGGTGCGCGGGTCGATGACGATGACGTTGCCGATGGTCTGCGAGTGCGGGACGACGGAGGTGTCCACGAACGGGCGCGCCTTGGTCCAGTGCCGGCCGCCGTCGCGGGTGATGGAGATGTAGGCGGGTCCGTCGTAGACCTTGGCGGAGTCGTCCTCGTCGATGCGGTCCCAGACCTGGTAGGCGACGCCGGGGTGATCGGGGTCGGCGGTGACCGCGTTCTTGTCGTCCGTGAACTCGGCCTGTGTGTCGTCGATCAACGGGACCGTGTGGGTCCAGGTGCGTCCGCCGTCGTACGACGTCGAGGCGGCCACCCCGTTGCGCGCGTCGGTGGCGTCGAACACCAGGCCGCTGGCGTAGACGGTGCCGTCGGGCCCCGTGCTCAC
Organism: Streptomyces sp. NPDC001153; assembly: GCF_053598315.1. Taxonomy (NCBI): domain Bacteria; kingdom Bacillati; phylum Actinomycetota; class Actinomycetes; order Kitasatosporales; family Streptomycetaceae; genus Streptomyces; species Streptomyces sp. NPDC001153. The sequence continues at coordinate 172,079 of NZ_JBSFJZ010000017.1, forward strand.
CCAGCCATCAGAGGCTCGCTGATAGCTGAGGCCGCCCGGCGCGCAGTGCGAGAACGGCAGCGGGGTCTCGGTGAAATGCCGCCCGTCGTGCGTGTACGTGGCGGTCAGGCCCCGGGCACCGCCGTTGGACCAGCGGTCCTGCTGGAAGATCCCGACCGCGTTGCGCGGATCCGCCGGGGAGACGGTGACGTACGGCTCGTCCTCGGCGGACAGGTAGTTGGTGCCGGTCCCGTCGCCGCTGATGTCGCAGGCGGCGTACGGGTCAGTGGGTGAGACCAGGTGGACCGGCTGGCTGTCGCCCGAGGCCGCGGAACTGCCCACTGCGGCGACGAGCAGGAACGCAGCAGCGGTGGTCACGAGAGACGCTCTTGTACGTGTGCGCATGGCGATTCCCCCAACTCCCCGAATGACGGTCTGTCTTGGGCTGTGCTGGCGCAGGTACTGGTCCCGGGGGCCGCCGGGACATGAGTCGCCCGGCGAGCCTAGCCCCGCGCTGTGTGACCTGAGTTGGAGGAAGTAGTCAAGGACACGTCAATAATCGTTTACCGGTGTCGGTCAGCGTCGCACCCACCCAACCCCAGGCATAGCCGACTGCGGCAGCGCGACCTCGGCCGCCCCCGGAGGACGCATCGTCGTCTCGACCGGGATGCTGGCCGCGCTCACTCCGGAGGAGGTCTCCGTCCTCGTGGCCCACGAACGGGCCCATCTGCACGCCCGCCACCACCGGTTCGTCGCGGTCACCGAGCTGGCCGCCGCCGCGAATCCGCTGCTGCGCCCGCTGGCCCGGCACGTCTCCTACACGGTCGAACGCTGGGCCGACGAGGAAGCCGCTCTCGCCACGGGCGACCGCCGCCGCGCGGCTCGTACGATCGGCAAGGCGGCCCTGGCCAGACAGCGCACGGCGCCCCGGGCGTACGTTCCTCCGACCCTGCTCCACCTCACCGGCCCTTCGTCCACGGCCGGCCCGATCCCCCGCAGAGTCGCCGCCCTGCTCGCACCACCCCACAGCGGCCCCCGGGCCCAGTTTCGTCTGGGCGACCGGCGATACCTTCGGCGCGCAGTCCACGGTGTCGCCGGCGTTGGTGAAGCTCGCTCGCGATGGAGTGCCACGGTTCCTGACCGTCCTGGTCGTCACCGGCTTCCTGAAGCTCTTCCGGGCACTGGTCGGCATCGGCCTGACGCGGCCGCGGGGCTCGCGGATCAGCCGGCTCATGGTGTTCTGCGGCGGTGGCGCGGCGACCCTGCTCACGTGGCACGGCGGCCTCTTCGTCGTCCACGGTGTGCTGGTCGAGGCCGGGGCCGTCACTGTTGAACCAGATCTGACTGGGCTGACCGGTTGGTACCTCTACTTGTGGGGGCCGTGGTTCATCGTCGGTGGTCTGATCTTCGCGGGAGCCACCGCGCTGTATGTCCGCCAACGCGATGATCGGCGCAAGATGCGCCTCTACGGCGCCGTGGGCGCGCTCGGTGCCCTGTTCCTGTCCGTGGCCTCGACGGCTACCGGGATCGGTTGAGAGCTGGTACGTAACTGCTGGTCACGGGTGAGATGATCTCGCGGTGGCTGGTGTGATCACGGCGTCGGATCCGTCCTGGACAACCCCATTCACAGGGCTCAGCCCGCGCCAGTCTCGCAAGCGGTGACCGTGCTGCGGCGCGAGGAAGCCGGCAAAGTCCGCCCGGGGCGGCCCCGAGGCCTCTCCGCGGAGGACCGGCTGCTGCTCGTAGCGGCCTAGTGGCGGACGAACGTGACGCTGCGCCGGCTCGCCCCGCTGTTCGGGGTCTCCAAGTCGACCGCGGACCGCGTCATCAACCACCTCGGCCCACGGCTCGCGCTCCATCCCCGCCGACGGTTCCGGAAGGACACCGTGCCCATCGTGGACGGCACCCTGGCGCCCACCCGCGATCACACGGTCGCCGAGCAGTCGAAAAACTACCGCTACTCCACCAACCACCAGGTCGTCATCGACGCCGACAGCCGTCTCGTCATCGCCGTCGGCACGCCGGTCCCTGGCAACCGCAACGACTGCGAGGCGCGGGAGGAATCCGGCGCGAAGGCCGCCGTCGGAAAGACCATGACGATCGCCGACAACGGCTGTCCCAGCACCGGACTGGTCATGCCACACCGCCGCAGAAAGGGTTCGGCTGTCGCCGCCGAGTCCTTGGGCGGTGGCAAGCCGCTCAGGTGTTCGGTGGCGTGGCGGTACGCATGCCGCCGAGCAGGGTGGCGAGGTAGCGGTGGGCGGTCTGAATGCGGTCCGCAAGGGTGCCGCCGTGGACGGTGACGGCGTGGGCGATGCCGCACATGAGGGGGACGAGGTCGGTGGCGGCGAGGTCGGGGCGGACAGCCCCGGCGTCGCGGGCCCGCTCGAGGAGCGTGGTCCCGGTCGACTGGAGCGACTTCTTGAGTTCCGTGGTGCGCGGAAGGGCGTCCGTGGTCGTGGCGGCGACCGGGGGCAGGGCGGCATCGGTGATTTGTGCTTCGACGATGCGGGACAGGAAGTCCTCCAGGGCGCGCCCGTGGTCGGTGTCGTCCAGGGCGTGCCGGCCGTGTTCGGCGAGGGCTTCCAGGCAGGGGGTGGCAACGGTCTCCAGGAGCGCCTCGGGAGTGGCGAAGTGCCGGTAGACCGTGCCGACGCCCAGCCCCGCCCGGCGTGCGACGTCGTTGAGCTGCAGTGCGGTGCCCTGGTCGACCAGGTCGCGGGCGACGGCGACGATCCGCTCCCAGTTGCGGGCGGCGTCCTTGCGCAGCGGTGTGGTCGTCATGGGGAACAGTCCAGGTCGCTCGTCTCAAGGCAGGCTTGCCGTCCGATCATATGCGGGCGTTTCCGGGTGACGCGCCCGCCGTGGGGGCGGGTCGAGCAGCCCGCACCCGCGGGGCTGTCAGCGCTGGTCGTGCTGCCTGCTGAGGAAGCCCGTGATGATCTCCAGCCAGTGGTTCGGCTGCTCCAGGAAGGGCAGGTGTCCGGTGGGGAGCTCGGCGGTCTGCGCTCCGGGGATGGCCGCGGCCAGGTCGTACTGGAGGGCTGCCGGTATCAGGGTGTCGGCGGTGGTGACGACGACCAGGGTCGGGGCGGTGATCGCGGCGAGCTCGTCGCGGACGTCGGCACGGCGGACCAGGTCGACCTGGGCGCCGGTGCCAGGGGGGAGTGCGGCGGCGGTCTGCTCGGCGGCCGCGCGCACCTGGGCGGGGGTGAGGGAGTTCAGCAGCGGCGCGCTCACGGCCAGCTGGGTCAGGTACTGGGCGAGCAGGAGGTGCTGTCCGGTGTCGTAGAGCTGGTGCCAGATCGCGGCGGCCAGGTCGGTGCGGGTGTCCACGCGGGCGAAGGTCGCGCTCAGGACGAGCGCGGTGACCCGCTGCGGGTGGCGGACGGCCGCTCGGATCGCGACCGGGCCGCCGAGCGAGTATCCGCAGAGGGCGAACGTGTCGAGCCCTTCGGCGTCCGCGGCGGCGACGAGCTGGTCCGCCATGATGTCCAGCTGCAGGGGCGTGGGCGTGGTGGGGGTGTGTCCTGAGCCGGGGTAGTCGACCCCGACGACGGTGTGCTGCGCGGCGAGCCCTTCCATGATCGGCCCGTAGTTGGCGTCGATGCCGCCGCCGGCGCCATGGGCGAGGAGGAGGCCGGGGCCGGAGCCGTGAACGGTGCGGGCATAGGCGGTCGGGACTGCGTTGGTCATGTCGTGTCCTCAGTCGGGTGGGGATTGGGGCGGCGGTGGTGCGGCGTGTCTCGGGGGCGGGCGCGCGGGGTCGCCGCGACCGTGTGACCGGTGGCCGGCCTTGTCGGCGTTACGGGCGTTGAGCGTTGAGGGCGAATGCTCACGCGTCTGCGTCGGCCGGCATGGGTGCGTGGGCTTCGCTGAGCCGGCGCACGGCCTCGGCGAGGCGGCGGTCGGTCGCTGCGCGCAGCGGGGCGACCGGGTGGCTCTGGGGGCCGATGACCAGGCCGGTCCGGCCGGTCAGCGCGTTGTCGGTGGCGGCGACGATCGAGGGCCTGGCTGCCGCCGACGCCGGGCCGGAGGTGGAGAGCTCGAACTTGCGGCGTACCAGCGGCCACAGCAGCCGCAGCGGCGGGGAGACGATCTTCGGGTCGGTCAGGGTGCCGTTGGTCATCTCGGTGGCGGCGCCTCCGGGGTCGGCGGCGAAGACCGACACGCCCGTGCCGGCCAGTCGGGCGGCCAGGTCCAGGGTGTAGGCGAGGTTGGCGAGCTTGGCGCGGCCGTACCAGTGGAAGCCGTAGTAGCCGCCGGGCGGCTCGACGGCGTCGAACACCCGCTTGCCGACGGCGACCGCGCCCGAGGTCACGTTCACGATCCGGCTGGGCGCCCCGGCTGTGAGGGTGGGCAGCAGCAGTTCGGTCAGCAGGTACGGCGAGAGGTGGTTGACGACGAAGGACGCCTCGACGCCGCCCAGGGTCCGGTGCTGCGGGAACATCGCTCCGACGTTGTTGACCAGCACCGTCAGCGGTTCCCCCGAGGCGTCGTGGTCGGCGGCGATCCGGTCGGCGAGCGCGCGCACCTGGTCGAGTGAGGAGAGGTCGGCGGACAGGAACTGGCCGGCGCCGTCCGGGCCCGCCGCGTTGATCCGCTTGACCGCTCCGGCCCCCCGTTCCGCGTCGCGCCCGACCACGGTGACCGCGAACCCGGCAGCCGCCAGCCCCAGCGCCGTCTCCAGGCCGATGCCCCCTGTCCCCGCCGTGACCACAGCTGTCTTCGTCATGAGTTCCTCCACCCCGACAGACAATCGGATACTTCATCCGGTTAGCCGAGACGGTAGCACACATCCGGATTAACTATCCGGTTAGGCGTTCGACCGCGCTGCCCACCAGCCCTGCGCAGCGCCCGCGACCGCGGAAACGTGACGCGAGAGCACGTCATCAGCAGAGGGAGCCGCCCCACCGACACGAGGCTGCGGGCTCCTTGGCAATGACGAGACGTTTGCCCTGGGGCATTGCACGGCCTCGTCTACGGGATGCTCGCCCTGGCGCTCGACAACGCGGCGAGGGCGGGGTGCGACGAACGTCGAGTTCCTCAAGGCATCATCGAGGCGATCCCGCTCCCCGCGAACACCGTCGACGTGGTCATCTCGAACTGCGTGATCAACCTGTCCGTCGACAAGCCCGCAGTCTCCGTGAAGACCTTTCCCGTCCTGAGGCCCGGCGGCCGTATCGGCGTCTGCGACGTCGTCGCCGAGGACACCATCACGCCCGATCAGCGGACCGAGCGCGGGGACTGTGTCGGCTGCATCGCCGGCGCTCTGTCCTTCGCCGAGTACCGAAGACGAGCCGGAATTGCACGCGCCGTGCGGCGCTCGGCATACGGACGCGTCCGCATGTGGACAGTCTCACCGCTGAACCGTCCTCCATGCGCTCCTGCAACGGCGCCCTTCCGGCCAGTTCTCGCTTCCGGGGTCGCCTGCTCTTCAGCCGCCTGGAGGACCTCTCCGCGCCTCCGAACCGCTGAAATCCCAGGTCAGCAACCTGGGGTTTATCTGTTGCCGGGGAATCTCCACGGCTGGCCAAGTCCCTTCCACGGCTGCGACTTCGGCGTCCGGACGTTCGCGTCAAAGCGGCAGACCGTCGGGCCGTACCCGGAACACCTTGTAGCGGCCCAGCGGGCGCACGGCCCGGAAGTCGCGCCGGTCGAGGTGAGGACCGCGTCGGTGTCGTAGTCGGCGGCCAGGGCCGTGGTCACCGCGTCGGCGAGGTCCAGGTCACGACCGGCTGAATCGGATACGGACGGTCTGCGCGGCGCGCTGAGGGCGACTTGCCGTCCGCATTCACGCGCAGTTCCCCCGGCAGCACCGACGACATGGCCCTCCTCGCCCTGCGCCTGTCCGAGGCCGAAGCGACGAGTACGGGGCTCACGTCCCCGGAACCAGCACCAGAACCCGCAACGGGCCGGGCGGCACAGCCGTGAGTGTGTCGTCCCCGACGCTCCGCCACCCCCAGGACCGCAACGTCTCAACCGCCCTGTGGTCCCGGGCGTCCACCAGCGTGACGCCGAGTACGGCGCCGTGGTCGGCGAGCAGTCGCCGCTGGAAGCGCCGGGCGAGATTCCAGGCACGGTCCGGGTGCTCCCGGTGCACACGGGGAGGGACGACGATCCCGGATACGACGAAGAGTCGCCTGGAGGCGGCGCGGCGGAGCAGGCTCCCTGGCGGATGTCCGTCGAAGCCCTCCCACCACGGACCGGCACCGCCCGTGAGGAAGCCGTAGGCGCATCCGGTCAGGGCGGTAGTCTCCGCGATCAGCAGCGAGAACCCCGGTCGTCGTGCGTCGGCCGCGAGATGCCGCAGGAAGGCGCCGCGCCCCTGGTTCCATGCCCATGGGCCGTCACCGGACACCTTCGCGTACAGGTCGCCCAGCTCTTGCAGGCGATCCTCGACCTGCCCGCGGGTCAGCGGGCGGAGGCGTTCTCCCTCGTACGGTGAGGCTCCCCGCTCCCACCTCGGCCGGCCCGGAGCACGTGTGCGCGGCTTGGCCGGTGCGGGCCGGGGGGCGGGAACGTTCGACGGCGTCGGGGTGGTCGGGATGAACATGTGCGCGGTCATGGGGCGGACCCTGCCCCGGGCGCGGACGAGGACCGCCCCCGTGTCGTCGATCACCGAGAGCGGCACTGGTGTCGGAGCCGGTGCACGGAGTGCCCTCGATGTCTCCACCGTACTCCCAGGCGTACTCCCGGCCGGACCGCCGGTCGGGCGGGGTACGCACGGCCGCCCTCGCCCGGCATACCCTTCAGGAGAGGGGTGCCGTGGAAACACGGCGCAGCCCCCGTCACCGTCGCTCGGCGGCTCGGGCAACGACCGCGTTCTGGTGTGTACCCGTCGCCCGCCAGGAGGTCCGTATGGAGCACAACCCCTTGCCCTCCGAGAGTCACGCCGAGGTCCGCATCGTGGCCGCGACCCCTGAGGTCGCCCGGCGCGTGGCCGACGTCCTCCGCCGCTGCTTCGCCTCGACCGAGCAGCGCAGCTATCCCGCCGGCCGCGAAGGAGGGACCCGGCTCCATCTCACCCTCGACACCGCGAACGCCGCGGAACCCGCACGGTCCTGGCTCTCGACCCGTACATCGACACAGCAGGCGCAAGCACACGCCGACGAGGTGTGACCCGGGTCCCTGAGGCCACGGGAGTCCACCGTCGCGTCCATGCCCACGCGGCCGTCAACACCTCGGAGAACGACAGCCATGACGAAACTCCGCGAACGCAGGAACAACCGGAAGGCGGTCCTGGAATCCCTGTACGGGGCCGTCGAGCACAACCGCCCCGAGGTCAGCGGATCGGTGCTCCGTGCCGAGCTTGACCTGCCCGACGAGGACCTCTCCGCCGCGTGCGTCTACCTGGCCGACGAGGGCCTGATCAACGTGGAGTGGACCTCGCACCGGACCCCGGCCGCCGTCTCTCTGACACACGTCGGCATCTGCCTGATGGAAGAGCTGGAGGAGGAGCAGGAGGAGGAGCAGGAGGAGGAGCAGCAGGACGACCGGGAGAGGACAGAGCGGTCGTAGTCGGGCGACTGACCCGCCCGCCTCTCGTCGGCCGGGGAGTAGCCTTGACCGTACCGAGAGCTCTTCGCGCAGCGCTTCCGGCGGTGCCGTTCCCGGCGAGTGACCAGACGGGCAGTCGCTCCACGGCTTCCGGGACGGGACCGCACGATGGAACCGAGCAGTACGCCGACCGGAGGCGTGCCCGCGGCCGACGCGCACACGTACCGCATGCCCCTGCCGCGCCTGGCCCTCCCGCCGGACGTCAGCCACGGCCCGCTGGACGGGGCCCGGTGGCCGCGCCGCGCCGCGCTCGAACTCGAACTTCCCTCGCTGGTCGGCTCGTTGGAGCCGGATCCGGATACCACGGTGCGGGTCACCGTTGATCCCGCCGAATGGCCCGACGCGCCACACACGGTCATGTCACCCGGCCGGGAGATCGCCGTTGAGCCGGCCGGCCCCGGAAGCGCCGCGCACGTCATCACCCTGGACTGCGGCACCGAGAGGCGCTGGGTGCTGCTGGTCGTCCCGCCCGAGAAGCCCGCCGGAACAGCCGCCCGGCTGCCGGCCGCGGCAGCCGACCCCGAGAACCCGCTGACCGCCGCGCGCATGCTGACGCTCGCCGAGACCGGGCTCCTCGGGAGCACGACAGGGGAGACACCATGAGGCACGCCACCCCGTGGGCATCCTCGGCAGGGACCGTCGGCCGGCCTCAAGTGCCCTCCTCGCACGGACCGTCGACCAGTCAGGGCGAAGCACCCGAGCCCTTCGAGGAGTGCCGCATCGTCCGCGCGCACGGCGAGCTGGACGCGCAGACCGTGGCGCCGCTGGTCCGCGCCCTGGCCGAGGCCCGCGCCGCCCGGCCCGGACGGCTCCGCCTCATCGTGGACCTGAGCCGGGTGACGTTCTCCGACGGCAGCATCCTGGCGCCTCTGTGCGAGGCGTGGTCCGACTGCCGCGCCCGGGGCGGCTGGATACGCGTCGTCTACGACAGCCACGCGACCGCCCTGGTCTTCCGCTGCACCGGTCTCCTCCACCGCTTCCCCGCCTACGCCAGCGCGCAGGACGCCTGGGAGGGACGAACGGCCGACACCGGCGCGCCAAAGGCACCCGGACGGAACAGCTGACCGCGGCGGTCCGAGCCGCCGCGTCCTCCGCTTGCGCTCTCCCGGCGGCCGAGGCACACCGTCCGGCCGGGACCGACGTACCGCGCCGAACCACTCGACAGGACACCTCATGACGAGCGACCGCCTACGGCCCCCGCCGCCCGCCCCGCCTCTCCTGCGCCTGTACCTCGCACCCGAGAGCACCGTGCCACGCCGTATCGACGGGGCCTGGTGGCCGCGCACCTTCGATCTCCTGGCGGAACTTCCGCCGCTGCTCTCCGGTCTGCCCCGTGCCTGGGGTCAGATCGTCAGCGTCCTGGTGAACGGCACGGCGGGGACCGGGGCACCGGGCCTCGTACTCGTCCGCGACCAGGTCGTCCGGCTGCGCAGGTCCACCACGGCGCACGCGCCGAGCACCGTCGTCCTGATGGCACCCGGCCAGGGGCGCAGGGACCTGCTGGTCGTCCCGCCGGAGGCCACCGAACGGGCCGCCGTATCGCTCATGTCCGCAGCCGGGCTGACACCGGAGCAGCGCGACTTCGCGAGCTGAGTACGTCGTCCGGAGAGGGGATATCTGCCACGGCGAGACCACATGTCCGTGCCCGCCGGAGTTAGGGTTGTCGCACGAGGCGGATGGCGCGAAGGCGGATGGCGCCGGATCCTTCGCAGCACGGGTGCCGCGCACACCCGGGTCCCTCGCCGCGCCCCCGAAACGAAGGTGCCATGCCCGCTGAGAACACCCCTGTCGCCGGCAACCTCGACGACGACAACTATCCCGCCTACACCATGGGGCGGGCCGCCGATGTTCTCGGCACCACCCCCGCCTTCCTCCGGGCCGTCGGCGAAGCCGGGCTGATCACCCCGCTGCGTTCGGAAGGCGGCCACCGCCGGTACTCCCGCCGCCAGTTGCGCACCGCCGCCCGCGCCCGGGAACTGGTCGACCAGGGCACCCCCGTCGAGGCCGCGTGCCGCATCATCACCCTGGAGGACCAGCTCGACGACGCCCTCCGGCTGAACCGGGAAATGCGCCGGAAGCTGGACGAGCCCGGTGCGGATACCTAGTCCCGCCGATATAGAAATGCATACTCCAGCGGGATGACGATTACCGGACCGGTCCGAAAACTCATCGCTGCCGCCACCCGCCTGTGTTAACGTGATAGCTGTTGCGGTTTTGGTTGCCAGAGATTTTTTCTTTGCAGAGCTTTCCGGGATCTTTCCGGAGGGGTGATCATCGCGGCGACTAGGCTCCGTAAAGTGCGGAGTCCGACACTGCCCCTCCAAGGGAGATTCAATATGGCATCTGGCACCGTGAAGTGGTTCAATGCGGAAAAGGGCTTCGGCTTCATCGAGCAGGAGGGCGGCGGCGCTGACGTGTTCGCCCACTACTCGAACATCATCAGCAACGGTGGCTTCCGCGAGCTTCAGGAAGGCCAGAAGGTCAGCTTCGACGTCACGCAGGGCCAGAAGGGCCCGCAGGCCGAGAACATCGTTCCCGCCTGACGCCGACGCGAACCGTCGCGAGCCACCGGTTCGCGCATCATGTGGCTGGGGCCCGCGCTCTCGGGGTGCGGGCCCCAGCCCATTTTTTCTGCTCCCGCAAGGCCGTGCGGAACGTACGAAACGTCAACCCAAGGTCTTCGGATTTCACTCGGCTCAGTCCTGTGATTCCCCTCAAGGAATTCCTCGATACGTGCCGCATCGAGGAAGGCCCCGTCGTGGACCGCACCCGTTCCGCTCGTTCCAGCAGCTCCAGCAGCTCCAACCGCTTCCGGGCGCAGCAACCGCACCGTCGAAATTCCGGTCCGGGCCCCCGGCACAAGAGCGGTCAACGAGCACGCCCCACCGCACGCCGACAGGAGTTCGCCCTGCCGGTCACCCTCACCGAGCCGCTCCCCGCGGTCGGGACGTTCGCCGAACTGGACATGCCCGCACGGCTGCTGGCCGCACTCCGCACCGAGGGCGTGACCGTTCCCTTCCCGATCCAGGCGGCCACCCTGCCGAACGCGCTGGCGGGCCGGGACGTCCTGGGCCGGGGTCGGACGGGCTCGGGCAAGACGCTCGCCTTCGGCCTGCCGGTACTGGCCCGCCTCGACGGGCAGCGGGCCCAGCCCAAACAGCCGCTCGCCCTCGTCCTCGTCCCCACCCGGGAACTGGCCCAGCAGGTCACCGACGCGCTCACCCCGTACGCCCGTGCCCTGCGGCTGCGGCTCGCCACCGTGGTGGGCGGCATGTCGATCGGCCGTCAGGCGAGCGCGCTGCGCGGCGGCGCCGAGGTCGTCGTCGCCACGCCCGGCCGTCTCACGGACCTCATCGAGCGAGGAGCCTGCCGGCTGGACCAGGTCGCCGTCACCGTCCTGGACGAGGCCGACCAGATGGCCGACATGGGCTTCATGCCGCAGGTGACCGCGCTGCTCGGCCAAGTCCCCGCCCGCGGCCAGCGGTTGCTGTTCTCGGCCACCCTGGACCGCAACATCGACCTCCTGGTACGCCGCTACCTCCACGACCCCGTCGTGCACTCGGTCGACCCGTCCGCGGGAGCCGTCACCACCATGGAGCACCATCTGCTGCACGTGCGCGACGCCGACAAGGACTCCGCCGCGACCGAGATCGCCGCCCGCGACGGACGCGTGATCATGTTTCTGGACACCAAGCACGCGGTGGACCGGCTCGCTGCGCACCTGCTGTCCGTCGGGGTGCGCGCCTCCGCCCTGCACGGCGGCAAGTCCCAGCAGCAGCGCAACCGGACGCTCGCCCAGTTCAAGGACGGCCACGTCACGGCCCTGGTGGCCACCAACGTCGCCGCCCGCGGCATCCACGTCGCGGGCCTCGACCTCGTCGTGAACGTCGACCCTCCCGGCGACCACAAGGACTACCTGCACCGCGGCGGCCGTACGGCACGCGCCGGCGAGTCCGGCACCGTCGTCACCCTCGTCCTGCCGCACCAGCGCCGCGCCGTGGACCGTCTGATGGCCGACGCCGGCATCACTCCGGACACCGCCCGGGTCCGTCCCGGCGAGGCCGAACTGCAGCGCATCACCGGCGCCCGGACCCCCTCCGGCGTGCCCGTCACGCTCACCGCCCCGGTCGACGGACGAAGCGAGGGCAGAGGCGAGAGCAAGGGATCCGCCGGCCGGAATCGCAGGGGCCGGGCCGCCGGCCACGGCGGGAGCGGCCGGGCCGCCGCCCGCGCCCGTCGCTCCGCCCCGAGGAACACCCCGTAGCCCCGTACGGGGGATGCACTCCCAGCAGTCAGGCAGATCCGTCGCCCGTCCCGCCCGCCCCGACGAAGAGGAGAAGCCCTTGACGCAGCATCCGTCCCGAACACAGCAGGCCGACGGCGCCGACGGCATCGATCTGACCGCCCGTGACGCCATGCACGATCCCGGGCCCCAGGTCGACGACCACATGACGGTCGACGTCGCCCTGTCCGTGCTCATCGGTGCCCGTGTCCCGCACCTGCTCCTCCAGGACGAGGACGGGCGGTGCGCGGGACTGGTCACCCGGGCCCAGCTCGCCGCGCACCGCGGCGGCTCGTGGTACAGCGACCGGACCCGGCTGCGGGACATCCCGCTCGACCGCGGACCGTTCACCTCGTCCGTCGCCGTACTCGGCGAGGCGGAGGCCGCCATGCGGGACCGGACCCTGGACGTGTCCCCCGTGATCGACGAACACGGCTACGCCCTGGGCATCCTCGCCCTCACGTCCTGAGCCATCATCCCTGTCCGCCCTGTGGAGGCATCCATGCGCTGTGTCATCGCCCGGTTCCCCTTCGACCTGACCAAGTTCGAGGTCGAGCAGTCGATGAGCGGCATCACGCCCGAACCCGCCACCGGCGTGTGCGTGACCATCAACCGCCGCGTCTACCCCGTGATGCAGGTCGGGGAAGTGATCACCAGACAGAACCGCCGCGACTTCACCTCGGCCGAGATGCACCGGGCACTGACCCGCCTCGGCTTCACCTGCCACGACGCGCGCCCGGTCACGCCGGAATGGGGCGCGCGAGCCGACGAGCGTGCGCTCGATTGGTGACGTCTTCCAGTTCAACGGCCGGTGAGACGCGGTGCGCGGGGCGGAAAGCCGCGGATGTGGCCCGCTCCCCCGGTTGTCGTCGCGGGGCTGCCCGGCGACATCCCGTGCGGCGTGTCCAAGCCGTACGCCGAGGCGTCCCGCCTGTGCGAGCGCAACCGTCCATCGACCGGGCGGCGTCAGAAGGGACCGACAGCGACAGCAACCCCAGGTCGATGGCTCGGCGTAGGCACATCGCTCGGAGAGCGGAACGACAGCGGCCCGGCCGGGTGTCGCATCGCGGCGATGCGGACCGCCGCGTCGGCTGTCATACGCGAGGCGCCACGCCGAGGCCGGCGAGCAGGTCCCGGACGCGGTTCCCGATCTCGTCGCGGATGGGGCGTACGGCGTCGACGCCCTGTCCGGCGGGGTCGTCCAACGTCCAGTCCAGGTAGGTCTTGCCGGGGAAGACGGGGCAGGTGTCACCGCACCCCATGGTGATCACGACATCGGACGCCTGTACGGCCTCGACGGTCAGGATCTTCGGAGTCTCGGCGGAGATGTCGATGCCCTCTTCCCGCATCGCCTCGACGACAGCGGGGTTGACCGTGCCGGCCGGGGCCGAGCCCGCGGAACGGACCTCCACCGCGTCTCCGGCGAGGTGGGCGAGGAAGGCGGCGGCCATCTGCGAGCGCCCGGCGTTGTGGACGCAGACGAAGAGGACGGAGGGGCGGTCGGTGGCGGGAGTGCTGGTCACGGGGGCGCCTTCCTGGGCAGCGGGTCAGGGGAGGGTGGGGGCGGCGAGTTCGGGCTCGTCCTGGGCCGATGAGGCATCGGCCTGCGCAGAACCCTGAGGCTCGAAGACCAGGCCCATGAGCACCAGCCCGAGCAACGCGCCGACCGCCTGCGCTGCCACGAACGGGGCGACCGAGCCGGGCGCGATGCCGGCGAAGGTGTCCGTGAAGGCCCGGCCGATCGTCACCGCCGGGTTCGCGAACGAGGTCGAAGAGGTGAACCAGTACGCCGCTCCGATGTACGACGCCACCGCGACCGGGGCGACGTGAGCACGGCCGGCCCTGGACAGGCCGAACACCAGGAACACCAGTCCGGCGGTGGCGACGATCTCGCCCAGCAGCAGATGGCCGGCCGAGCGGTCGCGCGTCGACCACCGCACCAACGGCTCGCCGAACATGGCGTCGGCGACGACCGCACCCGCCACCGCTCCCGCGACCTGGGCGGGAACGTAGGCGCACACGTCCCGTGCGGTGAGCCCGCCGCCGGTACGGCGGCCGGTGCACCAGGCCGCGAGCGTGACGACCGGGTTGAAGTGGGCACCGGAGACGGGCCCGAGCAGAGCGATGAGCACGCCGAGGCCGAAGACCGTGGCGAGCGCGTTGGCGAGCAACTGCACGCCCCCGTCGTGCGACAGTCCGGTGGCCTGGATGCCCGAACCGACCACCACGGCGACCAACGCCGCCGAGCCGACGGCCTCGGCCAGGGCACGCCGCCCGAGAGAGGCGCTCACGCGGGCGCCCCGGTGGCCGTCGGCGTCCTCAAGAACGCGGCCAGGTGATCGAGAGCCTCCGGCAGCACCCAGTAGTAGACCCAGGTGCCACGGCGCTCGCAGTCGATGAGACCGGCCTGGCGCAGGAGCTTGAGGTGGTGGGAGATCGTCGGCTGGGACAGATCGAAGGCGGGCGTCATCTCGCACACGCACACCTCACCGCCCTCACGCGAGGCGATCATCGACAGCAGCCGGAGCCGCACCGGGTCGCCCAGGGCCTTGAAGGCCTTGGCCAGCTCGGCTGCCCGCCCGTCGTCGAGCGGCGCCGTAGAGACCCCCGGGCAGCAGGCGTCGCCCTGGCCGATCACCGCAAGCTCTTGTTTCGACATTCCTCTATGTTGACATTCTTCGATCCAGGGCGCAAGGTTGCATCGATGAATGTCGATACAGGCCGTCCGACGTGCTCTCGTGCCTCGTCACCCAGGAGTGAAGCCATGAACGAGCAGCCCATTGACCTGCGTGACACCGTCCGCCGGTGGTACGCCGCCGCGGCCGTCAAGGTCGCCGAAGGTGGCACCGCCTGTTGCGGACCCCAGCCCCTCGAAGCGGACGAGAACTTCGGTTCCACGCTCTACGCCGCCGACGAGCGTGACACCCTGCCCGCCGATGCCGTCGCCGCCTCCCTCGGCTGCGGAAACCCCGTCGCCGTGGCCGAACTGCGCGAGGGCGAGCGCGTCCTCGACCTCGGCTCCGGCGGTGGCATCGACGTGCTGCTGTCCGCCCGCCGCGTGGGGCCGACGGGGAGGGCGTACGGGCTGGACATGACCGAGGAGATGCTCGCCCTGGCACTGGCCAACGCCGAGAAGGCCGACGCGACGAACGTGGAGTTCCTCAAGGGCACCATCGAGGCGATCCCGCTGCCCGCCGGCACCCTGGACGTGGTGATCTCCAACTGCGTGATCAACCTGTCCGCCGACAAGCCGGCCGTCTTCGCCGAGACCTACCGTGTGCTGAAGCCGGGCGGCCGGATCGGCGTGTCGGACATCGTCGCCGACGACACCCTCACCCTCGAACAGCGCGCCGAGCGCGGGGACCACGTCGGCTGCATCGCCGGCGCGCTGTCCTTCAGCGAGTACCGGGAGGGACTGGAGCGAGCCGGATTCACCGACGTACAGATCACCTCGACCCACTCCGTCGCCGACGGCATGCACTCCGCGATCGTTCGCGCGGTCAAGCCGCACCAGTCCGAGGGGACGAGTGGTCGTCCCGGCCCGAAACCCCGCTGACGCCCCGTCACCGGTCGAACCACCGTCCGGCTGCTCACGCCCGCTGGGGGTGCCTGGTCGTCAACGCGCACGCCGGCGCAGAGAACGGCGACCCCGAGGTCAATGCGTTCGGAACAGCGTGTGTGCCCCGGTTCACCGGGCGCTGCCGACCTCAGCCGTTGCGGGAGGCCCACACCTCGGCGTACGGGCCCGGGTCCACCCGGTCGACCTCGAAGCCCGCCCCCGTCACGGCGGTGGCAAACTCGTCCGGATCCCAGACGGTGTACCACCGTCTTCCGTCAGGTTCGTCGAGCCAGCCCGTGTGCCCGGTGGCTTTGAGACACACGTACAGCTTGCCGCCGGGACGCAGCAGCGCCCCGAACTGCCCCAGCACGTCAACGGTCTCCGCCGCATCGAGGTGGACGAGAGAGGCGGACGCCCAGACACCGTCGAACGTTCCGGCCGGGAACCGCTTCCCGACCTCACGCAGATCGCACTGCGATGTGGGCGCGTGGGTGTTGGCCATCGCCACGAACACCGGGTTCAGGTCGACACCGCGCGCCACATGCCCGTACGCCCGGAACCTCGCGAGGTCGCGGCCCGGGCCGCATCCGGCGTCGAGGATCAACGAAGGCGCCGGCAGAGAGCCCGCGAACCGCTCGACTCGATCCGCCATCTTCGGAGCATGCACAGCCGCGTACTCGCCGGCGTGGCCGCTGTAGACGGCAACCGACTCGGCGACGGGGTCCAGCCCTCCTCCGAGCTCATAAGCCTCGCCGGACCATTGGTCACCTTTGCTGCACCCGGATGGACTGCAGCAGACCGACCGCCACCCACACCGCGAACATCGAGGAACCGCCGTAGGAGACGAACGGCAGCGGAATGCCCGCCACCGGCATGATGCCGAGCGCCATGCCGATGTTCTCGAAGGACTGGAAGGAGAACCAGGCGACGATGCCGGCGGCGATTATCGTGCCGTACAGCTCGGTTGTCTCGCGGGCGATGCGGCAGGCACGCCACAGGATCACGCCGATCAGGGCGATGATCAGGATGCCGCCTGCGAAGCCCAGTTCCTCCCCGGCGACCGTGAACACGAAGTCGGTCTGCTGCTCCGGGACGAACTGGCCGGTGGTCTGCGCGCCATGGAAGAGGCCCTCGCCCGTCAGACCGCCGGATCCGATGGCGATGCGGGCCTGGTTGGTGTTGTAGCCGACCCCGGACGGGTCCAGGCTCGGGTCGGCGAAGGCGGCGAAGCGGTTGATCTGGTACTGGTCGAGCAGATGCAACTGCCACACGGCGACGGCACCGAGGACACCGACGCCGAGCAGGCCGAAGACCCAGCGGTTGGAGGCGCCGGACGCGAGCAGCACGCCCAGGATCGTGACCGTCATGACCATCGTCGAGCCGAGGTCGGGCATCATCATGACGACCGCGATCGGCACGGCGGCCAGGCCCAGGGCCTGGATCACCGTGCGGTTGTCCGGGTACTTCTTGTCGGCCGCGTCGACCTGGGCCGCGAGGAGCAGGGCCATGCCCAGGATGATGGTGACCTTCACGAACTCCGAGGGCTGGAGAGAGAATCCGCCGCCCAGCACGATCCAGTTGCGGTTGCCGTTGATGGTGGCACCGAGCGGGGTGAGCACCGCCAGCACCCCGAGCAGTGAGATGCCGTAGAGCATCGGCACCGCGTTGCGCAGGGCGCGGTGGCCCAGCCAGATCGTGCCGATCATCAGGACGCACCCGATGCCGAGGTTCATCAAGTGCCGGACGAGGAAGTAGTGCGGGTCACCCTGGTTGATCCCGGTGCGGTTCCGGGTGGCGGAGTACACCAGCAGCGAGCCGATGAACGACAGGGCAAGGGCCGCCAGCAGTATCGGCCAGTCCAGCCGGCGCACCACGGAGTCGCGCGCGAAGAGCCGCGCCCAGGCGGGGCGCTCGGGGCCGTAGCCCGAGACGGTGAAGGTGTTCGCACCGGTCATGTGAGCGTCCTCCGGCTTTCGCGCTCACGCGATCGCCTGCGGGTCGTACGGTCGGCTGTGGCCGCCGGGGTTCCGTGACGGCCAAGGGTGTCCGGGCCGCCCGCCCATCGCCCGCATGCGGGGATGGGGCCGCATGCGGGCATGGGGCCGCATGCGGGCATGGGGCCGGCCGAGCGGGCGGTGGGCGACAGTAGGGGGCCTCAGACGTGGACGCCGAAGTCGGCCGCGATTCCGCGCAGGCCCGAGGCGTAGCCCTGTCCCACCGCGCGGAACTTCCACTCCGCGCCGTGCCGGTACAGCTCGCCGAACACCATCGCGGTTTCCGTCGAGGCATCCTCGGACAGGTCGTACCGCGCGATCTCCTGGCCGCCTGCCTGGTTCACGACACGGATGAACGCGTTCCGCACCTGCCCGAAGCTCTGGCCGCGCACCTCCGCCTCATGGATGGAGACCGGGAACACGATCTTCGCGACCTCGCCCGGTACGGCGGCCAGGTTCACCTTGATCGACTCGTCGTCGCCCTCGCCCTCACCGGTGAGGTTGTCTCCGGTGTGCTCCACCGACCCGTCCGGGCTCCTGAGGTTGTTGTAGAAGACGAAGTGCTGGTCGGAGACGACCTTGCCGGAGGCATCGCAGAGCAGGGCGGAGGCATCCAGGTCGTAGTCCGCACCGGTGGTGGTGCGAACGTCCCACCCGAGGCCGACCAGTACCGCGCTCAGGCCCGGCGCCTCCTTGCTCAGCGACACGTTGCCGCCCTTGCCCAGGGAAACTCCCACGGCTCTTCCTCCCGACTGCGGGTCGTCTGTACGGTCACCGGGTTCAACGCCGACCACATCACCACGGTTCCCTCAATTGCGCAAAAGATAAACTGTGGCGCCGGGTGGGTACTCCGCCGGCCCGCCCCGAGAGCGCCAAGCAGCAGTGAGCCACTGCGGTACGGCTTCGACATCGCCAGTCCCTGAGACGTACGAGGCAGCGCGGCAGGAGCTCGTCGTGGTCGCCCGGCTGATCCCCGACGGGACTGCGGCCGGCGGCCCTGCCGTTGAATGCCTCACCGATGGCGAGAACCAGTAGCCTTCCGCCGGCGTCGTAGGGCAGTGTGCCGACGGCCGGAACTGTGGGGGGACCACGTGAGCAGCGAGATCTACTTCAGCAACAACTACCGTGACCTGTGCGAGCGCAGCGGTACGGGGGCCGGTTTCCAGTTCGAGTTCTCGTGTTCCCGCTGCTACGACACCTGGCGCTCGCCCTTCGAGCCGTACGCCGGTGAGCGGGCCGCCACCTGGCTCGGCAAGGGCGTCGACATGGCCTGGAGCCTGCTGGGCCGGGCCGGCGGCGGGCTCACCTCCGCGGCCGACGGACTCGCCGGCGCCGGCTGGGGGCCCGCCCGCGACAAGGCTTTCGAACGGGCGATCGGCAATGCGCAAGGACACTTCAACCGCTGTGCGCGATGCACCCACTACGTCTGCGGGCGCTGCTGGAACGCGGCGCAGGGCCTGTGCCTGAACTGCGCTCCGGACACCGCGGCCGAGGCCATGGCGGCCCAGCAGCGCGGCCTGAACGACATGGCCTCGCAGCGGGCGTACGCCGTGGGCCAGCAGGCCGGTCAGGGGTACGACCCCAACATGCCCCGGCAGCTGGTCTGCCCCCAGTGCCGCACCGAGACCCGCGGCGCCGCCTTCTGCTCCGGCTGCGGCTATCACCTGGCCCAGTCCTCCGCATGCGCTTCCTGCTCCGCCGTGGTGCCGGACGGCGCGGCCTTCTGCCCGGGGTGCGGCAGTCGGCAATAGCACGGTCTCGGCCGTGGGGAGCGCGAAGACGCCGAAGACGCATGGAATCGCGCGGCTTTCCCCGTAACGACGGGGTGGGCGGGCCAGGTGCCGCCGGCGCACAGGACGAGCCATCGGGCCCGAGCGCGGCGCGCACAAGGCCGGAGACCCCGTCAGAGGCCGCGCGCGGACCGGCGGGCAGAAGGGCCCTCACGCTCCGCCGCGGAACTCTCTTCGAGCCGCCCGAGCAGGAACGGCAGGACTCCCCGCTCCAGCAGGGCCAGCTCCCACTCCTCACGTGCGTGCGCCGCTCCGGTGGCCGCATCCTCAGGCGCGTCAGGCCGATCGGCCGCCCGGCTCCGAGCGGCCGCCACGATGAAGTACGCGAGGTCCCCGATCGCTCCTCCCACGGCCACGGCCCCGGCGATCAGACCCGACGTGATCAGTGCTTCGCCGACGTAGGGACGCGCTCCAAGGGCCAGCAGGACGAACCCTATGATCAGGCACACGGCGGCGGCAGCGACGGCCAGACTCGTCACGAGCACCGCCAGCACCGGCAAGAGGCCGCCACTGGCGCTCGGCACACCGGTTTCCGGCCCTTCGCTGGCGCTGCGGTCCTTCGTCCCGGCGGCCACGTCGGCCAGCGCCTCGACGAACTCGCGATACTCGACGGCCGCAGCGGCAAGGATGTCGTCCCGCGCCTGGAGCGCTCGCGTACGCAGCCGTCCGCGGTCGAGCGTTCCGCCGGGTCGGCGCAGCGCGTCAGCGACCTGCGGGGACTGCAAGCCCTCCTCCAGAAGCCGCTCGAACGTCGCATGAATCTCTGCCTCGGGCAGTTCCGGTGCCCCCATCTGTCCCCCGAACCTCGGTGTGTGACTCGGCCGCACGACGTACGAACCGGCCAGACGAGTGCCGTCAGGAGTGGCGAGTCTAAGGGTTCCCCAATTGCGCAACCCTTAAAGTGCAGCGGGACACCAGGCCACGTGAACAACCCGTTGCGGAGCATTCCGTTGCCGCTCGGCAGGGCCTCAGGCGTCGGAGTCCGGCACGCCGCGGGCCGCCGTGTACGCCTGGGACGGTGTCATGGAGATGCCGTTGACGCTGACCGTCCTGTACGGGCTGA